>NZ_JBGCCD010000006.1:0-218331 GCF_041262405.1 Lysinibacillus sp. RC79
GGCGAAGTAAAAGGGTTTACCGGCGAAAGAGGGAGTTTTAGCGGCGAAGTAAAAGGGTTTACCGGCGAAAGAGGGAGTTTTAGCGGCGAAGTAAAGGGGGTTTACCGGCTAAATAGGAAATTTTACCGGCGAAGTAAAGGAATTACTCCGGCAAATTTAGTTGCTCTTTCGATGAAGTAACTCCTTCGCTGCTAAAAGCTGTTTCAACTTTCATATTTACATTTTTTGAGCAATTCATTTCATATATTTCTAATAATCAACATGGTATTCTATTAGGAGGAGATGAAATATTTGGATAAATCAATCCTGGATTTATTGAAAAAGGGTGGATTCATTTTGTATGCAAGGCATGGCGAGGCAACTGTCGGGGTAGATCAGCCGTATTTAAATTTTCAAGATTGTTCTACTCAAAGAAATTTGTCTGAAGTTGGGCGAAGGGAAGCCATTTACTTTGGACAAATGCTACGCTATCTACAAATTCCAATCAGTTCACTAATTGTCGCAAGTCCTTTTTGTCGAACAATTGAAACGGCAAAGCTCGCATTTCCTTATGCCTATATCCAAATTGATCCACTTGGATATGAAATTTATAAATTGGGTGGAAACATTCCAATCGTTGAAAAAACAAATATATTATCAAATCTACAATCAGTGCTAGAAAGAAAGCCACCACAGGGGATGAATCAAGTGATCATTGCTCATAGCTTTCCTGAAGGTGTTGGATTAGGGAGAATTTCAAACATCGGAATGGTTATTGTTAAGCCAAACGGTCCTGGAAACGGTTATGAAATAATAAAAAAATTAACTTTAGAAGATTTATCACTTTTAGGTAGTAGCTCAAATTAACATAAGGGTGGGAGAAAAGCATGGACATAAAAACGGTCTCACAGTGCACTTTAGAGGAAACTTTAAAAACTTGGAATAAAGGCTTTGAGGGGTATTTTGTACAAATAGAAATGAATGAAGAGATGTTTTTAAACCGAATCGTTGGAGAAGGGCTATCGCCAGAGCTTTCAATCGTCGCATTTGATCATAATAGTCCTGTGGGTATTGTATTAAATGGATTCAGACAAATAGATGGTAAGAAAACCTCTTGGAATGGCGGAACAGGCATTTCTCCAGACTATCGCGGTAAAGGTGTTTCTCGTGTTTTAATGGAAGAAACCATCGCCATCTATGAAAGAGAGAATGTGGAAGTTGCAGCGCTTGAAGCTATAAAAGAGAATAAAGTAGCAATTGCGTTATATGAGAAGTATGGCTATACAATTACAAATCAATTGCTATTTTTAAGTGGCGAATATGAAGCTAAAGTAGAAAAGCAAGCCACAATTCATGTGGAAACTATTAGACCAGAGCAGCTATCGCATTTATCTTTTTATCAGGAAGATGTTCCTTGGCAATGTAGCTGGCAAAGTAATAAACAAGGTGAAGCTAAAGTTTTTTACAACGAGAATAATGAAGCGATTGGCTATATGTTATATAAAATAGTATGGGATAAGGATGGAGCCATCGACCACATAGTACTTTATCAATTAGAGCTATTGGAGAATGGCAATGTAAAACATATTCCACACTTTATCGCAAGCATTACAAATCATAAAGTAAATTTAGCCACAGTTAACTTTTTAGCAAGTAATCCAGCGACGAGCTATTTGATGGAAAATGGGCTAGAGGTGAAGACAGAGCAAGTGCAAATGAAGAGGAACATGTTTGCGAGATGAGTAGAGAAAATTAGGGATGGTTTGAAATGTCAACGTTAAGCTGAACAACAACTTAGATAAATTTAAATCAAACTCTAAACTGGAAAGTGGAACAGAGATTTTCTCTACGAATGATAATAATACTTATATAATCATTGCAGACATTGATGGGTAACAAATACTTTAACTTTTTTGCTTGAGGGCTTGTTTTAACAGGTTGTAAACATCCAAGAATTCCAGTATACTAATCCGATAAAGAATGTAAATAAAGGATGAATTTAAATGACGTTTGAAGAGATATTACCACGCTTAAAAGCGGGAGAAAAAGTAATTCGTAAAGGTTGGGGCGGTGCCGAATTGTATGTGAAGCTTGTTGGACAAAGCGAACATGATGGCGAGGCTTTGAATCCTTATTTTTTAATTAATGTACGTGGTGAGGGCTATACAATGTTCACACCGACAGTCTGTGATTTATTAGCGGAAGATTGGATAATTGTCAATTAATCGAAAGTGCCATCTCAAATGAGGTGGTTTCTTTGTTTTTTGAGGAGAGATATATATGAAGTTTGAAGAATATAAGGGCAAGACGGTATTTGTAACGGGAGCAGCTTCAGGCATTGGTCAAGCCCAAGCTATTGCATTTTTAAAAAATGGGGCGAGTGTATTCGGGTTTGATTTAGATGAGCAAGGGTTAGTAAATTTACATCAGCAATATCCTGAACAATTTGTCTATGGAGTAGGTAGTGTATGTAATAAGAACGATGTAGAGCAAGCATTTGAAGCTGCGATTTCAATATTTAAGCAAGTAGATATTTTATTAAATACAGCTGGCGTTTTAGATGGCTTTGCAAAAACGCTTGATACAGATGAGGCGCTTTGGGATAAAATTATGAATACCAATGTAAAGGGTACATTTTTTGTGACAAATACGATATTACCTCATATGGTAAAAAGAAAATCAGGCGTAATCGTTAATATGGCATCTATTGCAGGACTTGTTGCAGGCGGTGGTGGCGCGGCGTATACAGCGTCTAAACATGCGATTGTAGGCTATACGAAGCAGTTAGACTTAGATTATTGTCGTGAAGGAATTCGTGCCAATGCCATTGCACCTGGAGCCATTCAAACACCAATGAACAAGGCAGATTTTGAAGGTGATGGTGCAATCGCAAAATGGGTCGCCGATGAAACACCTGCTGGACGTTGGGCCCAACCAAGTGAAGTGGCGAGTTTAACACTTTATTTGGCTAGTCAATCAGCTGATTATATACACGGAGCCATTATACCGATTGATGGCGGATGGCTTACTAAATAGTATTGTTCAATCGTAAATTCTTCTGCTATAATACGCAAGTAAGCAAAATTCAGCTTGCACTGCGGCACTTCAGATAGGGCGAAAAGCTCTCTTCCTTTGGCCGTAGTTATTACTAAAATAGCGGATATGCTATTTTACAAAGGAGAATAAAATTGCATACATCTATTGTAAAAGATTCTAGCCGTACTTCTGTAACTGAACTTACAAAGACGGCACTTGTTGCAGCTTTATATGTGGCTGTAACTGTTTTATTGTCAGTCATAAGTTTTGGGGCAGTTCAACTTCGTTTGTCGGAGATGTTTAACTACCTGGCCCTATATAACAAGCGCTATGTGTTAGCAGTGACTCTAGGAGTAGTACTAGCAAATTTCATGTCACCAACGTGGGTATTAGATGTACCTATTGGTGGAATTGCGACATTTCTCGTTTTAATTCTTTGCCGAAGAGTAACGAAAAATATAACAAATGATATTGTGAAAATGGTTATAACTGCATTGATTTTCGCTATATCAATGTTCACCGTTGCAGGACAATTAACAATTCTCAATGATCTTCCGTTTTGGGCAACCTGGTTTACAGTAGGTGTTGGAGAATTGCTATCCATGACTGTTGGTGGTATGACTATTTATTTATTAAATAAAAAAATTGATTTGACGAAATAAATTGAAGTCAAAAAAGCAAGTCACCATTAAAAGGAGACTTGCTTTTTTGACTCTATTAGAAACCTAGTTTGCGATCAGTCGGCGGAAAAGGAGGGGGAGCACCTGAATATTTGGAGAACCCTCACATCATGTCTCCCTCAATAAATCCTTTGCCATATTATTCTACTGTAACAGATAATTCCTTCACAAGGAGAGATGAAGAGCCATACCCATCTGGCAGGAAGTAAAGCTCTGAGCTGATTTCTTCGATATTATTTAAAAACTCAAAGAAGTTTCCGGCGATTGTCATTTGCTTCACAGGTGATGCAATTTTGCCATCTTGAATATGGAATCCTTTTGCTGCGACTGAAAAATCACCAGAAACCGTATTCGTACCAGAGTGAAGACCAGATAATTCAGTAATAAGTACTCCTTCAGAAACGGAGGCCATTAACTCCTCTTGTGATCGCTTACCTGGTGAAATATATAAATTTTGAGGTGCGATTGATAAAGTACCTTTGTACGAATCTTTATGTGCATGCCCACTCGTTTCGCGGCCTTCCTTTTTTGCCGTTTTTCTATTATGCAATAGTGTTTGCAGTGTCCCATCTAAAATGATCGCCTGCTCTTTTGTTGCAACACCTTCACCGTCAAAGCTTGCTCCAGACAAAGCTTCAGGATGGAATGGGGCGTTCAGTAATGTAAAGGCATCTGACGCCACTTTTTGTCCGACTTTCCCTTTTAAGAGAGATTGGTCCTTTTGTGCATTTTCAGCTGACAATATAGGCATAAAAGTACTTAGTAAAGAAGCTGTCGCATCAGAGCGTAGGATGATTGGGTATTTTCCAGATGGAATCGACTTCTCACCTAGATTCACAAGTGCTTCCTCGGCTGCTGCTTTGGCAATTTCTTCAGCATTGAGTGAATGAAAATCACGTGTCATTTTCAAATACCCACCTGTTTTCAGTTCCTCACCTTCTTTTACAACTGTAGAAAGGAAGATGACTAAACCGTTCTCCTTATGTGATAAGGAAAGGTTTTTACTATTCGCTAATGAACGTTCAGTAGTATATTCTTGAAGAAAACAGTAATCAAGCGTTACAATGCGCGAATCGTATGCACGAATTTTTTGTTCAATTGAACGAAGTAGCTCAATTTTTTCAGGAATTCCGATAGTCTCTAATTCTTCATTGTAAAATTCATACGGCGTGTATTCATTACTGCCTTCAAAAATATCTATGCCCTCATCTTCATCTAGAACGTCCGCATTTTCTTTTGCACTGTTGATTAAAAAGGACATCGATTCATCGTCTAGTTTTTCTGTATAGGCGTAACCCATTTTTCCGTTATGCAGCCCACGTAGACTTAGGCCCCCATCTTCAGACGTTTCATAGCTATCAATCTGACCTTCGTATAGCATACATTGAAAAGAGTTTTTTCGTTCATAATAAACTTCAGCCTCTATAAAACCGGCTTCTATCGCCTTATTTAG
This sequence comes from Lysinibacillus sp. RC79, assembly GCF_041262405.1. Classification (NCBI taxonomy): domain Bacteria; kingdom Bacillati; phylum Bacillota; class Bacilli; order Caryophanales; family Bacillaceae; genus Lysinibacillus; species Lysinibacillus sp. RC79. The sequence goes on from NZ_JBGCCD010000006.1 coordinate 5,149, forward strand.
TAGTTTTTCTTGATATTCAGCAATGTTCATAATTATTCCCCCTTCGTTCCTCCAACTGTTATTTCACTTACGCGAATCATTGGCTGGCCAACATTGACAGGAAGACTACCACTAATAGATCCGCACATACCAGCACCGTGCGCAAGATTATTACCAACACGATCAACTAGCTGTAACGTTTTTGCCCCGTTACCTATAAGTGTTGCACCACGTACAGGACGATCAATTTTTCCATCCTTTACGATATAAGCCTCCATAACCGCGAAGTTATAATCTCCAGTCGATGGATTTACTTGCCCGCCACCCATATATTTTGCATAAATACCATATTCGGTAGATGCAATAATTTCTTCAGGTGTAGAAGTGCCTGGAGCGATATATGTGTTCGTCATCCGGGATGTTGGATTGAAACGATAGGATTGGCGACGTGAAGAGCCTGTTGGTTCAGCATTCATACGGCGACCATTAAATTTATCAATCAAGTAGCCTTTTAAAATACCATTTTCAATTAAGATGTTTTTTCGCGTTTTTTCCCCTTCATCATCAATGTTAAGGGAACCCCATTCGTTTGGAAGTGTGCCATCATCAATATATGTAACAATATCAGGGGCAACTTTTTCACCAATACGATTTGCAAAAACGGAATTGTTTTTCGCGACGGCTGTTGCTTCAAGTCCATGACCACAAGCCTCGTGAAATATAACGCCACCAAATTCATTATCAATGATGACTGGGAATTTACCGCTAGGACATTCATCGGCATGAAGCATAGTGACCGCAATACGTGCAGCTTCACCAGCATAGTGCTCTAGATCTAGATTTTCGATAAATTCAAAGCCTGCATGAGCACCAGGACCATAGAAGCCCGTTTGCATTTCTTTGCCCTCGGAGGCAGTTGCCTGGATGGCAAGTCGACTATGAATACGCTTGTCTTCTACAAATTTTCCTTCTGAGTTGGCGATTAAAACATGCTGCTCTTCGTCAAGATACCTTACTTTAACTTGACTGATGCGTTCATCATAATTTCTAGCAATGTCATTAGCCTGTCGCATGACTGATACCTTTCTAGCATGCTCCACACTGTTTGGTAGAATGATAATGTTATGAATAGGCGTAATAATTTCTTTTTTCAGTGGTTGAATCGTTCCAGTAGTACCTCCTTTAATGGCAAGTGCTGCTCGTTTTGCTGCTGCTAGTAGGCCTTCCTCTGAAAAATCATTTGTGTACGTATAGATGCTTTGAAGTCCAGAAAAAATGCGTATACCAATGCCGAAATCACGCCCTGAAATACTTTGTTCAATTTTTTCACTTTGTAATGTTAATTCATTGACAAACTTATCCTCGATGAAAACTTCGGAAAAATCGCCACCTGTAGAAAGAGCTGCTTCAAGTACATTTTCAATAACTGATTGTTTAATCATATTTTCTCCTCCTTTTCTCAAGTATACCAAATAATTCAAAAATTCTGTATTTGTGAAGTATATCACATGATTATATATATTCTATTTGTGACGTTTTATGATAGGGAGTGTTGTGAATAGGGGAATATCTCCAATAAATATCTACATGAGAATCAAAAATTAATTATATTTAACATCTTCTTACACCAAACTAGTGGAAAGGCATAGGAAGGTGATGGAATGAAGCAACATCAATATAGTGCAGGGGATATTGTTTATATTTTTTATCGACATCCGTCTATTGAGGAAGTAGTAAACATACAGGAAGTGGCGGTAGTGCACAATCCAGATAATCCGAATGAGCTGTCGCTATTTCTCTTTGAGTCGTATTATCCGCTAACAAACGATATTTTAATATTTACAAGCGAAATGGATGCTGAGCAAGCTTATCACCAATATTTTTATTGATAGAGGCTGAAAATATGTAGTCCATTTAACGTTGATTTTCCTACATTAAAAAGTAGCATTTTCAACACTCTAATGAGAGAAGACGTAATAAGTTTTCTCTCTAAATCTTATTCTATAACTAACTGAGTTAAGTATGGTTCAATATATCTACTATCTAATCCATCCGGTAACTTTAAGAGTGAGAAATATTGCATTTTTTCTGATTCTTTATAATCAATAACTAAATCGCCCTTAACATTTCTTGTATAATAGACTGCCGTAACTGAGTATAGTTCATCCCCATTCGAAACTTTAAGATAGTAATCTGGACCTGAAAAAATACCTAATAACTTTAGGTCCTCTATAACTAAACCTGTTTCTTCTAACACTTCTCTTTTTGCGGTATCTTCTAAGCTTTCTCCTAATTCCATTAAACCACCTGGAAGCCCCCAACCTCCATCGTATCTTTTTTGCAATAACACTTCATTTGCTTTATTGAGAATTAATACAACTGAACCAGGTAAAATGATGGGCTGGTGTCCTACATATTGTCTTAAAAATTTATAGTATTCCATGATTACACTCATTTCTGTAATTATTTTTATCCTTATATATGAATTATCTAAATTACAAAAAAGTCCTCCTTGAATTTGTATAATCCCAATCTTGATGGTAACGCTAAGCAGAGATCATAATCCAAGAAGGGGAGAGACAATATGTACTCGTTTCAACCGAATTGTTGGTCGGAGCATGATGAACTAAAGGTTGTTATGCTTTGTGCACCTTCAAATTTAGATGTAACAGATTTAACAATAGCTGAAAATGTAGGATGGAGTGCTGCTGTCAATCATGTGAAAGCAATGGAGAATTTTATGGAATTTAAGACAACGCTAGAAAATGCGGGTGTCCATATAATTGACTATTCGAAAGAGCTAACAAATGATGAGAAAACAGTAAGTGAGCAGCTTATTAATAGGTACTTTGTACGCGATCTTGCCTGTGTTATAGGAAATAGTATTTTCCTTGGAGAGGCAGGTAGTTCGCTAAGGCGTCCAGAGTATCCACATGCACACTCATTATTAGAAAAGTGGTTTCCGGAGAAGTTTTTAAAATTTAAACAACCTCCTTCTACTGCTTTAGAATGTGGAGACGTGCTGATTTTAAATAAGGATGCCGTACTTATTAATATTGGAATGAGAACAACGTTAGAGGCTGTGGAAAGTATCAAGGATCGTATCTTCCAAGAAGGATTTTCGGAAATTGCGATCATTGATTTGCCAAGACGCTCCGATACACTTCATTTAGATATGAATTGTAATGTTACGAACGCTAATCTGCTAATAGCTAAAAACTTTATGCGCTATTTTCCTGTACATGTATTCACAGCTCAAACAAGTCGTTTTGAAATGACTGAGCAATTTTTAAATCACCATGGCTTTGACGTTTACTGGCTTGAAAAATATAATACAATCCCTGATATCAATTTTATAAATCTTAATCCCGAAACACTGTTGATTAGTAAGCAAGCAACGAAGCAGCAATGGACGAAGCATCCACTATTGCAAAAAAAGAATTTGATAGAAATTGATGTCACAGAGCTTGAAAAAGGCGGTGGTGGCATTCGTTGTATGACATTACCATTGGTAAGAAAGTAAGCAAAAAGGTAGGAGGGTTGATCAAAATGACATCTAAAACAAGTAAAGGACGGTTGTCTTGGTGGCAGCTTTCGCTTCTCGGCATAGGTTGTACACTAGGTACAGGATTTTTTCTTGGGACAAGTATGGCCATTCATAAAAGTGGTCCTGCTGTTTTAATTCCTTTTTTGTTAGCGGCGATTGCTACGTACATTGTCTATGATGCTCTTGTTAAGATGTCAGTTGACAATCCAGATAAGGGTTCATTCCGTACTTATGCAAAGCAAGCTTTTGGTAAATGGGCTGGATTCAGTAATGGCTGGATTTACTTGATTTCTGAGATGCTTATTATGGGCAGCCAATTGATGGCGCTTGGTATTTTTACAAAGCTTTGGTTTCCTAAGCTTCCATTATGGGTTGCTGCAACTATTTATGCAGCACTTGCGTTAGTCGTTATTCTTACTGGTATGAAGGGCTTTGAAAAATTTCAAAATATTTTTGGTGCGATAAAGGCAGCGGCGGTTTTGATGTTTATTATAGTAGCGGCTATTTTAATAATAAAAGGATTTAATTCAGAATCCACTACACTCGCTGCACTGCATGCAAATTATGAAGAATTTTTCTCACAAGGTTTGAAAGGAATATGGCTTGGACTGCTATATGCCTTTTATGCATTTGGTGGAATTGAGGTTATGGGATTAATGGTCATTGATTTAAAAAATCCTAAAGAAGCACCGAAAGCTGGAAAAGTGATGCTTATTGCTATAACTGTCATTTTTCTAATGGCTATTATGCTTGCCTTGGCGCTTGTTTCTTGGAAGGACTTTAATATTGAGGAAAGCCCATTTATTACAGCGCTTAATGGTTATCACATACCTTTTTTTGCAGACATTTTTAATGGCGTTTTAATTATGGCAGGCTTTTCAACAATGGTAGCCTCTTTATACGCGGTCATAACGATTCTCGTTACATTGGCAGAGGATCATGATGCTCCAACGGCTTTGGCGAAAAAAGGGAAGATGAAGATTCCATTTCCTGCATTTCTCTTTTTAGCTAGTGGTTTAATCATCACTATTGTTATAGGCTTCCTTATGCCAGAAAAGATTTTTGAATATTTGGTTACAGCTGCAGGCTTAATGCTGATTTATAACTGGCTCTTTATATTAGTGACATATAGAAAGCTAATGGAGCTGACGAAGTGGGAGCATGTGAAGAATGGTATCGGAATGTTGCTCATTGTGGTGACGGTGTCTGGGACGTTAGGAGAAAAAACAAGCAGACTCGGATTTTTCGTGAGCCTGCTTTTTATCATCATTATAGGAATTGCGACTTGGATTGTAATGAGAAGGCAAAAACAGAGTAAACATGTTTAACTTCTTTCAGCAGGTGTCCAAACATCCGTACCTGTCGCTACGCTTTCGGTACAAAAAACATCCGCTGAAATAGAGGAACTCAATCTAAGAACGCCACGTCCTGTGGCAACGACTGAGTGACCAACATCATGCTGCTGACGCTTCGCTTTCGCGCAAAAAACATCTGTTGGCCCAAAGCCTCCGGCGGATGTCACGGAATCGGAAAGGAATTCTTTGTGCTAGCACAAAGCCGATTCCGGACGCAATTATGCCGAGGCATAATTGATTATTGTTCTTTGTTCTGCAGAGAATTTTGCATACGTAAAAAAGGACATTTCGATGGACTACTATTATCATCACTTAAAAAATACTGCTTCCATTCATAACTACCTTCTTGCCCATACCATTTTAAATCACGATGAGCTGGAATAGCATCGTATTCGGTAATGCGTTGACGGATAAGCTTCTTTAATTTTCGACCAAATACAGTAGAGTCGTTCATTTCTTCAAATATCCAGCGTGGCTGGAATGCCATTAATAAAGTAGAGAAATTACGACTCTTTCTTAATTTGTGTGCGGGCGTTGCACAAGACACAAAATAAGGCTCACCGTTAAAACAAAATTCCCATTCATGATGTGATGGATCGGTTGGAATTTCCTTTGGCCAATCGACATCATCAAATTTAGTTAAATTGTTTAAAACTGACCAAAATAAATTTCTATAATCCGCAACATCGAAGTTTTTATGCATATCATTAGGGGTTTTGAAGAAAATGGTATGTGTTGTATAGTTTCCGAATGTTTGAGAGTACTTATCGTATTCCTTTAAGCATCGTGCTAACGTCTTTATCGATTGTTCCTCTCGTGGATCTCCGATAAAACTATAGCGAAGATGGTTCGATAAAAAACCTTTTCTAGCTGGAATACAGGGAAACGTATTTGCTTCATCTGCAACCATGGCAGCGAAGTCGGTATATGCTGACTGTTGCCATAATGGAAGTGTTTCAAAATGTTCTTCTATCCACTTCTTGTCTAACACTGCTACTTCCACTTATGTCTCCTCCTTCTATACATCTTTATACTATTAAAGAAAAAGCAAATGGGTGACGATGTATAGGCATTAACGATTTCTAAATAGCGAAAATAAGGGGAATTTACACTAAACAGGCTTATTACCATAACGTGGGGGTGATTTCCATTCCGGCTAGGCGCTTTGTTACTGTCGCTTCGCTTTCGCATAGAGCAAAGCTTCCTGGGGGCGTCCGATGAGCCGCTTCACTCGCGTTGCTCGCTCCAGGGTCCCATCTGTGACGCTAATCCCCAAGGAGTCGCCCAGCCTCCACTCCAATCAACATTCTTTTTAATAAATGTCATTCCTAATTTTTGGTGAAAAGCAAATTAATAGTTTCAATTTTTTTATAATAGAAAACATAATTAATGGTATGATAAAGTCCTAATATTTCAATTATTTAACATAAAGATTATTTATTAAGTGTTAAAAATTGAGAAGTTGAAAAAAATCAATGAAAGGATGACAAGCATTTGAATTCAGATAAATTAACAAATCGTATGTTAAGGATCATAAAGAATGCGGAAAAAGAAGCTTCCTCTTCACAACATAAAGTGTTACAGCCTATTCATTTTTTACTTGCTTGTCTAAAAGAAAAAGAGGGGGTCCTTGGCGAAATAGTATTAAAATGTACTATAGATGAAGCTTCTATAAGAAATTTGATTAATGAACTTGATCTAAAATCAGACAAGAATATACAAAGCCATAATTCATTTAATGTTCCAATAACAAATGATGTTTTAACAGTATTGGAACAAGCAACTTGTTATATGCAAAACTATAACCAGGTTTATATAAATGAAGGACACTTACTTAAAGCATTAATAAAGGCGAATATGCTTGAGGAATTCGTTTCAGAAAAAGACAAGAAAATGATTTTAAAACTTGGTACGACTTCGCGGGATATGGTTGCTCATCTTCACAATTACAATTTCCCAGATTTGATTTATAGTAATATTCGTAGAGTCAATCGTGATGATAAAAACAAGCTAATTCATTTTGTAGAAAGTCATTTTTCGCAAGAGTGGTCAGAAACAATTAAAAGTGCATTTTTAAGTACTGTGCCTTCCATATATGTAGCTTTTGATAATAAGGGAGAGCTTGTTGGATTTGCTGGATTCGACGTTTATCAAAATAAAAAATGTTATTTTGGCCCAATGGGTGTAGTGAAATCTAATCGAGTAAAGGGGATAGGATATTCCCTTCTCCATCATTGTTTAAAAGATATGCATGAGATTGGGTATGAATATGCAATTATAGGAGGAGCAGGTCCAATTGAATTTTATGAAAAAGCTTGTCATGCTGTTGTCATTCCTGCTTCCAACATTTAAGGAGGTAAGTTATGAATATAGTTCAAGCAAACACTATTTCTCCAGCTATTAGAAAACTACTTTCTTTTGCAACTTCGGATGAAAAAGTTCAACAAGAGTATGAAAAATATATACTTTTATCGAATAGGACATTATATAGCGTTGAATTCGAAGGTGAAATAGCTGGTTGTATTGGTATAGAACAACTCAGCTTATCAGAGTGTGAGATTAAGCATATTGCTGTATTAGCTGATCAACGAGGAAAGGGTATTGGTAGTAAAATGATTAATTTTATAGCGAGTAAGTACCCAACAATTGTTGCTGAAACGGATTATGAGGCTGTAGATTTTTATCGTCGTTATGGGTTTTTTATAACTAGTCTAGGAGAGAAATACCCAGGTGTGGAACGCTTTCTATGTCAATATAATAAACAGTAAAAGAACCCGCAATGCTTGTCTGATAATGAAAAGCATGCAGGTTCTCTTTTATGATTTTGGATTAAAGACCTTTTCGTCAAGAATGTTTAATGCATGATGAATATCCTCTAAATCTTTCTTTGATGCATGTTGAATAAGTTGTAGAAAGCGCTCTTCTATACAGGCGAATGCTTCCTCCATTACTTTTTCCCCATCTTCTGTAAGGCAAACATAGTGCTTTCTTCGATCTTCGGTATCGCTAATTTTTTCAATAAACTTTCTTTCCTGTAATTTGCGTAATTCACGGCTTGTATTAGGTAAGGACATATGCTGACAATCACTAATTTCAGTAGGAGTAACTGGCTGGCTTACTTTTATATATTCTAGAATTTTATATTGTACAGGTGTAATATTATCGATTTTAACGTTTTGAGTTAGTTCATGTGTTACTTGATGTACCGCTGTTGTAAATGCTACGAACTGATTAAATAATTCTTTTTTGTCCAAACGTGTTCACCTCTTACTGACAAGATAACAAAAAACTTATCTTAAAACAATTATCATTTGACAACTAAAATTATGTGATTTATTATTTTATTATCAAATGATAAGTAATGGAGGATGCATGATGAACACATTAATTATTTATACATATCCCAATCATAAAAGTTTGAATTATGCTTTTTTACAGAAGGTTATGAAGGGCTGTAATGACAATCCTTTCGTAAAGGAGATTCAAGTATTAGATTTATACGAGGAGCAATTTGATCCGCTTTTAGTTTTTCATGAACAGAAACGACGTCGTGATATGTTTCGTGATCCAAAGCTTGAGAAATATCGAGAACAAATTAGGTGGGCTGATAAAATCGTTTTTGTATATCCGATTTGGTGGGGAAGACCACCAGCAATGCTTCTAGGGTATATCGATCAATTGTTTGCGGCCAACTTTGCTTATAAAGATAAAAAGGGACTATTTCCTGAGGGGCTACTAAAAGGAAAATCAGTAGTGTGTATTTCGACAATGAAGGGTCCAACAAAATATCCACTGTTATGGCTAAATAATGCTCATAAAATATTAATGAAAAGAGCGTTATTTAATTTTGTTGGCATTAAACAAGTGAAGTTTTTTGAATTCGGCAATATGGAAAGTAAGAAGGGGGGACATAGCAGAAAACTCGAAAAAATTTATCAATATTTTAGAAAAGTAGCTTACTAGTTCATCTGCCTAATAGACTCGTGCAGACGAAAAAAGAATCTGTTATTCGTTTGCACGAGTATGATTTAATGGCAGAGTTACAAAAAACGTTGTAAATTCAGCAGGCTTGCTTTCAACAGTAATGGTTCCGTTATGCATATCGATGATTTTCTTTACGATAGATAGTCCTAAGCCACTTCCGCCATTCTCAGCCGTCCTTGATTGGTCAGCCTTATAAAATCGCTCGAATACATGCTTTTGTTGTTCCGCTGTTAAACCGATACCGCTATCACAAATGGCAATAGTGATCGTATCCATTTGCATTGTCATAGATATCGTAATGATGCCAGCAGCTGGCGTGAATTTAATGCTGTTGCTTAGTAAATTCATCCATACTTGATTCATTAAATCTTCATCCGCTATTACCGAAATGCTTTCTAATTGCAAATCCATGTCGATATTTTTAGCTAGCCAATTAGGTTCAAGCGTTAGTACGACAGTGCGCAATTGCTTATCAAGTCGGAAATGCCTTGGCTCGAAGGGGTGGTGTTGTGATTCTAACGACGTTAGCTTTAGTAAATTGTCACTAATTTTTGATAGTCGATTACTTTCCATCTCAATGATTGCTAAATAATGCTGTCGCTTATCCTCAGAGAGGTCAATGTTTTTCAAAGCTTTAGCAAAGCCATTAATAGATGTTAGAGGCGACTGAATTTCATGAGATACATTCGAGATAAATTCTTGGCGCATTCTTTCCATTTCACCTAATTCGACTGCCATATGATTGATGCCATGTATTAATTGACCAAATTGATCTTCGTCATCTGCTTTAAGATCTAATTTGACAGTAAAATCACCTTTTGAAATCCGGCTTAATGCATCTACAATCGTATTCCAGTAGTTCCGTTGTCTTTTTAGCCCAATTAAAAAGGTGATGATGACTGAGCAAGCAAAGAGAACAAAAACACCAACTACGGTCCATAATTGAAGCCAGAAACCTTGTGGATGTTTGCCTAACCAATCATAAAGCCAGGACGTTATGTGGTAGGAAATAAAAGCAAATACGATGCTAATGATAAGAAGAAGCATTAAAGTTAAAAAAAGCTTTAAAAAATTTTTTAGTCTTCTCATGAAACAAGTTCCAATCGATAGCCTAGGCCGCGAATTGTACGAATAGAAAATCCACTTGTTTCTTGAGGAAAACGTTGACGAAGTCTTTTAATGTGAACATCGACTGTACGTTCATCACCTTCATAGTCGTATCCCCAAATTTCTTCGATTAGCTGTTCACGTGAAAAAGTTTTTCCAGCATAGCTTGCTAACGTAAATAATAGTTCAAATTCCTTTAAACGAAGTGTTAAAGATTCACCGTTATACAAGACTTCATGTGTATTACGATTTAACTTAATATTGCCAGCTTCCACAAATTGAGATAGGGAAATATGGTATCTTTTAAGTATTGATTTCACACGGACGATCAGCTCTACAGGCTCAAATGGTTTAACAAGATAATCATCTGTTCCAAGATGAAAGCCCTTTACCTTTTGTGAGGTTTCTCCCTTTGCGGTTAGCATTAAGATTGGTAGATTATCATTAAATGAACGTATTTCTTCGCATAATTCCCAGCCGTCCATATTTGGCATCATAATGTCCATAATAATCATATCCACCTTATCAGAATCCAATTTGGACAGTGCATCTACACCGTCCGTAGCTTCAATTACCTCTAAACCTTCATTTTGTAAAAATACCTTAACTAATTCTCGAATATGGGCATCATCATCTACAACTAATAGTTTTGTCACGCTAACAAATCCCTTCGTTATTCTTCTTTAATACGTAATTGTTGCTTGGCAAACTCTCGATACATGTCATGAGTCTCAAATAGAGAATCATGTGTGCCGCTGCCCGTAATATGTCCTTTCTCCACAAAAAGTATTTGATCGGCATCTACTACTGTAGAAAGGCGGTGTGCAATTACAAGCGTTGTTCTACCTTGCATTAAATTATCTAATGCTTTTTGAACATAGATTTCTGATTTACTATCTAGACTAGATGTTGCTTCATCTAGCATTAATATTTGAGGGTCGCGTAAAAGTGCTCTGGCGATAGAGATTCGTTGTCGTTGACCGCCAGAAAGCTTAATGCCTCGTTCTCCTACCTCTGTATCAAATTGGTCTGGTAGTTCATTGATAAATTGATCGGCATAGGCCATTTTGGCAACTCGCTCAAGCTCTTCATCCTGCACTTCTCTGTCAATACCATAGCAAATATTTTCACGAATCGTCCCAGATAGAAGTGCACTCTCCTGAGCAACATAGCCGATTTGACTTCTCCAAGAGTGTAAGGAGTACGTGTTGATAGGGGTTTCTCCAAGTGTAATACTTCCGTTAGTAGGCTGATAATATCTTTCTAACAGAGAAAATGTTGTTGTTTTCCCTCCGCCACTAGGCCCTACGATGGCCGTAACTTTACCTGGTTCAATGGTGAAATTAATATTCGATAAAATTAGGTCTTCTCCATAAGCAAAGTCAACATTTTTTACATAAATAGGCTGATCCGCTATTTCTAATGTTTTTCCTTCGAAAATATTTTCTTCTTCATGCTCAAGTAATGCACTAATTCGCTCTGTAGCACCCATTGCTTTTTGAAGCTGTGTAAAAAACATTGTTAATTGGGTCATCGGCATGATGATTTGGATTAAATATAAAATAAATGCTACCATGTCTCCAGCTGTAAGCTCGCCTGAAGAAACTCGTACACCGCCATAACCAATAATGGCTACAAGGACTGACATTAAGACAAACGAAATGAGTGGCGAAATAAGCGCATGGATTTTAGCTTCTTTTAAGCCAAACGTAAAGAGGTTTGTAATGCCTTTCTTACCACGCTCATATTCTATACTTTCGGCATTTGAAGCTTTTACTAATCGTGTCTCAGGCAACACTTGATTTAGTACGGACGTAAATTTTGCTGTCTCATCTTGCATTCCTTTTGAAATGACAAACATACGTCTTCCTAAAAGCATTAAAATAACCATAGCTAGCGGAACAGCGATCAGCATGACTAAGGTCATTCTCCAATCTAAGATTAATAGAATAATAATTGATCCAATAATGGAAATAACACCAGATAAACAGTTCGCAAGATGTTCTGTAATGAGCTCCTTGACAACAGCTGTGTCATTCGTAACACGACTTAATGTTTCACCTGTATCGTTCTCATCGTAATAAGGAATTGGTAAATGAAGTAGCTTTCTCCAAAGCTGATCTCGTAATGTCGCGACGACATGATGTCCGACACGATTTAAATAATAAATAGAAAGGCCACTTGCAATTGCCTGCGCGATAAAAGCAATACCTAACAAAAGTATTTGCCAATAATCAAGGGATGCTAATGAAAAGCCATCGACTAATTTTTTTGTAAATAACGGTACGATAAAGCCTACACCTGTAGTTGCTAAACTCATGATTAATGCAATAATTAATAGCGATACTGGTGGCTCAGCTTGTTTCACTAGGCGAATAAAACGTCGCCAATCCGTAAGTTTTTTCGTATCTTTTGATGCCTCCTGCAAAGTAAATCCTCCTTCAATTTCATCAACAATAAAATATGAATCTTTTATGTTACTAACTATAGCATGTCTTTATGAACTGAATATGAAATGGGTAAGAGATGATGATTGTGATTGAGATAAATTCGATCTATTCTAAATTTTTTAGTGGAAGTTCAAACAAGTTCCTTTTTTGGAGAAATATCATACAATATTATAAACCGACAGTCGGTCTAATGAAGAAGGGCATTTTAGATTATACAGTGAAATTAATGTAAATTCCTCAGATGATAAAATGTTGAGCGAGTCGCCTTCTTTAAACTGTATGTTGGATCCTTTTTAATCAGCTTGTCTACTCATACTAATGGTACAACTAAGCAAACTGCGAATAAGTTTTTTGATGGATGATTTCCACTAGCATGGCAGGGGCATGATTCCCAATGCTTTTTCCAAAACGCTTTTTGGATTGGATTTTGCCCTGTATATTTGTTTTGGTTTCTTTTGTACGTTTTGCCAATCCTTTAAAATGCATGGTTTCGATGTACACCTCATCGCCAAGAGACAAGATTTTATTTGCTAACGCACCATGTTTTTCTTTGATGTAGGAAGCTTTCTTTCTATATAATTCTTTTATTTGTTTTTTTGTTTTTTGATAGTTTTTACTATATGTCCAACGGAGTTTGACGCCATGTTTTATAGTACCATCCTTTTTGAAATTGTTAGGATTGGTACTTCTACGACTTCTATCCAACTTGCGTAATAAACGTCTTTTAGCGGAAATCAGTGTCTTCTAATTAATTTAAATAGATAAAAATGGTTAATCAACACACCTGATAATTCATTGATATGGTAAATAATTCTTGACCTTCAAGTTAGTTGAAGGTTTACATTGAAATTAAGAGAGGTGTGATGATTTGAAAAAATATATGACAATTCAAGAGTTCTCTGAAAGAACAGGTATAGCCAAAAGTACATTACGCTTTTATGAAACCAAAAATTTACTGTTACCGGAGGAAAGAAGTTCAAATGGCTATCGGGTGTATTCGGATAGTCAAATTGCAACAGTAAAGTTAATATCCACTTTGCGATTAGCAGATGTATCTATTCATGAAATTCAAAATTATTTACACGAGCAGGATGAAACGACTCGCCAAGAAATGATGAAAGTATGGATTCAAAATATGAAACAAAAACGAAATCTGTTGGATATTAGCTTACGTTACTTAGAAAGTAATTCCATTCGAGATGATATCTATTTGATTGATAAAAATGATGAAAAAATTATTTGGTATACAGCTCAATCTACAACGGGTAAATTTGGAGCCCATTTTGAAAACAGAGCAAGCGAATTAAAACAATTAAATATTAGCATTAAAAGTTATTATTTGAATTATTTATCAGGCCAAGATGTAATCAAAGCTCAAATCGGCTTTGGTGTTCCAGCAAATACAAACATAAATGATATAGCTGATAGTGAATTTATTGAACATATGCCTTCTTGTATATGTCTGGCATTACCATTTAAAGAACAAATGTCAACGATCAAGGACGGATACATAAAATTACTTCAATACGCGCTTCAACATAAATGGGTGCCGTCACGCTCCATTCTTGAGTGGTATCGAGGTGATGATTTTACTCAACTAGATTTATTGTTACCTGTAATGCAGATTGAACAGGGATAAAAGGACTGGGGATAGTTTGAGGGAGGGGCAATATGAAACGATTCATCCGCTTTAGTATGAAAAATGCTTTAACAATGATATTAGTAATACCTCTGATTATTGTTGGAGGAATTTATTCATTACAAACATTGCATAGTGAGAAATATCCGAATATTGATATTCCATATTTAACAGTAGTTATTCCTTATCAAGGTGCCTCACCCGAACAAGCGATGAATGATATAGGGGAGCAAATGGAAAGGGAATTTATGAAACTGGAGGGGAGAAAAAATGTATATACAAACGGTGTCGCCAATGCCGTATATTCAACTATTGAATTTGAAATGGCAATGGATATGAAGGAAGCAGAGCAGCTCGTAAGGAGAAGTTTAGATAAATTACAGTTGCCTAAATTTGCAGGGGAACCGAGGTATGAATTAACTAAACCTGGTGGAAACCCAATAATTTTCTCAATGGGTATATATGCTACAGAAAAAAATGACGAAGTTCAAACCTTTGTAAAGAATACTATAATTCCACAACTTTCTGAAATAGAAGGTATAAGTGATATAGAAATCAGTGGAACAACTGAAAAGTTTGTTTCTATTCGACTCCTGCCACATCAATTGATGGCAAGTGGAATTACTTTAAACGATGTTCGAGAAGCTATTTTGGCAAATAATCTTTCGATGCCGACTGGAGACATCTCCATTTCAAATGAAGTATTGCCAGTGCGAATAAATAGCGAGCTAAAATCTATTGAGGAAATTAAAGACATAAAGCTTTTTACTAAAGAAGAAAATTCGCAAAATATTACAACCACGAATTTAGGCGGAATTGCTGAAGTTTCATATGAAAGTGAATACACAAACAATATGACACGCATTAACGGAAAACAGGGTGTAAGTTTCAGTATTATTCCTGAAGGTGGTGCTAATGCAGTAGCAATTGTTGATCAAGTGAAAAAAGAAATAAATAATTTAGCTATTCCCGAAGGTTATAAAGTCGAAATCTTACGTGATCAATCCATCGAAATTAATCAATCGGTCCATTCTATGTTACGTGAAGTATTTTTAGGGGCATTAATGACAATCATCATCACCTTATTATTTTTAAAAAATATTCGTTCAACTATTATTGCCGTCATTTCCATCCCTGTCTCAATTTTTGCATCTTTTCTTTTGTTGAAAGCAATGGGATATACATTAAATATTATGACACTGGCTGGTATTGCAGTAGCAGTGGGACGAGTGGTAGATGATTCAATTGTCGTCATTGAAAATATATTTAGAAGAGTAAGAGCTTCAAAAGAAAGAAATGTAGAATTAATAGAGCAGGCTACAAGTGAAGTAGCATCTGCGATTACTTCCTCAACGATAACAACTGTTGCTGTTTTTTTACCACTTGCCTTTGTGCCAGGAATTGTAGGAGGTTTTTTTAAGCCACTTGCATGGACCATTGTTATTTCATTGTTGATTTCATTAATTGTTGCAGTAACTATTGTTCCAATATTATCGAAGATCTTTTTATTAAAAATTACTCCTAAAGAATCACATGAAAATAGACTTCAAACTTGGTATCGCAACAGTTTGACTTGGGTTTTACACCATCGTTTAGTTACTTTAACCGTGGCATTATTAATTTTGATAGGTTCTATTGGCATTATTGCACCGAGGTTAGGGACAACCTTCCTGCCACAAGAGAAAGTGAATGATTTCAAGATTGAAATGACAATGGCAAAAGGAACTGCTTTAAAGAAAACAGCTGATGTCGTAAGTAGAGTAGAAAATATATTATTAGAACGAAAGGACATCAACCTTATAAATACTAATATTGACGGACACTCTGAAAGTGCGACGATTGCGTTCGTTGTCAATGATTCTGTTGGAAATTTGAACGAATATGTAAATGACGTGCGACTACAATTAACAACGATCACTGAACCAGAAGAAATGACAGTCTCGGGTACTGGTGGAATTATAGGAGGGGCAGAAAGCAGATACACACTAGTTGTAAATGGAGCGAATTATGAGGATATAAAAAAAGCAAGTGAGCAGATTACAGCTGCTTTAAAAGAAGTACAAGGAATGGAGGATGTGACAACATCTTTAGAAGGAGAAGTACCTGAAATCGTTTTCGATTTGGATGATAAAAAACTTGCTGAAAAAGGAATCACTCCAGCTATAGTTGCACAAAGTCTTCGAACACTCATTAATCGGGATGTAGTAACGACCATGAGAGTTGAAGAGGAAACGAGAGAAGTGAACCTAGGATTGAAAATGGGTGAGGTTACATCTCTTAAAGATTTAGGACAGCTTCAAATCAGTAATGCAATGGGAATGCCTGTCTTTCTTCATGAATTGGGAGAGCTAAAGAGGGTTAATAATATAACTTCAATTACTCATTTAAATGGCAATGAATATATCATGGTGTATGGAACTATCACTGATGAAAAAGTAGGAGATGTGACTGCTCAAGCAGATAAAGTAATTAATAATTTACGACTTCCTGAAAATATTAGCTATTATAAGGAAGGTGTATCTGCTTCAATGGATGATGGTTTCAAAGATTTGTCGATTGCCATTGGAATTAGTGTTTTCTTAGTTTATTTGACTATGGTTTTTACCTTCAAAGAAGGAAAAGCACCGTTTGTTATTTTGTTCGCTATTCCATTTTCTATTATTGGTGCATTAATTGGACTTTATATAATGAAGGAACCAATCGGTATGCCAGCAATGATCGGTTTACTCATGTTAAATGGAATTGTCGTAACGAATGCTATCGTTCTAGTTGATAAGGTGAAGCAGTTTGAAAGATGTGGAATGCCCAAGCAAAAAGCTTTAATTGAAGCAGGGGTCGTACGTATTCGTCCGATTTTGATGACTGCTATTGCCACAATGGGCGCATTAATCCCAATGGCTATTTCGAATGAAACTGGGATGATATCAAAGTCTCTTTCTGTTGTAGTTATAGGTGGACTATCTACTTCTACTTTTTTAACATTATTTATCGTCCCTATTCTTTATAGTCTATTTAAAAAGAATTAAAAAATTATAAAAACCACCCCGTAATAATTAGATTTTGTATCTAACTTTTACGGGGCAGTTCATTTAAAAGGTGGTTTTATATTTGTAATATTAGTACCATCTTCTCCGACGCCTCGCAGGTATTCTTTGTCGAGATTGAAACTCAGTAGACGGGAAGATTGGTTGAGGAATGCTTTCAATATCGGAACGAACAATTTGGTGTTCCGGGAGTTCTACTTTTGAAAAAGTGATATTTTGAGTATTGTTCAAGAGCGGTGCAGATAGCTGATTATATTCCACATTGTCTTCTAAATAAGCTGTATCAGGAGAGCGAGTAATGTTTTGGGTACTAGTTAAGAGAGGAATAGTTTGCGGATTATAGTCTATTTCGTCTTCTAAATAAGTTGTTTCAGTAGAGTGAGTAATGTTTTGAGTACTAGTTAAGAGGGGAATAGTTTGCGGAATGTAGTCTATTGCTTCTTCTAATTTAGCTGTTTGTAAGGGTGAAGCATGAGAATATTCTATTTTTTCTTCTGTTGTAGTGATGTATTGAGTATTGTTCAAGAGTGGTACAGTATGCTCATTATTGCCCATAACAATAGTCGGGTCTTCGTTATGCTGTTCTGGCGAATGCTCTATTTCCTGGTGCTGGATTTCAGCATGTGGCTCTTGCACGGGGTGAACATCCTTCATGACGAGTATTGGTCGCATCATGTCATGATCTTCATGTTCTAGGAAATGACAATGCCACATATAATGGCCGACATGATCTTTCCAATGCATAATAATTTTCGTAACTTTCCCTGCTTCTGCTTTTACAGTATCCTTCCAACCCTGCTCATAGTTATGTGGTTTTTCAGGGGGACCTGTAAATTCCAGTCTACCTTCATTTTGATATAGCTCCATATCGAAAGGGCGCCGTTCTAGTATTTTAAATTGAATTAAATGTAGATGAATAGGGTGATCAAACTGTGTGGCATTCATAAAATTCCATATTTCTATGCTATCAAGTGCAGGCTTTTCAGTAGCAGGGTCATGATACATACGATTATTTAATAATAACATTGGCCGACCAAAATCATCTGTCGTAGCCGTTAATGGTAAATGTCTCTCGATATGTGCATCGTGTGAATGTAAATCCATTGATACTGCAAGCCTTTCAGGTATTTCACTAGTGTCCTCACACTTTAGAGAAAGACACACTTTAAACTGCATGATTTCTCTTGTATGTTCATCTATGAAATCTTCATCAGAATTGACTAACGTTATTTCCTGACCTTCATATTTTGAAAAATCGACAATGATATCTGTTCGTTCTGCCGGCAATAACGCTACAGATTGAATTTCTTGAGGAGCCGTTAAAAAGCCCCCGTCTGTTCCAATTTGTATCATAGGCTCACCATTTGAAAGGCTAATGACATAACCTCTTCTATTGGAGCCATTAAGAAAACGAAATCTATATTTACGAGGTTCGACATTTAAATAAGGCCAGACCTTCCCGTTTACAACGATGGTATTACCAACAAAGCCAGGTGTAATAGAGGGGTGTACGGGAACTGGGAATGGTGGTTCATCAGGATAGAAAAGAGAGCCGTCTTCATTAAACGATTTATCTTGAATTAAGATAGGGTACTCATAGTGTCCACAAGGTAGGTTAGAACGCTCCTCAAGTGTATCCCGAAGCAAATAAAAACCGGCTAATCCCGCATACACATTTAAACGAGTTAGCGCCATTGCATGATCATGATACCACAGTGTAGTGCCGGGTTGATGATTGGTATATTCATGTATTTCTTTACTGAATTTTGGACCTGTTTGCGCATAATCTCTTGTATACCATGCCTCGGGGTGGCCGTCACTTTCCCAATCTACATTTGCGCCATGTAAATGTGTAACAGTTCTTACTTCCTTTGAATCGTTTGCTGCATGAAGTGTAAAATCGACGGGTAAGAAGTGCTTTAAGGGCAATTGGTTTGTATATCTAACATAAATGCTTTTGTCTTTTGTAGCTTCAATTGTCGGTCCGGGATAAAGCCCGTTATAGCCCCAAATGATTGATGTTGGGAAATCTTTATGGAAACAATGCTCTGCTTGCATCATTTTAAGTTCATAATAATCTTTTCTCTGTTGGCCCTTATAGTATTTAGGTTTAGCGGTAACCGGTTTTGGCAGCTCATCCACAAATTTTGGTATTGTTGCTGGATCTGTAGGATTAACTTCTTTAGTCAAAACATCACGTCCCTTTTTCAATTCTTAAAAATTGCTAATTACCTCATCATATGGGTAAAAACACTGGGCAACAAGGACAATAATGGAGAAAATTGTGCGAATAAAAAATATCGACATTTAATCACATGCAGGAGTTCGATATTCAAAGCAAAACAGGGGTGTTTGAGCAATTACAAATTGAGCAAGTAGATTGTTGGTGGTACCGGGCAAACCAGGACAGTCGTACGAACTGTATTATATGTGAATTATCGTTAGTTTTTAGCGGAAATTTTACTTCCTATTCGCAATTGTGAATAGGGATTTTTACATTGAAAGGGTTAACATTTTTAAGGGCTGAACCAAAAAGAAAAAAATTACTACTCGAATCATTTGAAAACGTTATTCTATCAACGTACAATATATGAAATTAAGAGACACGACAGCACAAAATTGTTGTATAATGTTGTGGTATGAGGAAAGAAAGCAGGTTGACAAAAATGGAAAGCAAAATGAATGTATACGCAGTTATAGACATGCAAAAGCATCAGGCGTTCGTGTTAAAGAATACGCTAGATGTGAAACATAAGGTGAATATATGAAAAACTGGTTGATTTTCATTTCTGTCTTTATGGTCTCATTGTCACTTGTCATTAGTATTTTAGTACTCTGGAAAGCCGAGGCTCCATTCCGTTCAATTGAAGAGCAGGCTGAACAGTTGGCACTCGATGCCAAAGCCCTCGCAATTGTTTCGGAGTCTTACACATATAATGGCAAACATTCGTATGTCACTGTGTTCGGGGTAGATGAATATGGTGATAAAAAAGCTGTCTTTGTTCCGACGAATCTAGAAGCTGATTCAATTAAGGAAGTACTTTTAAAAGATGGTATTACGGAAAAGCAGGCATTATCGGTTTTAAAAAAAGAAGGCAATGTACAAAAAGTCCTCAATATCAAATTAGGCTATGAGGAGCCAGGTGCTGTTTGGGAAATTACATACCTAAACGATCACGATAAGCTCAACTATGTCTATATTATGTTTAAGGACGGCGACTGGTGGAAGCGCATTACGAATTTATAAGAGGAGTAGATCCCGTATGAAAAATTTATTAGCAAACCGTGTAAAAACTTTAACACCTTCTTCAACTTTAGCGATTACTGCGAAAGCAAAGGCATTAAAAGAGCAAGGTATTGATGTTATTGGTCTAGGTGCTGGTGAGCCAGACTTCAACACGCCACAAAATATTTTAAACGCTGCCATTGACTCAATGGAAAAAGGTTTAACAAAATATACACCTGCTGGCGGTCTTCCTGTACTTAAGAAAGCGATTATCGATAAACTTCAACGCGACAACAATCTTACATACAAGCCGAATGAAGTAATTGTAGGTGTTGGAGCAAAACATATTCTTTATACTTTATTCCAAGTTATTTTAAACGAGGGCGATGAAGTTATTATTCCGATTCCTTATTGGGTATCTTATCCTGAGCAAGTAAAATTAGCGGGCGGAGTACCTGTTTATGTAGAAGGCACACGTGAGCAAGGCTATAAAATTACTGCGGATCAATTAAGAGCTGCTGTGACAGATAAAACAAAAGCAGTTATTATTAACTCTCCTAGCAACCCATCAGGTATGATTTATTCTCGTGAAGAGCTTGCTGAAATTGCTGCGGTTGCAGAAGAAAAAGATATTTTAATCGTGTCAGATGAAATTTATGAGAAGCTTGTATACAATGGTATTGAGCATTTTTCAATTGCACAGTTATCTGATGCAGTGAAAGCACGTACAATCGTTGTAAATGGTGTTGCAAAATCTCACTCTATGACAGGCTGGCGTATCGGGTATGCTGCAGGGGATGCAGACATTATTAAATCAATGACTGACCTTGCATCACACTCTACATCAAACGCAACAACAACTGCACAATATGCAACAGTGGAAGCGTATAATGGACCACAAGACGCTGTAGAAGAAATGCGTCAAGCATTCGAATCTCGTCTTGAAAAAATTTACCCACAGGTAAGTGCAATTCCTGGCTTCAATGTTTTAAAACCTCAGGGTGCATTCTACTTATTACCAGATGTAGCAGAAGCTATGGCTCATACTGGCTATGATTCAGTAGATGCATTCGCTGCGGATATTTTAACAGAAGCAAACGTAGCAGTGATTCCAGGTTCTGGCTTTGGTGCACCAACTACAATGCGATTATCTTATGCTACATCTTTAGACTTATTAGAAGAGGCAGTCCGTCGAATTGATACATTTGTAAAATCAAAATGGCAAGACTAATCCTTTTAACCAACTTTGGAGGATTTCTATGAAAAAAATTATGATTCAAGATATGCCAAAGCATATCGGTGAAACCGTCAAGCTAGGTGCTTGGCTAGCGAACAAACGATCAAGTGGTAAAATTGCCTTCTTACAATTACGTGATGGTTCTGGCTTTGTACAGGGCGTTGTTGTAAAAGAAGAAGTAGGGGAAGAAATTTTTGCCATTGCAAAAGGTATGTCCCAAGAAACTTCTATGTACATTACAGGAGAGGTAAAAGCAGATGAGCGTTCAAGCTTTGGCTGTGAGCTTGTTGTAACTGGTATTGAGGTACTACATGCTGCAACTGATTTTCCGATTACGCCAAAAGAACACGGTCCTGAGTTTTTAATGGATAACCGTCACTTATGGCTGCGTTCTCGTAAGCAACATGCGATCATGAAAATCCGTAACGAAATTATTCGTGCAACTTATGAGTTTCTTAACAACACTGGCTTTACAAAAATGGACCCGCCAATTTTAACTGGATCATCTCCTGAAGGTACTTCTGAGCTATTCCATACAAAATATTTTGATGAAGATGCTTTCCTTTCTCAATCTGGTCAGCTTTACTTGGAAGCAGCTGCGATGGCTTTAGGTAAAGTGTTCTCATTCGGCCCAACATTCCGTGCTGAAAAATCTAAAACACGCCGTCACTTAATCGAGTTTTGGATGATTGAGCTGGAAATGGCGTTTGTTGAATTTGAAGAAAACCTAGAAGTGCAAGAACAATACGTGGAGCATATTGTGCAATCAGTGCTGGCAAATTGCAAATTAGATTTAGAGCGTCTTGGCCGTGATACATCTAAACTTGAAAATATTAAAGCACCATTCCCTCGTATTTCTTATGACGATGCCATTAAATTATTACATGAACAAGGATTTGACGATATTGAATGGGGCGATGATTTCGGTGCACCACATGAAACAGCAATTGCTAATTCATATGACAAACCTGTATTCATCACTTGCTACCCAGTAGGCATTAAGCCGTTCTACATGCAACCACATCCTGACCGCGATGATGTAGTATTATGTGCAGATTTAATTGCACCAGAAGGTTATGGTGAAATAATTGGTGGTTCTGAGCGTATCCATGACTTTGATTTATTAAAATCTCGTCTTGAAGAACATCATTTATCTTTAGATGCTTATGCATGGTATTTAGAGCTACGTAAACAAGGCTCTGTACCACATTCAGGCTTCGGTCTAGGATTGGAGCGTACAGTGGCATGGATTTCTGGCACGGAGCATATCCGTGAAACGATTCCATTCCCACGTTTACTAAACCGCTTATATCCATAAGCAACAATTCTCGCTGAAAGTTGAAGCGGGAGACTTGTACCTGACGCTTCGCTTTCGGTACAGATAAATTACTGCCCGTTAAAGCAGTTAAAATTAAAAGTCGCGTAGTTATATGTCTACGCGGCTTTTCTACTTACGATGGAAAAAGGAGTCAAGTATAATATGAGCACAAATAACAATCGACTCCGTACATGGACTGAGCAGAGAATGATTCAAATTCCTCAGCTTTTTTTTCAGTTTTATAAGGAGTTAAATATTGAGGATGATGAGGCACTTATTGTTATGCATTTACTTGCGTTCCATATGGAGGGTAATGATTTTCCAACGCCTAATGATTTGATGAGTCGTCTCACAATGCCTGGCAATGACATTACTTCACGTCTACAGCGATTAATGCAAAAAGGTTTCCTTGAAATAACAAGCGACGTTGATGCAAGTGGCAAATTATGTGAAAAATATTCGGTGTATCCACTTTGGGAGCGCATTATGCAGATGATTGAAATGAAGGAACATCAAAAATCAGCAGCATCACTTCGACAAGAAGAGGGTGAAATTTTCCGGTTATTTGAAGAGGAAATGGGGCGTCTTTTATCTCCTTTAGAGCTAGAAAAAATCGGGTCTTGGCTAGATGAGGATAAGCACAGTCCAGCGCTTATTAAGGAGGCGCTTAAAGAGGCTGTGTTTGCTGACAAGCTAAGTATTCGTTATATTGATCGAATATTATTAGAGTGGAAAAAGAAAAATATTACGACACCAAAGGCTGCACAGAAGCAAAGCGAGCAGTTCCGTGAAAAACAAACATTTAACAGACCACCAGTCCGTACAATGCAGCAAGAAACGCAGTCGACAAATAAAGTACCATTTTATAATTGGTTAGAAGAAAGAGAATAGGGGGCTTCCGATATGTTAACAAAAACACAATGGGAGCATTGTCTAGCGGAAATGGATCGTATGTTTCCTGATGCACATTGTGAGCTAGTGCATGACAATCCGTTTGAGCTGACTATTGCTACGTTATTATCGGCACAGTGTACGGATGTACTTGTAAACAAAGTAACGAAAACATTGTTTCAAAAATATAAAAAGCCAGAAGATTATTTAGCTGTATCCCTAGAGGAACTGCAACAGGATATTCGTTCCATCGGCTTGTATCGAAATAAGGCGAAGAATATTCAAGCATTATGTCAACGACTACTAGAAGAGTATGACGGTGAAATACCAGCAAGCCGAGAAGCACTAGTCACATTGCCCGGTGTTGGTCGTAAGACGGCTAATGTCGTGTTGTCTGTAGCTTTTGATATTCCTGCACTTGCAGTGGATACACATGTAGAGCGCGTGTCTAAACGATTAGGGCTTTGTCGCTGGAAGGATACAGTGCTAGAAGTCGAAGAAACAATTATGAAAAAAACACCGATGGACAAGTGGTCGAAAACACATCATCAGTTAATTTTCTTCGGTCGTTATCATTGTAAATCTCAAAACCCTAACTGTCACACATGCCCTTTACTTGATGATTGTAGAGAAGGACAGAAGCGTTTAAAAAAAGGGCTGGTGAAGGAAGCGTGAATGTAGAGGCAATTGCGAAGGAAAAAATAGATGCTTGGTTTGCAGAGTGGACAGAACTAGAAGGCAAAATTCATGCAGCTCATGATGCAAGGAATGGTGAAGCAAAAGGATTGATGGAAATGGCCACTTTATTGTTTGACCGCTTAGTGCAAGAAGCAGGCGATGAAGTGTTGCCCATCAACGGTATTGAACGATTAACCTTTATAAAAGCAAAGCCTGGTCAATATGCCTGTTATCGTCAGCTCGATGAATTATTTAAGGAAACAAAAAAACGTGCAGCACGGTTACGGTTGCAGACTGCAAAAAAGTAATACAGAACGGATAGACTCAGCAAATTGAAAGACATAAAAAAGCAGAGTAGCGTTGAAAATTAGAATGGGCAATGAAATCTGATAACGCGCTCCTAAATTTTTGGGGTTGTAAAATCTCTAGACGACTCACTCCATAGTGATCAAGTCGTCTTTTTTTGATAGAAACTGAAGTTGTTCCGATAAAACGAGATAATATTCCGATAAAAGTTAAAATTGTTCCGATAAAATCAGATTATGTTCCGATAAATCTTCAAAGTATTCCTATAAAAATGAACATCGGAACGGAAATCACCCCCTCGTTTTGCAGAAGATTTAATATGACACTTTAATTTCATTGACATATAGTTCTTCAACACAAAAAAGCAGAGTAGCGTTACGCTACTCTGCTTTTTTTATTCAGTACTACCGGTACCATCATCCGGTGCGGTTGGTTCAGTTGGCGTTGTTGGTGGCTTGCTACCATTATTGTTGCCATTGTTACCTGGGGGGGTACCGTTATTTCCTGTATTGCCGTTGTTACCATTCCCAGCATTACCATTGCCATTGTTGCCATTGTTGCCATTGTTGCCACTGTTGCCGTTATTACCACTGTTGCCATTGTTACCATTTTCGTTACCGTTGTCTCCGTTATTGCCATTTTGATCAGGTGCCGTTGGTTCCTCAACATCAGGCTGATCCGGAGTATCTGGCTCTTTATCTTCATCAGTCGTACCTGTTACTTGGAAGGAAGTTGTCCCTGGTTTACTACGTGTACCATCTACAACTGCTACGACAGAAATCGTGTATTTGCCATCTTCCAGTTGTTTGTTGCTAATTGTTAAGCCTTTGCTTTCCGATTTACCAAGAGAAATAGTCTCTCCACCTTCTTTTTTAGCGGATACCTCGAATGTAGTTGGTAGCGGTTCATTTGTTTCCGGATTAAGCATTGCATCATGCTCCCAAGAAATATTGATTGATTGACCTTCTAAATCAAGGCTTGCACTTACATTGTAAGGTGTTGAAAGTTCTGGCATTGCGTATTCATCTGAAACTTCATTAGGCTCTGTACCACGTACAAATAGCTCTGTTCGACGTTTCTCACTTGGAGTAAAATTACTTGCTAATTTAAGTGGCTTTGTGCCTGCTTCAATTGTAGCTTCCACAACTGAGTTTGGTTTTTTGAAACGTGGTGTTTCAACGTTCGCCGAAATCTCTTTCATAATTTGTTTAAATAAATGTTGTGGTAAACGACGCTCATCCCAAGTTGTGATTGGATCAAAGTGTTCTTCATAACCACTCCAAATAGCGATTGAATAGTTTGTAGTGTAACCAGCAAACCATGAATCCGGTACACTTGTATCCGGTAAATTATGCTTGCTAAAATCAGCAGCTGCGTAGTTTGTTGTACCTGTTTTACCTGCGATATCTAATCCAGATACATTGGCAGCAGTACCTGATGCATCCGGCTTATTGCCGACAACATCACGTAACATATCTGTCACCATATAAGCTGTATAATCGCTCATTGCTACATTAGACTCTGGTGTGTAGTCTTTTGTTGTTTTACCGTCACGGTAAACGATTTTTGTAATTGCATAAGGATCAGTGTAAACACCATTATTCCCAAATGCTGCAAAGGAAGCAGCCATTTGCGTAGGAGACATCGTAATATCCCCACCACCGATCGCATCAGATTCATAAACATTTTTAGCATTAATACCTAAACGACCAACAAACTCTTTAGCCTTATCAATACCAACTTCTTGTAATGCTTTAACAGCTGGAACGTTACGTGAAGCATATAAAGCTTTACGTGCTGTAATGGCACCCATATATTTATTATCCCAGTTTGTAATGGTTTGTTTCGTTCCTGTGTAGTTCATAGGTTCATCTACAAGTGTTTGACCTGTTGACCATTTTAAATTTTCGATTGCTGGTCCATAATCTAGTAATGGTTTCATTGTTGAACCTGGTTGATGTTTTAAGTCATATGCATAGTTCCAACCGCGTTCAGCCCCGTAATTGCGTCCGCCACCGATTGCTTGAATTTGACCAGTTTTCGTATCAACGACAGACACACCCGATTGGATTTTTTCTGTTGGGAAGTTACTGTCATCGTTCATAATGTTTTCAACAATTTGTTGTGCTTTTGGATCAAGTGTTGTATAGACTTTAATTCCTTCAGCCATTGCACTACCATCACCGTTTTTCTCGAGCTCATTTATAACGACATCAAGGAAGGCATCGTATTTAGAGCCAGAAAATTTTTGACGTGTTGCATCGTCAGCTAGGCCAGCTTGAACGTTTACTTTCTTAGCTTCTTCCATCTGAGCTTTTGTAATTTTACCATGCTGATACATTAATCCTAAAACTGTATTACGACGTTTTTCTGCAAGTTCAGGATTTTTCAATGGATTGTAAGCATTTGGACGTTGTACTAAACCTGCAAGTAATGCTTCTTCATCTAAAGTTAAATCTTTTAGTTCTTTACCATAGAAATACTGGGCTGCTGTACCGAAGCCATAAACACGACCTGACATCAGCATTTTGTTAAAGTACATTTCAAAAATTTCTTCTTTTGTATATTTACGTTCTAATTTGAAGGAAAGCCAAGCTTCCTGTGCCTTCCGTTTTAATTTTTTCTCATTTTGTAAAAATGAGTTTTTAACAACTTGTTGTGTTAATGTCGAGGCCCCTTGTGCCCCGAAGCCATCACGGAAGTTTGCAAGTATGGCTCCACCGAGACGATAAAAATCCATACCACCGTGTTCAAAAAAGCGTACATCTTCCGTTGCAAGGATAGCGTTAATCATATCCTGTGGTATATCTTCATATTTTACATATTTACGGTTTTCTGCACCAATCGTTGCAAATAAATCACCGTTTTTATCATAGAACTCTGAGGAAACGGGGTCCTTCAGTAAGTTTTCATCTAGTTCAGGTGCGGAACTTGCATAATAAGCGAATAACCCAGCACCTCCAATAAAACATGCGGCTACAACAGCTACAAGTGTTAACGAAATGCGCTTGAACCATTTTTTCTTCGATGGTTTCGGATCGCTTTTTTTATTTTTTTGAGCGAGAGCCTTTTGATGCTCACCGCGTGTCGGACGACGTTCAGTCATTCTACTATCTCCTCACTTTCAGAACCGTGGCTTTTTGCTTCAATTAGCTTTTGGACAATCGGTAAATAATCGATACGTGGATAATAGCTTGTAGGAATTTCAAAAGCTTCCTTTTCTATAGTTGAAAAGGGAATCGATTTACGTTCACCGTTTTCCATCGCTAGCCAGGCCTTTTGTAAAACATCGTATGGCACAATAAAATATCGTTCAAAAGCTGAGAAACGAACGATAATAAAAGCCACACCATTTTGTTCCGTCACTTGCTGCATATGTGTCATTTGATGTAAGTGAATATTCTTTAGGGGAAAACTGGTTTTTGAAGCAGTTTCCTTTGCATCAAAATCAATATAATGCCCGTTCCAAACACCATTGAAATCTGTTGTCGAGGGTGTTCGGAAATAAGCCTCACGAATAACTGCAGCACTTCGTGATGGGTACTCTACTTTGACGATTTGCACGGGAACAGGTTTCTTATGAATGATAGCAAGTCGCCTTTTTACATAATAATCGTTTGCTTCATTAATTTCATCTTCTAGTGTTTTTCCTCGATTACTAAAAGAAAAATCCTTGTCCTTTCCCTTTTTTGCTGTTTTTTGAACAGTTGGATTAGGGGAATACAATTTCCCGTTCGGATAACGAATTGTCACTTAGTTCACCCTCTATAATACTGCTATTATACAATAGTTTACCATGATTAAGTAGCAGTTCTCCAGTTCCATTAATAGTATGATTGATGCTAGATTTACGATGGTTGAAATTACCA
Source organism: Lysinibacillus sp. RC79 (assembly GCF_041262405.1). NCBI lineage: Bacteria > Bacillati > Bacillota > Bacilli > Caryophanales > Bacillaceae > Lysinibacillus > Lysinibacillus sp. RC79. The sequence goes on from NZ_JBGCCD010000006.1 coordinate 33,779, forward strand.
ATGAAAAATCGGTCTTTGGGCAATTTTCGCCTCTTAAAGTCGAAAAATATCATGTAATATAACTAGTTCTTTCACGCGAATCGTCAAAATAACTGATGAAATCCCCAAGCAAATTTATAGAAAAAACTGTACTCCACGTTAGCTACTCTACTTGATAGACGATTTTGTAGAGGACGAAATTTAATAGACTAGTTCAATTAAATTTTATCGAAATACTTCTTCTTTCAGCTAACTTACGCTTATTTTGTCACGCATGAAGGTAATTTTATACATGCGGGGAATACATAAATTAAAGCAAAGGGGGCGTTATTTTGAACAAGTTAAAACAATTAGTTGCGCAGTTGGATCTGGTCAATCAATTACTGTTAACGAGAGTGTCTTTGGAAAACAATGCACAGAGCATGCAATTTTTTATGCAGCTCAAAGCTGTTAGCCAGAAAGTAAGCTTAGCAGAAAAGAACTGGCAAGTAAAGAATGCTTGTTCGCCTATTAGTAGTGAAAAATGATAGACTTTGGTACACTTATCTCATATGCAATTTAAATAACCCAATATGAGTATTTTTCATACATTATCTACCATGTTGAGTGATGTACCTTGAATAGGACTCATCACCAAAAGCTAGGGATGTCATTTTCTTGAAAGATATGCCATTTATATGGTCTGATTGGTGTGAAGACTGGGCAACGCCTTAGTCACAGGCGAGACCCGAGAACGAGCCTGTAGTGGGACGAAGGCTAAAAGCATCACTTCCTGTGATAATTCTTTTGTGGCCAACACTGTGCGCTGTCGTTGCACTTTCGCACAGTCGAAACGGAAATCAATCCCAAGTTATGGTGATGAACCATAAATAAAGCTTTTATACATCATTGGGAGTAAAATTACTCATATAACATAAATAATTTTGTAGACTATTTTTTTAGAACGAATGTTAATAGGTTCGGAAAATTAGCTTAAAATGATACTATGCGTTAACGTAAATGCAGATGAATCTTCATTTAAAGAATGGATTCAACCTAAATACGATAAAATTTTAAGGTTCATCACCAAAAGTTGTGTTGAAACGTGTGACATGTAATAGGTTAAGGTTTTCGCACAGAAGAACCCCTGTTGTTCCTGAGCGACTTATCGGACGCCCTCAGGAAAGTGCACAGACGGAACGGAGTCAATCCTACGTTATGGTGATGAACCTTCATTGATGAGAAGAGGTGCAAAATTGTTGTTAATACAGCAAACTTCCAAATTAATAGATGAATGTGATAAATGTGTTTCACGCTTCTGGCAAATGCGTGAGGAGAATCGGACGCCCGACTTTTTTGTTGAGGTTAAGCCATACGCTGATGTCATTCACCAGCTTTTAAAGGAATGGCAGCAAGAGGCGAATGAGTGGATTCAAAAAAATCAACCAAAATATATGCATACACAACAAATTGCTTCAGCGGTAGAATCGATGGAGCAATTTGTTGTGCAATCCTTTTATAAAGAAACGAGTAAAAAGCGTTTTTTAGATGCGAATCATTCAACTTCGTATACGTTAAAAATTTTTGAACGGCTAGTGAAGGAGATAGAAACAGATGTTATCGAAAAAAAGGACCATCAGTGAACTATTAAACGAGTGGAGATATGATGAGGAATTGAAGGAACGCATTTTACATTGGCAAACGCTTGAAGGGCGTGAAGCTAAATATGCACCTTTCCCAGAAAATTTACATCCTTCACTTGTAAAGGCTCTTCGAACTAGAGGGATAGAACAATTGTATACCCATCAACGTCAGGCGTTTGATTACGCAATGGAGGGTGTTTCTTTTACTGCCGTCACACCAACAGCGTCTGGAAAATCATATTGCTACCATTTACCGGTACTTCAAAAAATATTAGAAGATAAAAATTCACGCGCTATTTATTTATTTCCAACGAAAGCTTTAGCGCAGGATCAAAAAAATGATTTAAATGAATTAATCGAACAAAGCGGTGAGGAAATTTTAAGCTATACGTATGATGGGGATACTGCCCCTGGTATTCGCCAAAAGGTTCGGAAGGCAGGGCATATTGTGATGACAAACCCTGATATGCTTCATTCGGGGATTTTGCCACATCATACGAAATGGGTTTCACTATTTGAAAATTTGCAGTATATCGTCATTGATGAGTTGCATACATATAAAGGTGTGTTCGGTTCACATGTTGCGCATGTTATTCGAAGGTTAAAACGTATTTGTGAGTTTTATGGCAGTAAGCCGATTTTTATTTGTACATCAGCAACTATTAAAAATCCAAAAGAGTTAGCGGAATCTCTAACGAATGAAAGCCATGCCTTAATCAGCGATTCCGGAGCACCAGTTGGGAAAAAGACATTTCTTTTTTATAACCCACCTATCGTCCATAAAACATTTGGCGTGCGTCGAAGTGCGGTTTTAGAGGTGAGTGACCTCGCGAAAAGATTATATACAGCAGGTATTCAAACCATTATTTTTGCTAAAAGTCGTGTACGAGTAGAAATGATTGTGACGTATTTAAAGGAACTTACACGCAATAAGCTTTTAGATGAATCGGTGCGAGGTTATCGTGGTGGCTATTTACCCTCTGAGCGACGTGTTATTGAACGAGGACTTCGTGACGGTACTATTCAAACAGTGGTTAGTACAAATGCACTGGAATTAGGCGTCGATATTGGCCAATTACAAGCATGTATCATGACAGGGTACCCAGGAAATATCGCAAGTGCTTGGCAGCAAGCAGGTCGTGCTGGCCGTCGCCAGGACGAGGCGTTAATCATTTATGTAGCGCAATCGGCAGCACTTGACCAATACGTAGTGAACCATCCACTCTTTTTACTTGGCAGTGCTCCAGAGGAAGCGCGTATTTATCCTGAAAATATGCTGATTTTAATGGATCATTTGAAATGTGCAGCGTTTGAGTTACCATTTTCCACGCATGATACGTATGGTGAATATGAAATTCAAGAGTTACTTGAATATTTAGCGGAGGAAGGCGTTGTGTTTAAAACGAGTGAGAAGTGGCATTGGATGAGTGATCGTTTTCCGGCACATGATATTAGTCTTCGTTCTGCTTCACAAGAAAATGTTGTTATTATTGATATGACTGTCCCTGCACAAACAAAGGTTATTGGTGAAATGGATCGTCATAGTGCGATGACATTGCTACATGAAGAGGCCATTTATTTGCATCAGGGTATTCAATTTCAAGTCGAAAAGCTAGATTGGGACGAAAAGAAAGCGTATGTACGAGAAGTAGATGTCGATTACTATACTGACGCTAATTTAGCGGTCGAGATGAAGGTGCTAGAGGAAGATCGGAGCCGAGATTATAAAGGTGGTATTATTGGCTTCGGTGATGTTGGCTTAGTCGCACAGGCAACGATATTTAAAAAAATACGCTTTGGTACACACGATAATATCGGTTCTGGCCCTATTCAATTACCACCAGATGAAATGCATACAAATTCATCATGGCTATCATTCTCTGCGCTAGAGAAATGGTCGGAGGCGGAGCTTACGGACGCCATGACTGGAGCTGCTTATGCGATGAACGCATTCATTCCAATATTCATTCAATGTGACAGTAGCGATGTAGCAGTTGTCCCACAGTTAAAGGCAACTCATAATGAGCAACCGACATTTTTTGTTTATGATAAGTACCCTGGTGGCATCGGCTTAAGTGAAAAGGTATATGATTTATGGGAAGATTTATTAACTAAGACATTGGAGCATGTAGCAGGCTGTGCTTGTGAATCAGGATGCCCATCATGTATAGGGGCTCAGGATAGCTTGGAACAAGCAAAGAAAAAAGTAGTAGAGTTACTTCGAATTTTAAATTAAAGATAAAAGAGGGCATGAGAGGGAAAAGTCTAGCACTATTCCATCAAGCCCTCTTCTTTGATTAACTTATAAATCATCTTACGGTTAATACCTGTAAACTCTTCTAGTTGACGGCCAGAAGCGTTAGGGTGTTTTTTCAACGTCGAACGTAGTAACTTAAGTCTTTCTGTTCTCAGTGCGTTACTGCCTTTTGCTAAAGCTACATTTTTAAATTTCCTGAAACGTTTTTGATCTGATTCAAGCGTCGAAACATTTGAATGCATAATCTCGGAAAGTCGGTACAGTGTAGTTCCAGGGTGTTCATTCAGATATTCTTGTAGTAGCTGGTCTACAAGATACACGTAAAACGAATTCAGGTCGTCCAATAGAACGGGAAATAAGTTTAGAAGAAAAAATTGCACGATTAGAAGCGAAAATCGATTATTACAAGCGGAGAATGAACTTTTAAAAAAGCTCGATCTACTCGAAAGGCAGATGTTAAAGAAGAGATAGCAATCGCAACGGAACTAAAGTTTGAATTAATCAGTAAAACGATTCAAAAATATAAACTAAAACGTTTAGTAAGCTATCTATGTGAAATCATGGGCGTCTCTCGTTCAGGTTACTATAATTATTTCACAGAAAAATCAGCACAAAAGCGTGCAGCATATGAGTTGGCAGATAAAACATTATCGAGGGCAATGGAACTTGAAAAAGCTGCCGCCTGCAAAATACAGGCAGCAGCTTCAAAAAGTTGCCTAGCTTTTTTTCGAAATGTCCTTTACAAAGGGTACACTTTAGTGTTAAAGGGTGTTTTGATTTTAATAATTTTATATTGAATTTCGATAAGCATTTAATGTTGAATTGTACTTAGAGTTTGATAAAAATTTTTGGAGGTTGTGTTTCCCCCATGGTCCTAATTTATTAGTACTAGAGCCTAATAAACCATCCTTAGCAGCACTTTTAAGTGTTTCAATCTGTTTAGTAGAGAGTTTAGTTGTTTTACTTTCTTCGATAATTTTATTAACATTGTTTAATCTTACTTGATTCTCTTTAGAAGTGCGGTTAATTTCGTTACTGTTTTGTTGAGTCAACCCATATTGTTTATAGGATCTACGTGACATTAAATATTGCATAGTTGTTGAATTTCTTGTAGTAATCATAAAAGATTTCCACCTTTCTAGTTAATTGATTTTTCAAGTATTTACCATGCTTATCCTAATATCGACCAGAACTCGAATTAAATTAATCTTTGTAAATATATTTCCATTAAATACGATTATAGAGATTACTATTAAGTCAGCAAAATAACCAGGCACTCATTAAAATTTGAGTACCTGGTTATTTTGGAAGTATGTAAAAACATTAGTAGCTAGTTACAGTAATCAGCCGTTAATAAATGGGGAATTTAAAAATGAATTCCTTATTGCCACAAATGATCATGAAGTAAGATATAACATAGCAAATAGAGGGTCTAAGACTTCCACATGGAAAATTTATAATCCTAAAGGGGAAATATGGAATAAGGGTACTTAAAAACCTGGTGAATCTAAAACTTATACAGCATTTTGGGATCTACATGATATCCCAATGGGTGGATATAAGATATCGATTATTTCAAATAATGGCGGAGCAGGAGCATTTGATTTTACTGTCAGTGTGTTAAACTAGAATATTGTAATTATAATATTTTCAAGTCATATAAACCAATGACCAAGATAGCTTAATTGTCGTCTTGGTCATTTTCTAATTTATGATTAAAAATTTACATAACAATCTTCATCTCTGTCTGGGTCATAATATTGGAATTCTCTTATCCCATGTTTTTCTTGTAAGTATTCTTTTACAATCTCTATATCTTTACCGAAGATTAGAAATGGAGAGTTTCCGAATCTTATTAATTCTGGACCATAATCAGGTATATCAGCGTATAGTATTTCTTTATCATCGTAGTGAAAATCGACATTCCATCCTCTATAACAAATTAAATAAGTTCCATCGTCTCTTAGTCCGCACTTGTCTTCATAAGGAATGATGTTAATATTACATACTTTATCATTAATTAAAAATGAATACATGTTGCCTTACTCCTTTATAAAATTATGTACATATTGCATTTTACCTCTTGCAGAACCGAACGTTTGCGCGTGAAATAAACACGAATAAACGTTTGATTTTATTTTTGAGAGGGAACCAGCGCGTTAATTATCAGTTCGATTGACTAACCTAGAACCTGAGCGAAGCATTCAACTAGATATATTTGATGATCGAAAGGATAAACGGCAAGTTCTAGGGCATACGGTAGATGCCATTAGGGCTAAGTTCGGTCCGACTTCGCTTTTAAGAGCTATGTCTTTTACTGATGCTGGAACAGCCCCTTAAACAACGTGAAAAACTTGTTGGAGGTCATTTAGCTTAGTTGATAGTTAATAAGTTCGCTTTTACACTAGACAAATATGATTTTTTAACATATAGTTAATGTAATAAAATCGTTTGCAAGGGAACAATGAATTCACATATTACAAAGAGTAATCGTGTTTTGTTTGATACTTTTTGTAATATGTGAATTTTTTTCTTTTGAAGTAGTATGATTTTATTTAATACAATTAATGGAGGTCATTTAAATGGCACAAGGTACAGTGAAATGGTTTAACGCAGACAAAGGTTTTGGTTTCATCGAAATGGAAGGCGGGAATGATGTATTCGCTCACTTCTCAGCTATCCAAGGTGACGGATTCAAATCACTTGAAGAAGGTCAAAAAGTTGAATTCTCAGTAGAAGATGGCCAACGTGGACCACAAGCTGCAAACATCGTAAAACTTTAATTTTTAATGAAGAAAACCACTCTTAGTTGAGTGGTTTTACATTTTATATTCCTAATAGTTGTTTTTTTCTTAGCCTCAAATTCTTCTTGAGTTAAAACACCAACATCCATTAGTTCTTTTAACTTAATTAGATCATCAGTAGGGACTGCTGTTACGGAAGATGGAGTGACAGTTGATTGTGTAGTCTCTTCCTCTTCAGCAACAATTAAAAGTGAAAGCTTTTCAAGATCCTTCTTATCACATTTAATAACTAAAGGTACCTTATCTCCATTTTCTCGCTAAGAAAAAGAGTTGCTACTGATTTATCCTTCCCCGTATTTACTCCCATAGCACCGGTGATAGTTCCAGCATTACCGAATTTACTTCTGATTATTGTCCATCCAGCAATATCAAGAGCACTCTTTTGGATGTTTTCAACACGTTCCCATTTAACTAACTTAAAAGTTTCAGGTGCTTTATTGTCAACCACAATATCTACATAACCATGTTCAGTTTGCTTCAAAATGTAATTATAACCACGTTCCTTTAGCTGTTCTTTTCCATTCAAGACAGTCAAGTTTAGCTTAATAGCTTTTGGCCCTTTTACTTTCTTTTGAGGGGTTACTTTTTCAGGGATGCCGAATATGTTTTCTATTTTATCTAAAGTGAGTACGTATAAAAAATACGTTAGTTTCTTTGTGCCTGTAGTTGCAGATACGATCGTCTCAACATATATAATATATGTCTAATACGCCTAATACGTATATACTATATAAGTGAGTGGAAATTTGTTGCCCTTAACTGTAATCGAGCTAATTCTAACTGTGGTGACTTAACGGTATTTATATGGTGTTTTACTGACGTTAAATAAAATACGCTTCGGTACACACGATAATATCGGTTCTGGACCGATTCATTTACCACCAGATGAAATGCACACAAGCTCTTCGTGGCTATCATTCTCTGCGCTAGAAAAATGGTCGGAGGCGGAATTAACAGACGCCATGACAGGAGCTGCATATGCGATGAATGCGTTCATACCATTGTTTATTCAATGTGATAGTAGCGATGTAGCAGTTGTCCCACAGGTAAAGGCAACTCATAATGAGCAACCGACATTTTTTGTTTATGATAAGTATCCTGGCGGTATTGGATTAAGTGAAAAGGTATATGATTTATGGGAAGATTTATTAACTAAGACGAGGGAGCATGTAACGGGCTGTGCTTGTGAATCAGGCTGTCCATCATGTATAGGAGCTCAAGATAGCTTACAGCAAGCGAAGAAAAAAGTAATAGAACTTCTTCAAATTTTAACTTCTTTCAGCAAATGTCTTTTGTACCGAAAGCGTAGCGACAGGTACAGAAGTCTCCCACCTCTATAGGTGGTGAGATGAATGCGGGTTTAAGTCACTTTTTAGCGGGTGTCCAAACATACGCTGAAATAGAGGAACTCAGTCTAAGAACGCCACGTCCTGTGGCAATGACTGAGTGACCAACTTCATGTTGGCCTAAAGCCTCCGGCGGATGTCACGGAATCGGAAAGGAGTTCTTAGAGGATGTTAGCCTAAAATCATCGCATCCATGCGATAACGGCTAACTGACCTTCATCGGTAAAAACGCCACGTCCTGTGGCATTACCGAAATGACCGACATCGTGTCGGCCCTCACGCAGGCCTAAGCACAAAGCCGATTCCGGACGCAATTATGCCGAGGCATAATTGATATTAGAATACACAGAGGGCTTCAAGAGGAAAAAGTCTAAAAAACTATTCCTACAAGCCCTTTTTTCATTATTATATAAATCATTTTACGGTTATTACTAGCCAACTCTTTATGTATATTCTTCCGTTGTTATTTTTGGATATTCTTATTCGATTTTAAATAGTTAATTAATCTTAACCTATTGAACCTATCACATGTGAACAATATAACACCTTGCTATCAAGTTCTATATTTTAACCAAAATAGCACATCTTCTCTTTGTGCAGAAGCTAAAAGATACGCTATGATTAATATAGGTTATACTTGTGGTGAAAAAATAAGGATAATCCTTAATTTTGAAAGTGTGATAATCATGTTATAACAAGTGTTTTATCCACTATTCATTCGGGGGATTTCACAATTTTTGGATGAGCACTCTGATGGTAATGGCAGTAGCATGTAGTTAGCTGTGATTGTGATTCAGTCTTTCCATCAAGATAGTTTACAAGAACCAAAAAAAGTACTATAAGTTTTAGCAATCTTACATGCAGAAAATGGTGAAGTAAATGTCTTACGAAAATAAAATTTTGCAAATGAAAAAAATGCTCGGTAAAAAAACGACAACAACTCTAAAAAAAGAGGATAAACCTGCTTATCAAAAACCTGTTGCTCCAAGCTATACTGAGCAGTGGGGGAAAGCTGGACTAACAATTGTAGAAAATGAATTCGGCATCGTTTTTAAACGACAGGTGCGTTATCCGTTTAGTTATCAGCATGGTCATTATAAGTTGCAATCATTTTTTGATGCATTAGTAAAATGGCAAGAGGCAAAGTTCGAACATCCATATGCCCTAGAAATGAATGAAAAGGTATTGTTTTTTGATACGGAAACTACTGGCTTAAAGGGTGTAGGCACACAAATTTTTCTTCTAGGCTTTTTAGAAGTATCAGAGGAAAATGAAAGCTTTATTTTAACTCAATATATTTTAGCTGATCCTGCACATGAGGCAGCGTTACTTTTTGAATCCAAGCTTTGGCAAAAAAACGCGACGGTTATTACCTACAATGGAAAAAGCTTTGACTGGCCGCAACTTGAAACACGTTGGACACTCAACCAAAAAGAATTACCTAAACTGCGTACACAACGGCAAATCGATTTATTGCATAGTTCAAAGCGTTTATGGAAAAATGATATGGAAAGAATGAAATTAAAAGCTGTGGAAGAAGAGAAGCTTGGCTTTTCTCGCATTGGAGATATACCTGGATTTCTTGCACCTATTATTTATTTAGATGCAATCAAAAGCGGTGTTCCAGATGCTCTTATGAAAGTCCTTCTTCATAATGAATGGGATTTACTTTCACTGATTACGCTTTATGTCCATTCTACAAATTTGCTATTTGAAGAGACGAGCGAAGAATCGGCAAAAACGTTTACAAATATTGGGAAGTGGTATGCTGATTTAAAAGAGAGTTCACAGAGTGTTAAGGTTTTAGAAAAGGTTACGACCCAATTTGATGCACTTGAAGCGGGAAATGCACAATATTATTTAGCAATACAGCATAAAAAAAATAAAAAGTTTAGTGAAGCGATCGATGCATTTGTGGCTGCTCTACATTTCGTTGAGCAACGAAAAAAGTTGCATGTATTAGAACAGCTAGCGATGATATATGAGCATCAAATGAAAGATTATGACCAGGCCTTTTATTATACGCAAGAGGGCATAAAATTAATAAAAAAGAATGAGCAATGGAGAGTAGAACAAAAGCAGAAATGGGGAATTTCTTGGGAAAAGAGGTTACTCAGGTTAGGAAATAAGAAATAATTTCCCGGGTAAGCGCAAGAAACGACAAGTTTAGCCTTACATTTGATGTTTTCAGACGATATAATGTGATGAAGTATGCTATAATGTAACGCATGTAGTGTGAGGAAGGGCGATGTGTATGGATATTAAATTAACGTCAAAAATGATCCTTGAAAAGGAATTTAAGAAAAATTTTAAAGGCTACAATGTAGAAGAAGTCGATTCATTTCTTGATGAAATAATACAAGACTATGAAACGTTCGAAAAAGTGGTGGCCCAACTTCGTGAAGAAAATAAACAGTTAAAAGAAGAAATTGATAATACGCCTAAGAGACAACCTGTCGCATCGGCAGCTGGTACGACAAACTTTGATATTTTAAAACGTCTTTCAAATTTAGAGAAACACGTATTCGGCAGTAAGTTATACGAATAATTTTTGTCAATTATATTGTATTTATCATAAAACTCTAGTATAATCTTTTTATCATCATGAAATTCTGGTAATCGCTGCGGCGCTAGACGTCGTAGAGGAAAGTCCATGCTCGCACGGTTCTGAGATGACCGTAGTGTTCGTGCTTACTGAAAAAATAAGGTAAGGCAGCTGTAATGGCTGACGGCGGAAGGAAAACCTAAGTCTTAATGATATGGTTGAAACTTCCTGAAAGTGCCACAGTGACGTAGCTTGCTTGGAAACATGCAAGGTGGAACGAGGTAAACCCCACGAGTGAGAAACCCAAATTATGGTAGGGGCACTCTCTAAAAGGAATTGAACGGATAGAGGGACAGAGTTAACTCTGTAGATAGATGATTACTACCCGGCCGTACGAGGTGATAGCTGTTTGAGTACTCGGGAACAAAACATGGCTTATGGAATTTTTTGATGCTTATTTATGAAATGACAAGCGCTCTCCAATTTGGTGGAGAGCTTTTCTTTTGACTATAGTAAGAAAAAGTTACTTGTTAATCATGTCTAGACATGCGCGATATACGTTTGAGAATAAGGCTGTACACTGTTGGTCATGCCTCTGTCGCTACGATTCGAAAAAAACATCTAATAAACTGTTATCGCAACGATATACATATTGTCTACATACGAGTAGACTGGCGCAAAAGCGCTTTTCTAAAAAATGAGGGTAGTAAAGAGAGATAGGATGGAGCGGAAACATGAACCGAGTGAACGATAGTCTGGGGAAGCTAAATTCGATTTCCAATTATCCTACTGCCTTAATAACAAAAACCTTCGAAAATGTATCTGAAGGCATCATGATCACAGATAAAGATAAAAGAATAGAATTGGTCAATCCTGCATTTGAATTTGTAACTGGCTATAAACGTGATGAAGTAATTGGAAAAACACCAGCCGTTCTACAGTCAGGTGTACATGAATTGCAATTTTATTTAGATATGTGGGAAAAGATACGACAAGAAGGCATTTGGCAGGGGGAAATATGGAATCGTCGAAAAACCGGAGACGTATATCCAGAATGGTTAACAATTGTAGGTGTAGCCAACGATGAGGGAGAGATTACAAATTACTGTGGTATTTTCACAGATTTGTCTGAAAGAAAAATAGTAGAAAATGAACTAGAAAAGAGTTTATTAACGGACTCTTTAACGGAAGTATCGAATCGATTTGCATATATTGAAAGAATGGATAATCTATTAGAATCATCTTCTACTATTTCTCATTCAGTACAGCATGCAGTCTATTTTTTAGATTTAGATCGATTTAAACAAATTAATGATACGTTAGGTCATGCAGTCGGAGATACTATTCTAGTAGAAGTGGCAAAGCGTTTAAAAACATTGTTAAAAAATAAAGATATCATTGCAAGATATGGCGGTGATGAGTTTATTATTACGTTAACAAACGTGAAGAATGCCAAAGAAGCCGCAAATTTTGCTGAACAAATTATTGGGATTATTGAACAGCCTTTGGATGTTAATGGTCAAGATATTTTTATTTCTACGAGTATTGGTATCAGCATGTATCCATCAGAAGGTGATACGACCGAGCAATTGATTCATTGTGCTGACAAGGCAATGACTTATTCAAAAAAGAATGGCCTAAACGACTATGCATTTTATTTTGAGGAATTGAAGACTGACTCTCAGCGTGTTTTATTATTAGATTCGGAACTACGGAGAGCAATTGAAAATCGGGAATTTGAGCTTCATTTCCAGCCAAAAATATCTGTGGAAAATGAAGAGATTCAAGGGTTAGAGGCACTTGTACGTTGGAATAGTGAAAGATTGGGATTTGTCTCGCCAGCAGAATTTATTCCTTATGCTGAGGAAACAGGATTAATCATTCCTTTAAGCGAAGTGATTATCGAAAAAGCTTGTAAGGCAGTTATAGAGATGCGTCGATCTGGCTACAAGACTCCGGTTGCCATCAATATTTCAAGCATTCACTTTAAACAACAAAATTTTTTAGACTCTGTTCAAGCGATATTAGAGCGTTATAACACGCCTGCTAACAATTTTGAAATCGAAGTTACAGAACGTACTGTGATGAACAGTGCAAATGAAACAGTTAGCAAGCTTGTGCGACTGAAGAAAATGGGCTTTAAAATTTCTATTGACGATTTTGGGACAGGCTATTCGTCTCTTAGTTATTTAGTTCGCTTCCCCCTTGATTATTTAAAAATCGATCGAAGCTTCATTCAACATATTGGCTCGCTCGATGAAAAACAGGCAGTAGTGGATGCGATTATTCAAATGTCGCATCGCTTAAAAATGAAAGTTGTTGCTGAAGGTGTAGAACAAGCACAACAAGTGGATATACTACGTAAAATGAACTGTGATATAATTCAAGGCTATTATTACAGCAAACCGTTGCCACTTCACGAACTTATTGAGTTTATGGAGTATTGGGAAATTGAGCATCAAGGAAGGAATTAGTGTATGGCAAACTATAAATTAGTAGCAACTGCTGCAATGGGACTAGAGTCGATTGTGGCACAAGAGGTAAAGGAACTAGGCTATGAAACAACAGTCGAAAACGGCAAAGTGTATTTTGAAGGTGACGAAACGGCCATTGCACGAACAAACTTATGGCTACGTGTAGCAGACCGAGTAAAAATTGTTGTAGGACAGTTTCCTGCTAAATCTTTTGAACAGTTGTTTGAAAGTGTAAAAGCTTTACCGTGGGAAAAATACTTACCAGTTGATGCAGCTTTCCCAGTATCAGGGAAGTCTGTTAAATCCCAATTATTTAGTGTGCCAGATTGTCAGGCAATTACTAAAAAAGCAATTGTAGAGCGCATGAAACAGCATTATAAACGTTTAGGATTTTTAGATGAATCCGGTGCAACCTATAAAATTGAAGTTTCAATTTTAAAAGATGTGGCTACACTTACTATTGATACATCGGGTGCGGGCTTGCATAAGCGTGGTTATCGTCAAGTACAAGGCGAAGCACCTTTAAAAGAAACATTAGCAGCGGCACTCGTACAAATTTCAAAGTGGAATCCGAATCGTCCGTTCGTTGATCCATTCTGTGGTTCTGGCACAATTGCGTTAGAAGCAGCAATGTTTGGACAAAATATTGCACCGGGCTATAATCGTGAATTTATTTCAGAGAATTGGCCATGGATGAAGGCAAAAATTTGGGATGCAGCGCGAGATGAAGCGGATAGCTTAGCGAACTATGATCAACCATTAGAAATTTTCGGATCTGATATAGATCATCGCATGGTGAGTATTGCACAAGAAAATGCACTAGAAGCGGGCTTTGGTGATATGATTACGTTCAAGCAAATGCAAGCACGTGATTTTACAACACTGCTAACAGATGGTGTTATGATTGGTAATCCACCATACGGAGAGCGTATTGGTGATGTCGAAGTCATGGAGCAGGTAATTCGTGATTTAGGAAAAGTCATGAAAAACTATCCGACTTGGTCTGTGTACATGTTGTCCTCAATGAAAAACTTTGAGGAATTGTACGGTCGTCAATCGACGAAGAAGCGTAAATTATTCAATGGCTTTATTGAAACGAATTATTACCAGTTCTGGGGACAAAAGTCTAAAAGAGATTAACGAACGATAACGGAAGATAAGATTTTTTCTTATCTTCCGTTTCGTCGCGTATAATAGGACCAGATAGTTAGAGGGGGAACGTCAATTGCGTAAATCTTTACCATTTGTATTAACAAAGGACCGCTCATTTTTTGAGTCATTAGGTGACTGGATGGGGGACGTCCTTTACGATGAATTACCTGAAAAGGGCTTTGAATGCCGTGATGAGCAAATTTTTATGGCCTATCAAATTGAGCAAGCCCTAAAAGAAAAAAACGTGCTTTTTGCGGAGGCAGGTGTAGGGACTGGGAAAACAATTGCCTATTTACTACCAGCTGTATCCTATGCACGCTATACTGGCAAACCAGCCCTTATCGCATGTGCAGATGAAACTTTAATCGACCAGCTAGTAAAAGAGGGCGGCGATATTTATAAGCTACAGAAAACGTTAGGTCTTGAAATTGATGTTCGCCTAGCAAAGTCACGAGACCAATACCTATGTTTAAAGCGTTTTGAGGAAGCTGAAAAAGTGGAAACCGATGAATGGATCGATGATATTGCATTTTCTATACCTGATGGAGTATATGCACAGGGCTCGATGATTGCTATACAACCTTATGGTGAACGCAGCGATTATCCAACTGTCAGTGATGAAGATTGGCAAAAAGTAAACTACAACTCGATTATGCAGTGTTCAGTATGTGATCTACGTAATCGATGTGGTCAAACATTACATCGTGCACATTATCGTAAATCGACGGACTTAATCATTTGTTCGCAAGATTTTTTGATGGAGCATTTAGCAACAAAGGAGTCTCGTGAACGTGAAGGGCAACTAGCTTTATTGCCTGAAGTATCAATGATGGTGCTAGACGAAGGTCATTTATTAGAATATGCTGCGCAAAAAGCAATGACGTATAAAGTACAGGCGACAACAATTGTGACATTGTTAGAGCGTTTAATGGTGGATGGTGTGCGAGAACGTACATTATATGCGATGGAAAAATTACAAGATGACCACGAGCTATTTTTTGACCAGCTACGAGATGATCTAGTAGCTTCTAAAGAAGAGCGTAAACGTATTAATAAATCGCCAAATCTGTTGAAATACGGTAAACAACTTATTGAGGATGTCGAAACATTACTCGAGGAATTTGTCTTTGAATCTGAAATGTATATGATTCCAGAGTATGAATTAAATATGGCAGAGGAGTATTTAGAACAATACGAGGCATCTTTGCGTATTTTCATAGCACAGGGAGATGCAGTCGATTGGTTAGAGGAAACGGATGGGGAGGAAACGCTCGTAATTATGCCGCGTCTCATCACAGAAGTTTTAGCAGAAAAATTATTCTCTAAAAAACTTCCAATAGTATTCTCTTCAGCAACTTTATCAGTCAATAAAGATTTTTCGTATATTGCCTATAGTTTAGGAATTCGTAATTATCAATCGTTTTCTGTTCCATCTCCATTTGATTATGAAGAAGTTATGCGAATTTATTTACATGAGCTATCTCAAAAGGGGAAAACGGCGCGTGTTCAACAGCTATTACGTGATGGTGAAAAAACATTAATTTTATTTAAATCAAAACAAGCAATGTTAGATTTCAAAGCGGAACTACCTCTTATGGAACGGATGTATGTAGCGTTTGAGGGGGACCGTGAACTATCAGGAATTGTTCGTGATTTCCAAGAAGGCACAATCAAAACATTATGCTCCTATCATTTATGGGAAGGTCTAGATTTGCCGGAGGAGGCATTAACACGAGTTATTATTTATGATTTACCCTTCCCTCCACATGATCCATTATTTGATGCGAAACGTACATTTGCAGAAAATCCATATGAAGAAGTGGAATTACCGTTTATGCAGCTTCGTTTACAGCAAGGAATGGGGCGTTTAATTCGTACTTCAAACGACCAAGGAGATATCCATATTTTGTTGAATGAAGAAGAAGCAAAGCAGCGTGAAACATTTGAAAATATATTAGCTGTTACACCAGAAATAAAGTAACAAAAAGCGAGATTGCACCTGTTGCAATCTCGCTTTTTTTGTATATTAAAATAATATTTTTATCGTGAGATAATGATGAGTTTGAAAAAAAGTGTTGAATATTTCTCTTTTAAGCTTTATAGTTCTTTGTAATGCAACGAAAATTATTAAAATAATTTATTTTTTATATTGAAAATAATTTTGCAAAAGGTTTATAATGATGACAAGAAATTTTAAGAATAATCAACATTAATTTTTGATTATTCCGTGATAGGGGGTTTGAGCCTGTCGAACATTCAATCGTTGTGTCGAAAATATACGAACTTATCTGCAACAGATATAGAAAAGTTAAAAGAAATAGAAGCAACATTATCGTATTATGCTGAATTGACAGATTGTTATATGTTCATAGATTGTATGTTGGAAAACTTACCACATGCAATTGTTGTGGCAGAGGCTTTCCCAAAAACAGAAAGCGGCTTATACGAAAAATCTGTAATTGGCAAATTTGTATTTGAAAGCTTTGAACCAGCAGTATTTTCTGCTTTTAGAAATAAAGAAAAATCGTCAATTACTAGAGCAATCACACAGGAAGGTATAACGGTTGAACAAAACGTTGTCCCTCTCTTTAATGACCAACAACAAGTTATGGCAGTGTTAATCCAGGAAAAAAAGGTGGATATGCAAACAACACCTAAAGATGATTTTCGACATATGCCTTTTGCATTAATTGAGCATATTGTAGAGCCGAATTCTCAACCGATTCCAGTAGTTTCTGATTTACTAGTGGAATCAATTATTCTCACAAATCATGAAAACAAAGTTATCTATAGCAATCCTGCAGGCTACCGATTTATATCGGAGCTATCGGGGCTAGAACGTTTTGACAACGTTGCATTGAATAAGATTTTACCATTTTTACAGGAGGTCTATGATAAAGGCGATGATGTCTTTTTTTTAGAAATTACGATTGATCGTAAATCCTTTATTGTGAAGAAAATTCCTATTCGTGATCAAAACGATAAAGTGACACTCCTCATTATTCATGATCTTACAGAGCTTAAGCTGAAAGAAAATGAACTAATGATGAAAACATTTGCTATACGAGAAATTCACCATCGAGTGAAAAATAATTTACAGACAGTTACAAGTCTATTGCGCTTGCAAATGCGAAATGACTTGTCAGCTTCCAGTGCAAGTGCTTTTCAAGAGGCATTAAATCGAATATATAGTATTTCATCTGTTTATGAACTTATTTTAGAAAATGACGATAACGCTGAGGAGAAAGTAGACGTTATCGCGTTGTCTAAAAAGATCGGACATAAAATGGTTGGGACATCCAATACATCATCTATTCAGTTAACCTTTCATCACGATAATGTACAGTTATTTTGTCATTCTAAAAAAGCTGTTTCGCTCGCGTTAATCATTTGTGAGCTACTGCAAAATGCACTGAAATATGCTTTCATTGATCGTGAGGAGGGTACAATCGATATACAATTTCAACAGGATGCTTCAACTATATCACTTCATATTTCTGACAACGGCGTTGGAATGCAAGAGGTGAAGGCATCATTTGGAATGGAGATTATTACAAGACTTGTTGAATATGATTTAGCTGGCACATTTTCAATTATCCCTAGTGAACAAGGTACACATACTCAAATTCAGTTCCCTGTAAGTGAGGAGGTATTTATCCTAAATGACTAGGAAAGTTATGATTGTCGAAGATGAGTCGCTCATTGCAATTGATTTGAAGTTTATGCTTGAGGATAATGGCTACGAAGTGGTAGCACAAGCGAATAATGGAGAATCAGCAATTGAGTTGGCTTTTACACATAAGCCACAGTTAATCTTAATGGACATTAAAATGCCTAAGCTAGATGGTTTAAAGGCAAGCAAAATTATTGAACAGCAGCTCGGTATACCGGTACTATTTATATCAGCTTATAGTGAAAAAGAATTGTTACTGTACGTGAAGCAGGACAATATTTTAGGCTATGTTATGAAACCGTTTTCTGAGAAGAATGTTCTTCCAGCGTTGGAAGTGGCATTTCACCAGATTGATAAGTTCAACCGTCTGAACGGGGAATTGTTGCATAAACAAACAGAATTAGAAAAGCGAAAAATAGTCGAACGAGCAAAAGGTTTGCTAATGCAGTCGGAGAACCTAAGTGAGGACGAAGCTTATAAAAAAATTCGCAGTGAGAGTATGCAGACTCAACAGGAAATGGCACTTATTGCAAGGCGTATTATCAATACCTTACAAGTAAATAGTTAAAGCAAAGACGCTTTAAAGAGATTTCTTCTTTAATGCGTCTTTTTTATTTTCATTCAGCTCTCACCTCTAAAGGTGGTGAGATGAATGCGATTATTGTTCCTTTACGGTGGGTGTTCAACATCTACTGATTAAATATAAAAGCCTCTGGCGGGTGTCACGGATTTTGAAAGGAATGAATTGTGTCTACACAATTCAAAATCTAGACGCATTGTTTATCGAAAGCGAAGCGACAGCAACAATGTTTTGACTGTGCGAAAGCGAAGCGACAGCAACAACAATGTTTTGACTGTGCGAAAGCGACAATCAAGCCAAGGCGAAATAGATATATATAACAATTAAGGGGTGATGAGAAGGATGGCAATGATAGGAACGGTTATCGTTTATATTATTATGATTTGTGCAGTTTTAGGGGCAATCGGAGCAATTCGAGATGCTGAATATGGAATCGGTAAAGAGTTTATGAATGGTATTCATACGGTCGGACATATTTTTGTACCTGCTGCAGGGATCATGGCTGCTATACCTTACTTAACGTGGTTTATAAGTCATTTTATTAGTCCGATTTTTGAATTGATTGGTGCTGATCCAGCAATTGCAGCAACGACAATTTTAGCCTCGGACATGGGAGGATACCAATTAGCGAATGCGTTAAAAGAGTCCTATGAAGGATGGGTCATGGCTCTAGTTGTCGGATTTATGTCAGGCGCAACAATCGTGTTCTCTATTCCAATGGGTCTTGCCATGTTAGATAAGCGTGATCATAAATATATGGCTTTAGGTATTATGGCGGGTGTTTTAACAATTCCGATTGGAGCATTTATTTCTTCCATCATGATTGTGATATTTAATACAGACGTTCGTGAAGTGATTAGTACAACAGCTGCACCAACATATGTATTTGCCATTTCTATTTTACAAATATTAATAAATTTATTGCCTTTATTTATTTTCGTAGTGTTAATTGCGTTAGGTCTTAAGTTAATTCCAAATGGCATGATCAAAGGTTTCATGATTTTTGGACGAGTGATGGATGCTGCTATCAAGCTTGTGCTAGTGTTCTCGATTGTAGAAATTTTCACTGGTGTTTTTACAAAAATTTTCGGTGCGTGGGGCTTTGATCCGATCATGGCAGATAAAGTCGATCAATTCCGAGCATTAGAAACAGCAGGGTATATCGGTATTATGCTTTCGGGTGCATTCCCAATGGTGTACTTAATAAGAAAATATGCATCGAAACCTCTAGAAGCGGTAGGGAATAAATTAGGCTTATCGTCAGTAGGAAGCGCAGGTATTTTAGCGACTATTGCTAATATTTTAGCCATGTTTACACTCGTTCGACATATGCCACCTAAAGATAAGGTTATTAACATTGCCTTTGGTGTTTGTTCAGCATTCCTTCTAGGAGATCATTTATCGTTTACGGCTAACTTCCAGCCAACAATTATTTTACCTGTTATTACTGGTAAGTTTTTAGCGGGTGTTATCGCTATTATTTTAGCCTATAAACTATCTGTTCCAACAGCTTTAAGGCTAGAACAAGAGGATCGCAAGGCAGGAATAATTAAAGAAGGTGAATATCTAGATAAGAATCTTGATTAGATAAAAAACTTGAAAGAGGTGATAACGTGTGAGTGAAGAAAAGAAACGGTTTATTCAGGAGTTTGTGCCAGGTAAGCAACTAACATTGAGTCATCTAATAGCAAATCCTGATCCTGAGATGTTTCAAAAGCTGGGCATTCAAGAAGCAGGTGCACTAGGCATCATGACATGTACACCGAGTGAGACAGTTATTATCGCAGGGGATTTAGCAACAAAGGCAGCCAATGTAAGACTAGGATTTTTAGATCGCTTTACTGGCAGTCTCGTTATTGTTGGTAGTATCTCCGAGGTTGAAATGGCGATGTTAGAGATTAATCGTTTTCTATCAGAGATGCTAGGCTATACGCCATCAAAAATAACTAAGTCATAGGATGTGCCGTATGAAAAATCGAGTAATGATCATAGGTGGTGTGCAAGCAGGTAAGTCGACACTGATGAATGCGTTATTGGGGAAAGATAGACAAGCCAATAAAACACAGGCGCTCGTTTATGATGACTGGATAGTTGATACACCTGGAGAATATATAGAAAATCCGATGTATTACAGAAACATTATGGCAACATCGCTTGAAGTGACACATGTGATTTATTTGCAGGATGCCACCTCATCAAAGAGTGTTTTTCCTCCGCAATTTAGTTTAGGAATTCCTAAAATACAAATTGGTGTCATTACAAAAATTGATGCACCCCTTGCAGATGTAGAAAGGGCAATAACGCTATTACAAAATGTCATGACGCATGGTCCTATTGTGAAATCCTCTTCGTGGCAAAAGCTAGGTATTGAATTTATTGCACCACTTATACAGCTCAATTCTGACGAAGAAATTCGTCAATTTGTGAAGGATCGTGATAGTCCTTATCTCATGTATTGCCCGTAGTGGCGAGAGGGGAGAGTAAATTGAAGACAGAAAAAATTTATAGTGCGGGCATTGATATTGGTACAAGTACAACAAAGATGGTTGTCAGTAGTTTTCTGTTGAAAAACGTTGCAGGTGTAACGCATGTGCCACGAATAGAAATTATAGAAAAAACGGTTTTGCATCAAAGTCCAATTATTAAAACACCGTTTATCAATAAAGAAATTATCGACATGGAAAAAATCGAGCAATTTATTTTTCAGCAATATCAATTGGCCCACATTTCACCAGCAGATATTTCAACAGGTGCCATTATCATTACAGGCGAATCTGCAACCAAGGAAAATGCCAGCGAGGTTGTTCATGCGATTGCAGATACAGCCGGGCACTTTTTAGTTGCTACTGCTGGACCCGATTTGGAAAGTATTATTGCAGCAAAGGGCGCAGGTACCTTACAGCAATCTAAAAATACTGCCAAAGTTATCGCGAACATCGATATCGGTGGTGGTACAGCAAATATTGCGGTAATGCAATTCGGAGAAGTAATTGGTACGTGTACATTGCATGTCGGTGGAAGACTTATAGAATTTCATAACGGAATTGTCCAATCTATTTCACCACCCATTATGAAACTTATGGAAAAATGGTCAAAGCCATTAAAGGTTGGTGATTCAGCAGAGGATGTTCGTGTTACACAACTAATCCAAGAAATGGTGGATTTAGTAACGATGACACTAAGCGGACAATTAACAGATGAACAGCATCCATTATTGCTAGGACATTTGCCAACTTGGGACAAACCAGTCGAAGCAGTCGTTTTTTCCGGTGGAGTAGCTGCCTGTATTTATGAAAATGAATGTACAAACCGTCAGTATGATGATATTGGTGAAAAATTGGCAAAAAGCCTTTTCCAGCATGAACAGCTACAATCCTTTTTATGGTTAAAACCAGAGGAAACAGCGCGGGCAACTGTGACTGGTGCGGGTACGCAAACAACTGAAATTAGCGGTGCAACGATTCAAGTAGATGCGGAAGTATTGCCTTTAAAAAATGTGCCTGTTTTCAATTGCTATATGGATACGAACATCAAAGAATTCGACTATGCGGTGAAAACAGCTGTTGAACGAGCTGATGCTCTATTCTCTATACAAGGGAATCGCTCTCCGTTTGCACTTTATTTTAGTCATTTACCATATTTAAGCTTCCAGGATGTCCATACATTATGTGAGGCAATTTTGAAGCACTTAGCGACGAGAAGCTCCAAGGAAATACCAATTATCATAGTCATTCAATCAGATTATGCAAAGGTTATTGGGCAAACGATACGAGCGATCAATCAAACAGTTCCCATCATTTGCATCGATCAAATTAAAGTTGAAACAGGTGATTATATTGACATTGGGGAAGTACTACCATCTGGTGTTGTCCCAGTTGTTGTAAAAACACTTGCTTTCCACTCAAAGTAAGGAGGATGAATGTGAATCTATCGGTGATATTTGGTGGAGAGAAATATAATTTTAAATCATTAAAAGATGTAATGGCCAAGGCCAATGAAGAAAAATCAGGAGATCAGCTAGCTGGAATTGCGGCTGAATCTGTACAGCAACGAATTGCGGCAAAGGCCGTTTTAAGTGAGTTGTTAGTTAAAGATATAAGAGAACATCCATTAGTTCCTACTGAAAATGATGAAGTGTCACGCATTATTGAAGGTGATATTAATGAGCAAATTTATGGAGAAATTAAAAACTGGAGTATCGAGCAACTAAGAGAATACATTTTATCAAATGAAACAGGCGATCGGGAATTAAAACGATTAAGCAAGGGCATGAATTCAGAAATTATTGCGGCCGTTACAAAGCTGATGTCCAACTTAGATCTTGTCCATGCTGCCAATAAAGTGGAAATTCTGTCGACTTGTAATATTACGATCGGACAAAAGGGCACACTTTCCTCAAGATTGCAGCCGAATCATCCAACAGACAATATTGACGGGATTATTGCTTCATTAAAAGAGGGATTGTCCTATGGTATTGGCGATGCGGTCATTGGAATTAACCCAGTAGATGACTCAGTTGAAAGTGTGAAAAAAGTATTGCAAGCCACAAAGGAGTTTATCAATGATTGGTCGATTCCTACACAAAACTGTGTGTTAGCGCATATTACAACACAAATGAAAGCCATTAAACAAGGCGCGCCAGCCGATATGATTTTCCAAAGTATTGCTGGAACAGAAATTGCTAATCGCTCGTTCGGCATTTCTGCTGACCTAATAAGAGAAGCAGAAGAGCTTGTGAAAAAGCAAGGAACAGGAACTGGCCCGAACTTATTCTATTTTGAAACTGGACAAGGTTCGGAGCTATCTGCTGAGGCACATATGGGTATTGACCAAGTAACACTTGAATCGCGCAATTACGGCTTTGCTAGACATTTTAATCCGTATATTGTGAATACGGTTGTTGGCTTTATTGGACCTGAGTATTTATACAATAACAAACAGGTTATACGTGCAGGACTAGAAGATCACTTTATGGGCAAAATGCACGGCATCCCAATGGGCGTTGATATTTGTTACACAAACCATATTAAGGCAGACCAAAATGATGTTGAAGATTTAAGTGTTTTACTAACAGCAGCTGGTGTCAACTTTATTATCGCTGCACCTATGGGCGACGATATTATGCTGAACTATCAGTCAATGAGCTTCCATGATGTCGCTACATTACTTCAAACGTTTGGTAAAAAACCAGCACCTGCATATCTAGCGTGGTTAGAAAAAATGGGCATTTATGAAAATGGTCGTCTATCTGCAAGAGCTGGCGATTTATCTATATTTGAAAGGTAGGTGAGTCCATTGAATGAACAACTAGTATCGATGATTACACAGCTCGTTATGGAAAAGATGGGCACTAATGCGTCAGACAAATCTTCTCATGACAAAGCTGTACCAGTAGAAGAACAAAAAGAAACACTTATTAAGTTTCACGATACGGTAGCTAATGCTAATTATGCTGATGAAGTAGCAAGTCCGAGCACAACAGAACAATCAAATGAACCATTAATTAAGCTTTATCATTCTGAATCATATAATCATGAACAATCGTATTACAGCGCAAGTAATGATGAATCGACTTACACTACGACATCTATTAAAGCTTTTAAATTTGAAGAGGATGAAGTGTCTGAAAGTGTACAAGCTGCTAAAAAGTATACACCAGCAAGAATAGGTGTTGGAAGAGCCGGGACAAGGCCTAAAACAAAAACTTGGCTAAAGTTCCGACTCGATCATGCAGCGGCAGTAGATGCAGTTTATGGTGAAGTGACAGAAGGGCTACTACAAAAGCTCGATGTCTTTCAAGTAACATCAAGAGTGACAGATAAGGAAGAATACATTACTAGACCGGATTTAGGTCGTCGTTTATCAGATGAAGCAAAGACACTTATTCAATCAAAGTGTAAAAAAAATCCAAAGGTACAAATCATTATTTCTAACGGATTAAGTGCAAGTGCGATTGAAGAAAATGTGCAAGATGTTTTCTTAGCGTTACAGCAAAGCCTTCGTAATTTGAATATTGAAATAGGAACTACTTTCTATATTGATAAAGGGCGTGTTGCTCTTATGGATGAAATTGGCGAGCTTTTACAAGCAGAAGTGATCGTTTATTTAATCGGTGAGCGTCCTGGACTTGTATCGGCTGAGTCAATGAGTGCCTATATATGCTATCAACCTAGAATGGGCACAGTAGAAGCTGATCGAATGGTCGTTTCGAACATTCATAAAGGTGGTATCCCGCCATTAGAGGCAGGTGCTTATTTAGGAACAGTCGTTCAAAAAATATTGCATTACAAGGCAAGTGGAGTAGGTCTTGTGGCAAAAGAAGGTTAGGGGGCCAAACAATGAATCCTCAAAAAATTATGGCAGAAATTTTGGCAATGCAAATCATTCCAAGAGTGAATAGTGAATTAGCGGAGCAATTAGATTTAAAGCCATATCACAATAGTATTGGACTGGTAACTCTAACAATAGATGATGTTGGATATGTAGCGTTGGACGAAGCTACGAAAAAAGCAGATGTTGATGTTGTTTATGCAAAAAGCTTCTATGCTGGAGCTGCACATGCATCTGGGCCATTATCCGGTGAGGTCATTGGCATCATTGCTGGTAGCTCGCCTGATGAAATACGCAGTGGTTTCGATGCGATACAGCAGAAAATCCAGTTTGATACGTATTTTGAAGCCATTCTTCAAAATGAAAGCCACGCTCTTTTTGCACATACTGTAGCTAGCTGCGGTACGTATTTGGCAGAGCTAGCAAACGTTAAGGTTGGAACAGCCCTTGCTTATTTAATAGCACCGCCCCTTGAGGCAGTCGTTGGTTTAGATGCTGCATTAAAGGCGGCAGATGTAGAGCTAAAGGTTTTCTTTGGTCCACCATCTGAAACCAATTTTGGTGGCGGTTTAGTAAGTGGTAGCCAATCTTCCTGCCAAGCTGCTGCCGATGCTTTTAGAGAAGCTATTGAGAATTTAGCAAGAAATCCAGTTGTTTAGAAAGGAGGGGCTTTATGGCCACACTAGATAAAGATTTATTAGCAATTCAAGAAATGAGAGACGCCGTGAGACGTGCCAACATTGCACAGGCTGCTTACATGCAGTATTCACAGCAGCAAGTAGATAATATCGTCAAGGCTGTTGCGGATGCCGCTTTTAAAGAGGCAGAACGTTTGGCAAATATGGCCGTTCAGGAAACAGGGATGGGCATACCTAATCATAAAAAAATGAAAAATGAGGTAGCCTCTAGAGATGTCTATGAAGATATTAAAGATTTGAAGACTGTTGGTGTCGTTGGTTTCGATCGAATGAAGAAAGTGACAGAGATTGCTAGTCCGTTTGGAGTAATCGCGGGCATTGTACCAACGACAAATCCAACATCAACAGCAATCTTTAAAACACTTATCTCATTGAAAACTAGAAATGGTCTCGTACTAAGCCCACACCCATATGCGGTTGGTTGTACAAAGGAAGCTTTAGAGATTTGTAGAGTAGCTGCAGAAAAAGCAGGAGCGCCAGAAGGATTGCTACACTGTTTAACAATGTCTTCTATGGAAGCTACGCAGCAATTAATGAAGCACCCAGATATTCACTTAATTTTAGCGACTGGTGGCGGTGCGCTAGTAAAAGCAGCCTATAGCTCAGGCAAGCCAGCTTATGGTGTAGGACCAGGAAATGTTCCAGCTTACATTGAAAAATCAGCGAACATCTCCAAATCAGTTCGCCAGCTTGTACAAAGTAAGTCTTTTGATAACGGCACAATTTGTGCGACAGAGCAATCAATTATCGTAGATAAAGTCATTGCAGAGCAAGTTTTAACAGAGTTAAAGAAAAACAATGCGTATATTTTGAGTGATGAAGAGAAGATGAAGATGGAGAAGTTGATCTCTCCTGTTCCTGGGAAAGTAAATCCTCAAATTGTAGGTAAATCAGCAGCTTGCTTAGCAGATTCTATCGGTATTACCGTGCCGGAAGACACAAAAGTACTTGTTGGTATGGAAACAATGATCGGCAAGAACATTCCATTTTCACTTGAAAAACTATCACCGATATTTGCGTTATATACAGTCGAGGACAGTACAGAGGCAAAACAGGTGATGATTGATTTACTAAACATTGGTGGACGCGGGCATACATGCTCGATTCATACAGAGAATACAGCTTTAGCTGAGCAGTTTTCAATCGATTTACCAGTGTCCCGAATTGTTGTCAATACATTATCATCTATTGGCGCTGTTGGTGGAACTACTGGATTGGCACCATCCTTTACATTAGGATGTGGTACGTTTGGTGGCAATATTACGTCCGATAACATTACAGCGAGACATTTATTGAATATTAAACGTATGGCTTATGGCATTAAAGATGTAGATGTGCCAAAACCAAAATTCTTAGTACAACCAGTAGTAGAGACTATTAAGGCACAAGATCCATCTTTGGATACAGCAGTAGTTCAACAAATTGTTGATCAAGTATTAAAACAAATCACATTACAAAATAAATAATTTGGAGGAATGACAAATGAGTACAGCATTAGGAATGGTAGAAACAAAAGGATTAGTAGGAGCAATTGAAGCAGCGGATGCAATGGTGAAGGCTGCTAGCGTTAATTTAGTAGGAAAAGTACATGTTGGTGGCGGTATTGTCACTGTATTAGTTCGTGGTGATGTAGGCGCAGTAAAAGCAGCTACTGATGCAGGTGCAGCAGCGGCCCAACGTGTTGGAGAGCTTCTATCTGTTCATGTAATCCCACGCCCACACCATGAATTAGAATTAATTTTACCAAAAGCAGAAGCTTAATTTTATTTACAGTCCAAACAAGGGCGACGGATAGAAAAGTTGAAGTGACGGAAAGAGGGTCCGAAACGACGGAAAGAATCTCCAAAGTGACGGAAAGAACATCATAAAGGGAAGGGCAGGATGTTACACATTTCTTATCCTGCTTTATTCCCTATAAAAATATAGCTAAAAAGATATAGAGGTGGCTAACTTGAATACAGCGACAAAAACATTTCCTGTTGCCATTTCAGCTCGTCATATACATGTCAGTGAAGAGGATTTACAGGCACTTTTTGGTCCGAATGCAGCATTAACGAAGGATTTTGATCTTTCGCAGCCAGGACAGTTTGCAGCCAAGGAGCGTGTCTCTATTGAGGGACCAAAAGGTGTTCTTCACAATGTACGTGTATTAGGTCCTGTAAGAGCGGCAACACAGGTGGAAATTAGTCGAACAGATGCAATGAAATTAGGATTAACCCCTCCTTTGAGACAATCGGGTGATATCGAAAGTTCAGCTGGCATCAAATTAATCAATCAAGAACAAGAAATAATCATTAAGCAGGGAGTCATTATTGCACAGGCACATATTCATATGACGGAAGAAGATGCGTTAGCATTAGACGTGCAAAATAATGAATTAGTATCTGTTGAAGTTGATAGTGAACGACCTGTGACGTTTCGTGGGGTTGTAGTTCGTGTGTCAAATGATTTTAGTTTAGAGATGCATATCGACACAGATGAAGCGAATGCGGGCTTTATTGAACAGCAAGCCCAAGGAAGAATGATCAGATCATTGACATAAGGAGGAGGTTAGATGCAGGAAAATTTAGTACAAAAAATCGTCGAAGAAGTATTGCAACAAGTTTTAAAAAATCAGCCTTCCTCTCAACATGACGGTAAAATCCCTGTTGGTGTATCAGCACGACATGTTCATCTTGCTCAAACGGAAGTGGAACAGCTTTTTGGTGAGGACTATCAATTAACACCTAAGTTTGAGCTTTCGCAGCCAGGACAGTTTGCTGCTGAGGAAACAGTTGTTATTGCTGGTCCAAAGGGTTCCATTGAGCGAGTGCGCATTTTAGGCCCAGCTCGTTCATTATCCCAAGTGGAAATTAGCTGGACAGACGCGATGAAATTAGGGGTTAAACCACCACTAAGAATTTCAGGAGATATAAAAGGCTCTAGCCCCGTTACACTTATTGGTCCAAAGGGTAGTGTGGTGCTAAATGAGGGACTCATTATTGCACAAGCACATATTCATATGTCACCAGCTGACAGTGCTCGGTTCCAAGTAGTGGACGGACAATCGGTACAAATTAAAGTAGAAGGTTTAAGACCGATTATTTTATCAAATGTAACGATTCGCGTTTCAGAGCGTTATCGCTTGGAGATGCATATCGATACAGATGAGGCAAATGCCGGTTTAATCCAGCAAGGTGCATTTGCGGAAATTGTCAATGCTCAAGCTAAGGGACAAATAAATGTTCAAGAACTTTCGCCAGTCGTAAGTCAGGCTGAAAAACCATTAAGCTATCAATTTGATAAGAAACTACTTTCGCAAGTAGAAGTGCTTGAAATAGAGGCGCAGGAAATTGTTGTTCCTAAAAAAACAATTGTGACAGCATTGGCGTATGACAAAATACGTGAGCTGAATAAGACGTTAACAATTCGCTCGGACTAATTATAGTCCATACGGGATAAAGAGGTGAAGTTCATGCAGATGGGAAGAGTGATAGGTAGTGTATGGGCAACACGTAAAGAAGAAGGGTTGAATGGCTTGAAATTATTAATTATTCAACCAATCGATTCCAATCAACAGCCGATTCGTACAGAATTTGTAGCAGCTGACCGTATCGGGGCAGGAATCGGAGATGATGTGCTCATTACAAGTGGTGGATCATCCCGATATATTATGAAAGAAAATCCGTTGCCTATCGATGCGGTCGTTATAGGTATTATTGATTCTACTGAAGTTATGCGAGGTGAGAATAATGAGTAGTGCAATTGGAATGATTGAGACAAAGGGATTAGTTGGTTCATATGAGGCGGCCGATGCAATGATAAAGTCTTCAGATGTAACCATTGTGAAACAGGAATTTGTTGATGGTGGCATCGTTACTGTAGTTGTCAAAGGTGATGTTGGTTCAGTTCAAGCAGCTGTAGAAGCTGGTAAAGAGGCGGCTATGCGCGTTGGAGAACTATTAGGTGCTCACGTAATTCCGAGACCAGATGAAGATGTTTTTCAAATGATTAAAGGACCAGAAGCACCAAAGAAAAAGCCAGTATCAGCTTCAACATCAACATCAACGCGTGCTAAAAAAACGACAGAAACAGCAGCTACAGAAAATCGAGGTGAGGCATAATGACATTTCGAAAAAGTAAAATCGCTG
This sequence comes from Lysinibacillus sp. RC79, assembly GCF_041262405.1. Classification (NCBI taxonomy): domain Bacteria; kingdom Bacillati; phylum Bacillota; class Bacilli; order Caryophanales; family Bacillaceae; genus Lysinibacillus; species Lysinibacillus sp. RC79. Next base: position 63,369 of record NZ_JBGCCD010000006.1, read on the forward strand.
TAATCGGAGCTGGTCATACAGGTGCAACTTTAAGCTTGTTTTTGGCACAAAAAGAGCTAGGCGATGTTGTGCTGTTAGATATTCCAGAAGCAGAAAATCCAACAAAGGGAAAAGCGCTGGATTTATTACAAACAGGACCCATCGAAAAGTTTAATGTTTCTATTAAAGGAACGAGCAATTATGAGGATATAGCTGGAGCAAGTATTGTCATTATTACAGCTGGTATTCCCCGTAAACCAGGCATGAGCCGAGATGACTTAGTGACGACGAATGCAAAAATTATTCAACAAGTTTCTAGACAAATAAAACACTATGCTCCGAACAGCATAGTCCTTATATTAAGCAATCCAGTTGATGCCATGACCTATGTTTGCTATAAGGAAACAGGATTTCCTAAAAATCGTGTCATTGGTCAATCAGGTGTGTTAGATACCGCGCGTTTCAATACATTTGTAGCGCAAGAGCTGCAAATTGCACCGGAAGATGTGTCAGGATTCGTCTTAGGTGGACATGGTGACGAAATGGTCCCTTTAATTCGATATTCCTATGCTGGAGGTATCCCATTAGAAAAACTGATTCCTCAAGACAGACTACAGCAAATCGTAGAACGTACACGTAAAGGTGGCGGAGAAATTGTTGGTTTGTTAGGTAATGGTAGTGCTTATTATGCGCCAGCTGCTGCATGTGCACAGATGGTCGAAATCATCATGAAAGATCAACGTAAAATAATTCCTTCTATCGCCCTTTTAGAAGGAGAGTACGGTTACCACGAATTATTTTTAGGGGTGCCGACAATATTAGGTGGCAATGGCATTGAATCGGTCATTGAATTGCACCTTACAAATGAAGAACAAACGGCGCTCCATCAATCGGCAGAAGCCGTCAAACAAGTATTAACAATTTGTCAAAACATAGGGTAATCAGACTCTATACAACAATAAGATATGTAGGATCCCCAACTATATATTTGTTGTTATAACATTTAGCTCTTGAAAATGTTTGATTGGAAACCGAACATTGCACTTGAAAGCTAGTTAAAATTCCCCCGAATTTATATAGAATAAGAAGCTCTCTTTGATCGTGAAAACGATGAGGAGAGCTTCTTTAGTTTACTCATATTAAATATTTCTTGGGCATACGGACAAGAAACTACGAGTCGAGCCCATAGAAACAGAAGAGAGGGATAGAGCATCATAAAGGGAGGCGTTGTCGCTGGAACGTTTGAAGAAGAAGCGTCACAAAGCTACACTCCAACTATTTAGAAACATTATTTATCCTTCCTTTTTTGTAAATATGGGAATAATGATAGTAACCCTAGGGTAGCTAAACAAACGCCAATCCATAGTGGTGATATATAGCCATAGCCTTTACTAATACCAAGGCCGCCTAATGATGAACCAATAACAATACCAAGCGTAATAAAAGAACTATGTATGGTATTTATCATCGTGCCATTATTAGCTGTTTTCATCACTCTCGCCACCATAGCTGGATTCATTGCTACACCAGTAAAGCCAATAAAAATAGTAGTAATAACTGCAATATATTTATTTTCAGCGCCTAAAGCAAATAAAGACAATGCTACGATTAAAATAATCAAGCCACTCAACAGTGTTTCCATTGTATATTTATCAGCAAACTTGCCAATCACTATATTCCCAATGACTGTTGCACTACCATAGAGAGCAAGTAAATATGGAATACTTGCGCTTGAAAAGCCTGTGATATTTGTAAAGATAGGCGTGAAATAACTAAATGCTGCAAACGTACCACCTATAATAAACATACTTGTTATGTACGCTGCCCAAAGATGAATATTTTTAAAGCGCATGATCTCGTCTTTCCAGTTTAATAGTTCTTTGTTTGGCGATGATGGTAGTAACAATTGAATCATAATCCCGGAAACTAGTACGAGAATAGAAACAAACCAAAAACTCGTACGCCAGCCAAAATTTTGCGAGATAACTGTTGTTATAGGTAAGCCTAGGACTGTTGCAATCATTAAACCTGCAAGAACAATAGATGCAGCTTTTCCCCTTGAATTAGGGGGAACCAATGTTGCAGAAAAGGATATGGCAACACCAAATGCTGAAGATGAAGCAATACCGGTAATAATGCGTGAAACCATCATAATATCATAGTTCCAAGCGACTGGCCGATTAAAAATACAAACATTAAAAATAATAATGCTTGTTTACTGCGTATTCGTAGAAGGGTTGCAGTTAAAATAGGTCCTCCTACTACCATTGCTCCAGCATAAGCTGTAATTAAATACCCGATTGAAGATACAGAAACCTGAAATGCAAGAGCAAGCTCGTTCATCATACCTGCAACCATAAATTCAGATGTAGTCATACAAAAAATAGCTAAAGCTAGTAAATAAATAATCGATGGCATAAAAACACTCCTTAATTTATTATTGTAACGTTCGGTACAAAAATGATGCTAAAAAAGAGCGCACTAAGCGCCAAAAATAGATTCCAATGTTCCTTTCATAATCTGCTCAGACAACATCCGATTTTGCATCGAAACATTAAGAACACGGAACCCGTAATAACTACTTAAAAATAGACTAGCTAATTCCTCAGCTGTTTGTTTTTTTGAAATTTCGCCAGTTTGCAATCCTTCCCCCATTACTTTTTCAATAGCTTGTTTAAGAAGCTCGACATGTCGTGAGAAAATTTCTTGAACTGCTGAATCGTTTTGAGCTCGTTCCACGCCGGCATTGATTAATAAACATCCTTTTTGATCACTGTTCTCAAAGTCTTCTTTCAATGCCCATTGAAAAAAATTACTTAACCGTTCTTTAACTAGGATTGGAGCATCTAGCAATTTCATTTGTTCCCTAATCCCAGTTTCATGATAGCGTTCTAATACTTGTTGATACAGTTCATGTTTACTACCAAAAGTATTGTATAAGCTTCCTTTCCCAAGTCCAGTATCATTGCATAAATCCTGTGTAGAACAACCCACATACCCTCTTATCCAAAAAGTTTTCATGGCGACATCTACAATTGAGGAATAATCAAACTCTCGGGGTCTGCCTCGTTTATTCAAATTTATCCACCTCCCATTTACATTAATAGAATATCTTTTTTGTACTAAACGGTCAATAAAAGTTTTCAGTCAAGGAAAGTTAAAGATAAAGAGATTAAAGCATAAGTCTTGGTTGACTTTGTCCTTAGGGGAAGGTGTATAAATGAATTGTAGCAAGTAACAAATCTATAAGTGAGGTGGTTTTGTGCTATCAATTGGAGAATTCTCAAAAATATGTGGTGTCTCGACAAAAACACTTCGATATTACGATGAGATTGGATTAATTAACCCAGATGAGATTAATGCTGAAAGCGGTTATAGGTATTATTCTATCGAACAACTAAAAAGGATGCTTTATATCAACCGTTTAAAATCCTATCATTTTTCTCTTGAAGAAAATCAATTATGCCTCGGCATAATTGCGTCCGGAATCGGCTTTGTGCTTGCACAAAGAACTCCTTTCCGATTTCCGTGACATCCGCCGGAGGCTTTAACTTCTTTTAGCAGATGTTTGAACATCCGCTGAAAGAAATTAAAACTATGCTTGAATTAGAAGAGGATCAATCCAAAGAAAAGCTTTTTTCTGCGCTTAACCATAAGAGAAATGAAATGCAAGAAAGACTAAAGGCTTTTGAATATCTTGTAAAACAACTAAGTCATGATATTGCAAACTTAGAAAAAGGGGTGCCAATCATGTCGTACCTTGACGATATCGAAGTACAACTAGTTGAAACAAAGCCAATAAATATCCTTTTTAAGCGTCTAATAATGAGCAGTGATGACTATTCATCGGGATACGGTAACTATTTTAGCAAGCTATATGAAAAGATTGCGACGAAGCAGCTCACTTTACTTGGTAAGCCGATGACGATTTACCATAGCCCAGAATTTAATCCTGCTGGCAATGATACTGAGTTCGCCATTCCAATAGTTGAGTCTATCAAAGGAACGAGAGATTTGCCTGGTAGCCTTTGTGCTAAATCCGTTTTAAAGGGGGCTTATCCAGAATTAACAGCTGTCTATGCTAATTTGATGAAGTGGATTGAAAACGAGGGTTATGAACTGATATCGCCACCATATGAAATATATGTAACAGATCCACATCAAGCAAACGCCCCTGAGGATTATGTTACTGAGGTATATTTTCCTGTAAAGAAAAAATGACTAAACTACAATTTGGAGGTTCCTATGCAAACAACAATAAATTGGCACACGGTAAAGCCAGAAAGCATATATATGAACAATGAAAAGCTTTCCAAGCTAGAGCAAACGGTAAAAAGTGATTATAACAATATAAATGGCATTGTTATTATTAGAAATGGTCATTTAGCCTCTGAAAAATATTTTAATGGCAAAGGTCCTGATGATTGTCACCATGTAGCATCTGTAACCAAAAGTGTACTATCTGCACTTATAGGCATAGCTATTGATAAAGAATATATTAAAAGTGTTGAACAGAAGGTGTTAGATTTTTTTCCTGAATATATTCCTGATGCCGCTGATAAACAAAAACAGCAAATTTCTATACGTCATTTACTTTCGATGACAGTACCATATCCATTTGAGGATTGGCATGAGCCGCTAGATATTTTATGTCAGCAACAGGACTGGGTAAGGTATACACTTGATATAATGGGCCAAAATGGGGATTTAGGTGCTTTTAAATATTCTACAGCTGGAGCACATTTATTGTCGGCTATTCTTACTAAAAGTACAGGCAAGAGTGCACGAGCGTTCGCTAATGAATATTTGTTTACACCGCTTGGCATGAAAGAAATTCCTGACTATAAAATGAACGCATATGGGTTTGATGATTTATTCGGGAAAAACGTTAAGGGGTGGGTTCATGATGCAAACGGTCATTCGACAGGTGGATGGGGGCTAACATTAACTACTCGTGATATGGCACGATTTGGCTACCTCTATTTAAATAAGGGCATTTGGGATCATAAAAGGATTCTCTCAGAGACATGGATTCGTGAATCAACGGAAATGAACCATAATAATTACGGTTATTTATGGTGGCTACGACAAGAAGATGAGCTTTCTACATATTCAGCTATAGGGGATGGAGGCAATATGATTTGTTGTATACCAAAAATGAATATGGTTGTGGCAATTAGTTCAGAATTCATCATGAATCCACGAGATAGATGGCCATTAATTAAAGAGTATATAATCCCAGCGGTAATATAAATTTTATGTTGTACATAAAAGAAGATATATAAATTATCCAAATAACAACTTCTTATACCCAATCTTACAATTAAGTTTATCCTCTCTGAGTAGAATGAAAAGGTGGCAAAAGTCATTTACATTCCTAACTGGAGAGGTTTTATTATTGAACTAACAATTTAGTCATTTCTCAGGTACTTCTTTGACACTACATCTACAGATGGATAGTAGTTCAAAAAATTAATCTAAAAAAATGGACTATTTTTATTTTCTTTTAAATTATACTTTTATTAAGAATTTATTAAATAAAGAGAGGGAAAGAAATGAGTAGCTACTTGGTTATCCTTATAGTCATTATTCTTCTTATGTTAAGGGAGAAAAAAGTTAGACCAACTCGAATGTGGATAATACCGATTTTGTTAATTTGGATAACGTGTACTTCTATTTTAAGTTCAGATAAATTAACGCCGAAAAGCTTTATCTTGTATTTCATTTGTTTAATAATTGGCATAGGTATCGGGATATGGAGAGGAAAATTAGAAAAAATTCGTGTTAATCATGAAAGAGGAATCGTAACTACACAAAGCTCTGTCGCGGGAGTTATTGTATTTCTAGGCATTCTTCTTTTGCGTCTACTTGCAGCAAAATGGGGAAAAGAGCATGCTGTAATATCATTAACGAATGCTCTTATGTTTATACCGCTTGGTAGTGTATGTGCTCGTCGGTATATTATTTATATGAGATACAAACAACTTATGGGGTGGAAAAATATGGATATAAAATGTTTCTTTCGCAACACCAGATGAACTTATTGATGCAATAAGAGCCGCATACCGTGAAGAAGCAATTTTTCGCACCTCCATAGCAGCAAAGGTTATGGCCAAAGAGATTAAATCAGCGAATGAGGGCATTGAAACGAATAAAGCAAAAATAGAGATGTTTGAGATGTTCTCCGAGCGTGAGCATGAAGTTCTCCAACAAATGGCGTACGGATTAAAAAACGAAGAAATTTCCAATGTGCTTCATATTAGTGAGAGCACAGTTAAGACACATGTTCATCGTATTCTACAAAAAATTGGTGCAGAAGATCGAACGCAAGCGGTTGTATATGCTATTCGCAATAGAATAGTCTTGCTAAGCTAAGGCTGTAGATATAACAAATTAAAAACTTGAACAACTACTATTCGATAAAAAATACTATAAAGTCCATAATATACAAAATTTTCGAAAATATGATAAACTAATAGCGTGAAAAGGAGGATGAAGTATGTCTGTTCAACAATTTACTGATTATGTGAAAAAGATGCAGCACTACGGAGAAGCATTAAGTGTGATTTATTGGGACATGCGTACGGGTGCACCTAAGAAAGGGTTAGCTCAGCGTTCAGAGGTAGTTGGAACATTATCTGCCTCCTTATTTGACATGCAAACTAGTGAAGAGTTAGGGGAATTACTAACAGATCTAGAGGGGCAAAAGGCAGATCTCGATTATGTTACGCTGCGTGTAGTAGAGGAAGTACGTAAAGAGTATGATCAAAATAAAAAAATTCCGGCTGATGAATATAAGGAATTCGTTATTCTACAATCTAAAGCAGAAACAGCATGGGAAGAAGCAAAGGAAGCTAATAATTTTGCTTTATTCCTACCTTATTTAGAGGAAATTATAAGCTGGCAGAAGAAATTCATTCAATATTGGGGTATTAAAAACGGTTCTCCGTACAATACATTACTAGATTTATATGAACCTGATATGACGACTGATGTTTTAGATCAAGTTTTTGGTGAATTACGTGAAACAATCGTTTCTCTTGTGCAAAAAATCGCAGCATCACCAAATAAACCAGATACAAGCATATTATTTAAGCATTTCCCACGTGAATCTCAGCGTGCATTATCATTAGAAATATTAGCACAACTTGGCTATGATTTTGATGCAGGTCGCTTAGACGAGAGTGTCCATCCATTTATGATTGGCTTAAATCATGGAGATAATCGTATTACAACGAAATATGATGAAAACGATTTCCGCTCAGCAATTTTTGGAACAATCCATGAGTGTGGACATGCCATGTACGAACAAAATATCGATGTGAAGCTTGATGGTTTACCGTTAGCAACAGGTACATCCATGGGTATACACGAATCCCAATCTTTATTTTATGAAAATTTTGTTGGTCGAAACGAAAAGTTCTGGGAGCATAATTACGAGCGACTGCAAAAATATTCACCTGAGCAATTTGGTGGTGTAGCATTAGCCGATTTCCTACGAGCAATTAATATGGTGGAACCATCGTTTATTCGCATTGAAGCAGATGAGTTAACATATCCACTACATATTATGATTCGCTATGAAATTGAACGTGACTTATTCAATGGCGATCTTCAAGCGAAGGATCTTCCACAAGTATGGAATGATAAATACGAGGAATATTTAGGAATTCGTCCTGAGACAGATGCAAAAGGGGTACTACAAGATATGCACTGGTCAGGGGGCATGTTTGGCTATTTCCCATCCTATGCTCTAGGAATGATTTACGCTGCACAATGGAAGCATTCAATGGATAAAGATATTCCAAACTTTGATGAGCTGTTAGAAAAGGGAGAGCTTCTTCCAATTCGAGAATGGTTAACAGACAAAGTCCATCAATACGGTGCACTGAAGAAGCCATTCGAATTGCTCCATGAGGCGACAGGGGAAGGCTTAAACGCTAAATATTTAGCAAATTATTTACAAGAAAAATATACGAAGCTGTATCAGCTCTAAAGCCCAAAGCGATTTCTCTACTCTGTAATATTAAAGACAAGTAATTGTACATGATGATTTCTTACATCATAACTTGTTTATAATGTTGCACATTATATAAATATGTTATAAAAATGTACATTACTAAATTCAATTTTAGTAGTGTACATTTTTATTTTGCTTAACATTTCTACTAGGATTTAATAAAAGGGTTAACATTTACAATTACAAGAAAAAAAGTTAATATAGAACACATGTTCTTTCGGAGGTGTTAGTAATTGTATTGGTATGAGTATTGTCCAAAACATATTGAAAGCAAATATGAATTATTGGTATTTAGAGATAACCAACCGTTCCTTCCCTTGTCGGATTATTACTTTGATTGTGTAGGGAGAATCGATAAGAGTTCTGCAACTTCTTATTTGAAATGTTTACTTCCCTTTTTCAAGTGGTTAGAGGTAGAAAGTAATTATCAAGGGCAACGAGTGGAATGGAATGATTCAGAGGAAAAGATACGAGTAGTTGTTGAGGAATATTTGAGGCATGAAATGAAGTGTAAGGTTCGTGATAAAGATTCGTTTCGTTTGGTAAGTTTAACAAATAAAAGCCCAAACACAATTAGCCGTTTTTTATCAGCGTTAAAATCCTTTTATAAGTCTATGATTCATTTAAAACAATATACATATAGCAATCCATTAAAGGATAGTCAAGCTATCTTGCATAATTATAAAGAAGAATTAAAAGGTGTTCGAGATGGCAAACCAAGAATGCCTTCGGTGTCAGGAACAGAAGAACCTACCATTCACCGAAGATTAACAGATTCCTATTTTAAAATCATCAATGAAGAATGGCAGCCACACATTATTGATGATATAGATTTACCTTATCAGGTATATCAAGCAGGAAAAAAATAAATTGGTCACAACGTGAAATGATTATAGCTCGCATGTTATTTGAAACAGGAGCAAGGGCATCAGAAGTTATAGAGTTAACTGTTGGGGATTACCGAGAGCGTAAAAGTCATCAAGAAGTCAACACATTTAACAAAGGTAGTTATGGTAAAAAGATAAAGTTTCTACGCTTTAGTAAAGATACGGTCAAACGATTATTTCACTATATAGACACCGAGCGAAAATCGTTTGATAAAAACCATTTCGATTTTCATCAATTACCAGACGATGCTCCAATTTTTTTATCAGTAAATGGAACAGCTTTAACTTATCAAGCTTGGTACTATCACTGGAATCGAGCAATGACAGCAAACAAATTAAGTTTAAATCCACATAAAGTAAGACATTGGTTTGTCACTTCACGATTGCGAGAAATTCATAATATTTCAAACAGTGAAGCTGAAATTGAACAACGTAAAAATGAATTGGTTAAATATATGAAATGGAAAAATCCTGACACAATGAAGGCTTATGAACATCATTTTGATGAAGCGAAACATCGGGAAGCACACGACCGAATGCTTGAGAATATGGCGAAAGAAGAGAAAGAATACGAAAAACAGCGTAAAACTTCGAAGAAATCAAAGCCCAAACTACAAGTTATCGAAACAATAAATCAAGAAATATTTGATCCAGATTTACAAGAATTATTTGAAGGGTTGGAATAAAATTGAATGATATGACTCAGGAATTACCATCAACAGAATATTACGAAAAATGGATTGGGAAAATGGATGCAAAATTAATGTGTCTACAAAACAGCAGAGGTGAATTTTTAATCGACAATGTTGAAGAACGAAATATTAAATATCTTAATAATAATGGTAAATAGATTGATAGCAGTTGAACAATATGTTGCAGAAAATCAGAAGCGATGGGTTGCTAATCATTTTGAGGAGTTTAAATAGAAAGTTAATTGAGATACCAAAATAGCCTTGTTAGATTGTTTTAACAAGGCTACCTTTACTTTTTTGTTCAACTAAAGCACCCTGTTAGTTTAAGTACAATGTTTCACAAATTGATAACTTCCTTGGAATTTAATACAACAAAAAGGTTCTAAAACCAAAGCCTTTTTAGTTAAATTTACCTTTTAAATCCACCCTCTGAATGAATAATCTGACCTGTAATCCAATCTGCTTCATCGCTCACTAGAAATTTAATAGTTTTTGCAACATCTCTTGGTTTTCCTATTCTACCGAAAGGAAACATCGGTTTTAATTCACTTTTTATTTCTTCTGTCATCCAACCTGTATCAGTTGGACCTGGATTTAATGCATTAACCGTTATTCCTAAAGGGGCTAGTTCAGCCGACAACGTAATAGTTAAAGCATCAACTGCTCCTTTTGTTGTTGCATATGCTAATTCGCCAGGCATTGGTCCTTGAAACTGACCTGAAGTAATATTGACTATTCTTCCACCTGATTTCTTATCAAACATTTGAGCAAATCTACTACTTAATAGTGTCGTTGCACGCACATTTACCATGTAATGTTTATCTAATTCTTCGGCAGTTAAATTAGAAAAATCGTTGTTGGTTGAGTATGCTGCGTTATTAATCAAGATATCAGGACTACCAAGTTGTTCAGAAACTTTATTTATAAGTTGTTCAGGTGCATCATGTTGAGTTAAATCCAACTCCATAAATGATACCTTAATACCTTTTTTTATTAATTCTTCTTTTAATTTAACGGGTTCATCTAATTCAATGCTCCAAGGCATTTTTTTATCATATTCCGTCCAATAAGTAAAAAATATATGATAACCCGAATCAGCTAACTCCTTACAAATAGCTGCTCCTATCCCTTTCAGACGGCTTACACCCGTAACAATCGCAACTTTCCCTTTTAATTGGTCCATTATCATCTCTCCCATACCTAATATTACTTTACCATGATTGACCAAATTACTTATTGAGCTAAACTGCTCCGTTAGCCATCCATGTAGCGCAAAAACCAGCGCTACACCACAGAAAATGAAAGATGATTAAGTTCTTTCATGGGAGTTGAACAAGAAGTTTAGTTTCTAAATAAAGCGATATTTACGTGAAAATTGCGTGATAACCAAAATACTCGTTAACCCAACAACGAGATACCATATTATATTAAAAGGAACTATGTACATTAATACACCAAATAAAATAGCTGTTAAAAAGCTAACTGTAATTGATTGTACATTCGTAATTTTATCTTGAATTAAATAATATAAAGTGAATGGTAGTGCTAAAGTAAATAACGGAATATAAATTGTTACAATAGATGATTTAATGAGGGATATTGAAAGCACGGCTATTATGAAACCTATTGACGTAGTAAGCGTTCTTCCCACAAATACTTTACCAGTAAAATAGCCGTATAGCAGAATAAACATAAGCGTTAAACTGGAACAAATCCCCGTTATTAAAACAAATGGATGACCTATGACGAAAGCTGCTATTGAGAAAAAAACTAAAGAAACGAATGGCAACAGCAATATTGAAGGATTTTGCACTTTTTCTATATTCATTACATTTGTAAAACTTACAAGAAGTAATAAAGTAAATGGAACCGTCAAATATCCTAATTCAAAGTTATTACCTAGACTAATATGATTAACCTCGAGGTTTCCGACCATTATGATTACAAGTGACGCACTGATTTGACCAAGCATCCCCCAAATGCTTGATAATTTAAAAGCTTGAGTAAGCTTATCCGTAATTACAATTGAAACGACACCAATAAATAAAGCTAAATATAACAAATTCTCCACTCCCAAAGTAATTCTTTAGAAATACTCAAAGTTAAATATTCTAATTCTAAATTATACAGTATATGTAAAAATACACAAATACTATGGTAGTGCTTATTGAACTAAACTGCTTCGTTAGTTTAATAAGGTATAATTTAACATCTTAATTGTACTACACTTTAATTTCGCAAATATATCTAAATTTACTTTTAATCACAAATAAAAGCTGAACCAATAAAAAATTAGTTCAGCTTGAAAATAACTATTTATAATGTTGCACATTTCATAAAGAATACTGATGTAACAAGTGCATTACTTTAACTCTTGACTTTTAATAAAAGTAACAGAGAAATCGCTTTTCTAAAAGCAAAATGGTCAAGAAAATTACTATGAATGTTGTGTCGCTTTCAATGAATGTGATTTTTGTTCCAGGCTACTCGCTTTCGCTCAGGCAAAACCCTGTTCCTGCAAAATTTTAGCTATAAGTGTGGGTCTTATGCAAGTGAATTGTTTACACTTGGGACGTGGACAGAGGCACTTTAGCGCTTTTGTTCTTCTTTAGTAGCGTTGCATAAATGTCGATATCATAAGTTGTAGTAGTTATCTGGGAATTATCACGTCTGGGCAATGGCTTAAACGGAAGGATCACCACGTAGGCAGTTTGTGTCCATTTAGTATTTCCATCCATATCAAGTTCGGCGTTCCGGTAATCGAATAAGCAAACGAGGATGCATTTAATGATATTCCTGTCCTTAATTATAGGAAGAATAGGGGTAATTCAATTTAATTTATAGTATAATGATTATTTCAATAATTCGATGGAAAAGAGGGAACGGATGCCTACTATACTGGTTGCTGACGACGACGCGAACATTCGCGAACTCGTCTGTTTATTTCTACGCAACGACGGATTCGCTACAGTCGAAGCCGCGGACGGCAAGGAAGCACTGGCCATCTACACATCAACGCAAGTCGATCTTGTCGTGCTTGACATTATGATGCCGATTATGGATGGTTGGACGTTATGCAAGGAGCTCCGAAGGGCCAATCCTGATCTTCCGTTACTTATGCTGACTGCAAGGGGCGAAACATGGGAAAAAGTGAAAGGATTTGAACTTGGAGCGGATGATTATTTGACTAAACCATTCGATCCGTTGGAGTTGTCGGTTCGTGTTAAGGCACTATTGAAACGATTCCGAATTGGCTCCACGCAGAAAATCCAGTTCGGCAACGTCATCCTTGATCGACAGACCTATAAGGTGATGAGGGGGACGGAGTCGCTCACGTTACCGCTCAAGGAGTTCGAATTACTTTATAAGCTCGCCGGAACACCCGGGCAAGTCTATACGCGAGTGCAGTTGATCGATCAAATTTGGGGGATTGATTACGCTGGAGATGATCGAACGATAGACGTACATATTAAACGCTTGCGCGAACGATTCGCGACTACAGCCGATTTTCGTATCGAAACGGTACGTGGGCTTGGTTACCGCCTTGAGGTGCACGAATGATCAAATCTTTATATACACGCGTAGTCCTGATATTTCTAGTCTCCGTAATCGGGGGCACGATCATTGCTTTTTTTGTAGCAACTTGGGTATTTGAAGATAAATTAAACGAGAACCTGCAAATCCCCTTACTTAACTTTGGTCAGGACATCGCCCGGATTTATGAGACATTACCGTTAAGTGAAGCGAACACATTCGTAAGTGGAATGAATCAGCTCAAATCCTATCATATTCGAATTTATGAAGAAACGGGTCAGTTCCAGTCTTACGGAGCGCTTAACGGAGACAAACCTGCCACTGTGACGATGGAACAGGTGACAAAAGTACTGGGTGGGGAAATTGTTCAAGTCAATCCGAGTGGTGTTTCTACTGTTCTCTTAGGGATGCCGTTGACAACTGAAATGGGAACGAAAGCGATGTTTGTAGAACCGATCTCCCTCCCTTCCACCTCTTTTGTAATAAAGTGGATTTTGAACTTTTCAACCTATTCGTTGATAGCAGGAAGCCTATTGATTCTGGTTGCTGCCATGTTCCTAGTCAAACCAATCAAAAAGCTGACAAAAGCGACTAGACATATAGCAGGTGGAGATTTTAACGTTAAACTGAATATTAAGCAAAAGGGTGAGCTAGGTACTTTAGCTCGCAGCTTCGAAGAAATGATGCACGATCTACAGCAACTTGAGCAGATGCGTAGGGATTTCGTATCGAATGTGTCGCATGAAGTTCAGTCGCCGCTTACCTCGATATCAGGTTATGCTTTAGCGCTCAAGCAAGTAAACCTCGCAGATAACGAGCGGAGCCGTTATCTCGATATTATCATTGCTGAAGCAGATCGGATGTCCAAGATGAGTGATAGCCTGCTAAAGCTGAGTTTGCTTGAATCGCAGTCACAGCAACTGCGGCTGGTCACGTTCAGCCTTGATGAACAGATCAGACGAGTCATCGTCGCTATCCAGCCGCAATGGTCGGCTCGCAACATCCGTTTCGAGCTCAATTTGAACGCTGTTCGCCTAATGGCTGATCATGATCAATTAAACCAGGTATGGACGAACATAATCGGCAATAGTATCAAATTTTCCAAAGATGGCGGAGTTATTAACATTAGCATCAAACAAGATATCAAAAATGTGACAGTCCGAGTATCTGACACTGGCATTGGTATTTCCTTAGAGGATCAGAAGCGTATATTCGAGCGGTTTTTTAAGGCTGATCGTTCCCATAGTCGTAAGTATGATGGCAGTGGTATGGGACTCGCCATCGTTAAACAGATCGTATCGCTTCATCAAGGCGACATCCGAGTGGAAAGCGAGCCTGGCCGAGGAACGACTGTCATTGTCACGTTGCCAATCACAACACCAACAGAGTAATTAGATTCATGTTGTACATTCGAATTATTTAAACGTCCTCCTAATTCCCATGTGACGCCGTAACTTTTTTTGTTTGTTCATATTCCGTTCATATTGTTGTCATAGGGAGTACATCTTCGTCCTATAAGCTATCCTTAATGGCCCATATAAGATGTCTAGTAAATAGATAAGAAAAGGAGAAGATGAGAGTGAAACTAAAAGAAGAGGTAATGAAAATGAGGATGGGTAAACCACTTATCTTTATACTTAAAGCAATAGGAGTTATAGCTATTGCAATAGTACTTTTTCTGGTCATTGTTTTTATTGTTAATATTGTCTGTAACAAATCGGAGCAAGAAAAAATAGAAACTTATGGTCAGTCTGTAACAGTAGACGGAAAAAATATGAATGTGTTAATTCAAGGAGAAGGCGAAGAAACCATCGTGCTCCTACCTGGCTATGGAACAGCGGCACCAGCACTTGATTTTAAGCTGCTCATCGATGAATTATCTCCATTTTACAAAGTTGTCGCGATTGAGCCTTTCGGATATGGATTAAGTGATGAAACCGATAAAGAACGAAGTACTGAGAATATTGTCAGTGAAATGCATGAAGCTTTACAGCAGCTTAATATTGACCATTTTACGCTAATGGGCCACTCCATTGCAGGTATCTACGGCCTTGATTATGTCAACAAATATCCAAACGAAGTGAGTGCATTTGTAGGCATTGATACTAGTGTTTCTACACAAGGCGGTATGGATGTCAAATTTCCATTAAAAACATTCGCGTTTCTCGAAAAATCAGGTCTTTTGAGATTAATCAAGAAAGTAGGTACAGACCCCTATGCTGAACTAGTATTTGATGATCAAGCCAAAGAGCAAATGAAAATGATTTCAAATAAAAACTCGTATAATGCCACTACCTTGAATGAGATGGAACATATTTCTTCTAATTTTAAAAAGGCTCAAAATTTAACATTCCCTAAAGATCTTCCGCTTCTTTTATATGTACAAGCAAATAATACGGACAGGGAAAATTGGGTATCACTGCATGAAGAGCAAGCTAAAGAGTCAATGCTTGGAAAAGTAATAACATTGGATGGATCACATTATTTACACCATAGCAAATTCAAAGAAATCGCTGAAAACTTTAGAGAATTTATGAAAGAATTAAAGTGAGTGCGAGAAAGGTCCCTGATATTATCCCGCATTAGTGATATAAAGACCGCCCTTTAGGACGGTTTTTTCACTTTTTATTTATCAAAGCGAACCCGTTCGAAATTCATATTGCCTACCGTAGCATTTTTTTCTTGTTCATACTCTGTTCATATTGTTGTCATAGGGGGTACATCTTCGTTATATAAGCTGTTCTTAACGGTTTGTGAAGGTAGCCGGAATACACTGATGTGGATAGAAGATACGAATAGAGAATGAAAGGGAGGGGAGGCACGAGTACAGGTAGAAAACGAGCTACAATTGCCGCTCTACACCACTCGTGCAAAAATAATGAAAAAAGCGTTTAACATTATAGTTAAATTATTAGGAGTTTTAGCTATAGCAATAGTACTTTTTCTAGCTATTGTTTTTATAGTGAATAAGGTTAGCAACAAATCGGAACAAAGAAAAATAGAATATTATGGTCAGTCTGTAACAGTAGACGGAAAAAATATGAATGTGTTAATTCAAGGAGAAGGCGAAGAAACCGTCGTGCTCCTACCTGGTTATGGAACAGCGGCTCCAGCACTTGATTTTGAGCCGTTAGTGAAAGAGTTGTCTCCTTATTACAAGGTCATCGTGATCGAGCCTTTTGGTTATGGACTAAGTGATGTAACGGACAAGGAACGAATCCTAGAGAATATGGTAAATGAAATTCATGAAGCATTGCAGAGTCTAAACATTGACCGATATATTCTAATGGGTCACTCCATTTCAGGCATTTACGGTCTGGATTATGTGAACAAATATGAAAACGAAGTAAGTGCATTTGTCGGGATCGATAGCAGTGTTCCAACACAGGGTGATACAGATGATCCATTCCCATCAGGAACATATAAACTACTCAAAAACTCAGGTTTCTTCCGATTGTTAATGAAACTGAGCCCTGATCAATTGGTTGCACCAACCGTAGATGATGAAACAAGAGAACAAATCAGAATCCTCACGCTCAAAAACATGTTTAATCCGAACATCCTAAGTGAAGGCGAACATTTTAGCCCTAATTTTAAAGCTGCTGAAAACTTGACCTTCCCCAAGAATCTTCCTGTTATTTTCTATTTACAAGCGAATGATACCGAAACGGAAGGATGGATACCACTGCATGAAGAGCAAGTCAAAGATTCTGTACATGGAAAAGTGATAACATTTGAAGGAGGACATTATTTACACCATACCAGATCAAAGGAAATCGTTGAAAACTTCAGAGAATTTATGAAAGAAGTAAAGTGAATGTACTGAGTAAGGTCTATCCATGATTTTATCCCGCATTAACGGTCAGTAAGACGCCCACCTCAAGTGGAAAGATGAGAACGAGTCAACGAGGTCTAAGAAGCCCACGCCCCCAGGAAAACGCCCAGTCGGAACGGAAATCAACCCCTCGTTTTGCCGAAAAGCTATACTTTATTATGACACCTTAATTACATTTTTTTTCAGCAAAGTAAAAAGCGATTTCTCAGCTAGAGAAATCGCTTTTTTATGAAGATGCAAAACATTGTTACCAAAGCTTATAGCCTTTAGAGCCAGGAGGAGAATTAGAAATAATATCGATAATTGGAATAGTATAAGCAAATAAAATTAATGCTACTAAAATAACTAGCCATACTTTAAAGTTTTCTAAGATAGCTGGTGTCGTACCACCATTTTCATGTGCTTCACCAACTGGGAATTCCTCTTCGCCTTTTGGTGCAAACCATGCTAATTTCACCACAATATAAAGTATGATTATGATAGCGATGAACAGGATTGTGCCACCAACAGCTTGAGCGATTTGATAAGGAATCCAATCATAAGCTTGTTGAGCACCGCCATACTCAGAGTAATCGGATCGACGAGGTGCACCGATCAGACCAGCGATATGCATAGCGGAAGACATAATTGTCATACCAATAGCCCATAAAATAGCTGCAAAATTACCAAGATTGTTTAAAGATTTAGTCAGTGTGCGACCTGTTAAATGTGGAATTAACCAGAATGCCGCACTGAAATAAGTTAATACGACTGTTGTTGCAATTGTTAAATGGAAATGTCCTGTAACCCAAATGGTATTATGAATTAATTGGTTCATCTGGTAAGAAGCATTGATGATACCGCCTGCGCCACCAGGAATAAATACTACCATACCGATAAATGGCACGAAGAAACGAGCATCTTTCCATGGTAATTTTTTAAACCAGCCGTAAAGACCTTTCCCACCTAATTCACGACCACGTAATTCAAACATTGCAAACATCGAGAAGGCAGTCATTAAGGATGGTACGATTACGGCAAATGTTAAAACAACTTGTATGAATTTCCATGTACCATCAATACCGGGCTCTGTTAATTGGTGATGGATCCCAACTGGTACAGAAAAAATTAAGAACAGCATAAACGACAGTCTTGCTAAAGAATCAGAGAAAATTTTTCCTCCAATAACCTTCGGAATAATGACATACCAAACCATGTATGCTGGTAATAACCAGAAGTACACAAGAGCATGACCGAAATACCAGAACAATGTACGGGATAGTGCTACATCAACACGTTCGATAAAGCCTAAGGACCATGGAAGTAGCTGGAATAGAACAGAAACAGCTACACCTAGAGTTGCTACGAACCACATTAAATTATTGACAACAACCATAAATGACAGTAATGGGCTTCGTTGTCCGCTACCTTTGTTTTCTTTACGCCACTGTGCATATCGTAAAATTTGACCTGCGCCGCCAACCCAAGAACCAACAACGACTAATGTAAGGCCTAAATAGAATATCCAGTGAGCTTTCAGTGGAGCATAGAACGTATATAAAACAGATGCTTCGTTCAGTAGAACCATTACTGCAGCAGCTGCTGTACCAACAGTCATTAACCAGAAGCCAATCCAGCCAAGGCGACGTTGACCATCTGAAAAAGTCCCTGACGTACGACTAACACTGGCAATTTGGAAACCGAAAATAAAGAATGTTGTTAAAATAAGACCGAGTAAAATACCATGTACAGTTAAAACTTGATAGTAACCAATGCCTGCTGGTAATGTAAATTGACCAGAACGAACGAAAACTTGTAATAAACCTGCAAGACCCCCTAATAATAATGCGATGAATGCCACGTAAATATGTGCCATTGCTAGCTTCGCATCACGACGATCCACTTTTGTCAAATTATTATTTAGACTCATTTGGATCCACCACCTTTAGCATAGAGTGCATCATCGTATGTCCTGTACCACAGTACTCATTACATACGATTAAAAACTCTCCTACTTTATTTACTTCTGTCACATATTCAGAAATGTAACCAGGTTCAAGCATCATATTAATATTTGTACCTGCAACTTCAAAACCGTGCATAACATCCGCACTTGTTGCGATAAATTTCACCTTAGCTCCTAGTGGAACTTCAATTTCTGGTGGATTGTAATTAAATGCTGATGCTAAAACAACCACTTCATAGTCCCAATCCTTACCTTCTACTTTATGAACACCAGGATTATCGAAGGGAGGAAATTCATTTACTTTCTCATAATCTAGTGTTTTTTTACCATTGTTCGGATGTGAGCCTTGATGGAATGCACCGATGCCTAGAATGATAAGGAATGCTACTAAAGTAGCAACTCCGAACACAAGCCAATATTTCTCATACTTATGTAAGTGCATATGTCTCTGTCCTTTCTTAGTAGAATCAATTATGCCTCGGCATAATTGCGTCCGGAATCGGCTTTGTGCTTGCACAAAGAACTCCTTTCCGATTCCGTGTCATCCGCCGGAGGCTTTAATTTCTTTCAGTGGAAACCCGCTGAAAGAAGTTAAAAACGATTGATGAACAAATCGAAGCAGTACGCCCAAAGTAAGATAATGATGATTCCTACTCCAAATACTGCATAGAGTGAACCTTTTAAATTTTCATCTGACTTTTTTTTATTTGCCATTTTTGCTCCTCCTACGCTTTTATTGTGTCTTTCTTATTGTCATGATATATAAATAAATTTCTTTTTGATGTGAAAAAAATCACACATCTTAGCGAAATATGTGAAAAAAATGTGAAAAATTGAGGAGGAAATAAAAAATAGCCACCTCAATAGTCATTGAGATGGCCACTTATTGGCTAGAATTAGAGTAATTTTTATTAAAATCTCTTATTTTTCAAGAAATTTTACTAATTGAAATTTAGACTTGAGCCTAATGGGGCATCCTCTGTTAATTAAAGAGAATGAAAAAGAGTGTTCATAAATGTTTGATGTATTAGCATAGGATATATCATTTGGAACAGTTCGATATTCTAGTACTCTATTCTTCTTCAATTGTTAAAAGAACTGTCAGCGGACCAACGTTTGGAATTGTAACAGGGAGTACAAATGCTTTTTCAAAGCCGTATAGCTTTGTGTTGCCAACCATCACTGTTGGCGGTGTGATATCAATTTCTAAGCTTTCTTGTCCTACGGTAGTACATAAATTCCCTGCAATCATATTTCCAAATTCTCCTGTAAAGGATTCCAACATTTCTCCTTCAAGAGGCATACCAAACATCGTATTACCGATGCCACTAAATATTTCAGGAGAGGAATCAATGATTACACGGCCCTTTAAATCTCCTATTAAACCAATTAAAACACCCATTTGCTGTTGTTGAAATGGTTCAGAAATAATACTAGGCGTTTTTACCTCTATATCCATAGGTAAGATCGATTTTAAAGCGTGAATTGTCCCGTTTAAAATAGTTTGAAAGTACTTCGAATTACTCATCATTACCGCATCCTTTTTCCGACTTTTCTACATCTTACCATGTTAAATGGGTAAGATGAAAGTATGTCTTGACGAATTAATGGGAATTTTATATCATATTAATGAGAATGATTTTCAAAATCAATAAATAGACGTTTAAGTCTTTTCGAATACAAATATTTATATTAAAAAGGAGCGGTCAGTATGACATTCGTATTTATTGGTGCAGCAGTGGTTATCTATATTGGAGTGGGAACACACGTCATGAAACAGACGACTGCACATTTAAAATAAGAGGATATCAATTTTTATACAGGTAGAGCATGGTCCGAGTAACTTTGGATCATGCTTTTTTTTGAATAATAGTTATCTTGAATACTTTCATTGTAATAAAAGAAAAGAGTTGTTTGTCTTTTCTGGAATATAATATAAATTAGAATTGTTTTTTTTGTAGAATTAAACAAAACAGTAGATCAATACAATATAGTAAGTGATGGATTCCCTTAATCAGGTAATCATTCAGGTTATAGTATCAGCACCTGTAAATAAAAAAATGGATGGACAATCAAGTTCACGGAGCCCTCTATAATCAAAGTGCTAATGATCAAAAAAAGGCGACAGCTATTGCCAATGCAATATATGATGTAAATCCAGCGTATATTTTATATTGTTTGGCTGGTAGTGAGATGGCTAAAATCGCCAAAGAAAAAGGCTTACATGTATATGAGGAAGTTTTTTCGGATCGTAAATACAATGATGATGGTACGTTAGTAAGTAGACTACAATCAAATGCATTGATTCAAACAGAAGAAGAGATGCTTGTACATGTCAAAGGTATTTTGACATCGAATGCGGTGATGGCAGTGCAGCAAAAGAAAATCAAAATTTCCGCGCAAACACTATGTATACACGGAGACGGCCCACATGCATTGGACTATGCCAAAAAAATTATGTGTTTAGATGTCAAATAGAAAAAATAGAAAAGTAAAATGGATGCCCTAAAATATTTTAAGGCACCCATTTTTTTATTTATATGAAGTTTATTCTTTTACTCATAAAACAAAGTATCTCTGATTCGAATAACAATATACTCTCTATCTAATTTGCTTAAGGCGATTAAAGTGTAGTCACTAATTCAACAGCCTCAACAATAATTGGTGTTCCAGCGGATATAGCACCTGTAACGGTATTAAACGTTAAATCCGTTGCAGAAACTGAATAAGAATCACCTTCCTGAAGCACCCCATTTATATATAAATTATAGTATCCGTTTGTTACGATTGGAAAAGTAGTTGCAGCAGTACCGTTATCTTTCAAAAAGGAAGTAGCAGCAACCTTTGTACCATTAGTGATCGTTAAGGGTGTAGCTAAAACATTGAAAAATCTCGCCGAAGTACCTGTAACATTTACATGAATATTAATTATAGAAAGTGCCACTTATTTTCACCCCCTTTCAGGTTTGTTTCTTACTTTGTAGAAAATCCTAATGATTCTATGATGATTGGAGTACCTCTATAAATTGTTGAATTATCTGGACTTAAGGTTAACGAGGTTGGAGTTAAGGTGTAAATTCCACCTTCCTGCATTACGGCATTGATATAAAGATTAACGTAGCCATTAGGATTAAAAATCTTAAATTCAGTTACTGGGTCCCCATCATCATCCCAAAATTGGCTAGCAGCTAGAGTCGCCCCATTAGTTAAATTAATATCTGATGTAGCAATATAGAAATATCTATATATAGTAGGAATAATATTTCCAGTAGGTTCAATGACTGGGGGAGGGTCTACCGAAGGAATGGTACTAGCTTTTATACGTGGCCAAATAAACCGATCTTCACACCCACATTCACATTCTTGCTCGATTTTTCGGTGATTCCTAAAGTTCACCATATTTTTATCACTCCATTTAATTATTGTTTCCCCCAGTTAGCTTTGTGCTTATATTTTTCACTATTATTAGTATTGCAATCACACATCAAACTTTTTTAAAACTTAATTTGCCTTACCTTAAAATATGAAGAAAATTATTATTTGCTTAGTTGTGCAACCATTTTGGAATAGAAATTAGTAGTTTTTTAGAAAAATAATGATCATAACGTGGGGTTGATTTCCGTTCCGACTGGGCGCTTTGTTGTTGCTGTCGCTACGCTTTCGCACAGAGCAAAGCTTCCTGGGGGCGTCAGATGAACCGCTTCACTCGCGTTGCTCGCTCCAGGGTCTCGGGCCAACACGATGTTGGTCACGAAGGCGTTATCACAGGACGTGATGGTTTTAGCCTTCGTTCCTATATTGCTGATCCCCAAGGAGTCGCCCAGTCTCCACTACAATCAACTAATATACACAACATAGGGTTTAACAAACATCATTCCCTATTGATAAGAAGCCAGCATATAGCTTTGTTTTTTTTGATTAAACAGGACGATATGGATGAATATGGCGTCTAAAACCCTGATATATATGCTTTTTTAAGTAAATTAGTGTTATACTTTGTTTGTCGAATAAGGTAGAATACTAAATATGAACAATTATCTTCATTCAGAAAAACTCCCACCTCTGAAGATGGTGAGAGGAATGCGGATGTGGTTCCTTCTCAGTGGGTATCCAAACACCACTGAAATAGAGGAACTCAGTCTAAGAACGCCACGTCCTGTGGCAACGACTGAGTGACCAACATCGTGTTGCTGACGCTACGTTAGCACTGCGCTTTCGCACAGAAAACATTTGTTGGCCTAAAGCCTCCGGCGGATGTCACGGATTTTTAAAGTAGTGAATTGTGCCCGCACAATTCAAAATCCGGACGCATTGTTTATCTGTAGCGAAAGCAAAGCGACAGCTACAATTACGCCAAGGCAAAATTGATTAAAAATAAAGGGGTTACTGGTTTTATGAAAGATTTTGAACAACAGCTGGAGGCGCTATTAAAGCAAGCCTCGTTACAATACATAATTTATCAGCATAATGGTGATACAGAGCGTATGGATAAGACATCACTTTTTGCACGTAAAATACAGCAAAAAGAATATGTTATTGGCTTTGCTGGCCATTTCTCTGCTGGTAAGTCGAGTATGATTAACGCGCTATCAGGTGAAGATTTACTTGCGGCAAGTCCTATTCCAACGAGTGCCAATATCGTCAAAGTCCATAAATCAGACGAAGATTTTGCGATTGTCCATATGCACAATGAAAAGCCGGTAAAATTTGAAGCAGGCTATGATTTTAAAACAGTTAAAGAGCTTAGTAAAAATGGTGAGCTAGTATCGCAAATTGAAATCGGTCATAGCACATCGACATTACCACTAGGCGTTACTGTTATGGATACGCCAGGTGTCGACTCGACAGATGATGCACACCGTATGTCAACAGAGTCAGCCCTTCATATTGCTGATATCGTATTTTATACAATGGACTACAATCACGTGCAATCAGAATTGAATTTTCAATTTACAAAGCAATTAATGAAATACAATCCAAACGTTTATTTAATCGTTAACATGATTGATAAGCATAATGAAAATGAATTAAGCTTTGAGGAATTTAAAACAACAGTTCACAATTCCTTTGCAGCTTGGGGCGTAGTACCTAAGGGCGTATTTTTCACTTCATTAAGAGAGCCTGAGCACCCTAATAACGATTTTGAAGTCGTAAAGAAAATCGTTATGGATAGTATGAATGATTGGCAGGATCAACTTGTACAGACTGCATCAAATACGCTGCGTTTATTACAAAGTGAGCATGACAATTATTTAACGGAAGAAAGACAAGATCGTTTAGACATTGATGAAGATGTATTAAGTGCCGATGACTGGGCAAACCATAAAGATATTTTAGAGCAGTATAATAAGTTAAATCGTCAAGTTGAATTGTTCTCAGTTGAGGCATGGAATGAAACGTTTGAAGATCAACGTAAAGAACTTCTTGCGAATGCAGCCATTATGCCAGCAGATTTACGCGATAAATTACGTCTGTATTTAGAAAGTCAGCAGGATGGTTTCAAGGTAGGTGGCCTGTTTACCGCTAAGAAAAAAACAGAGGAAGAGCGTAACCGCCGCAAAGAGGATGTCTATAGCGCCTATCAAAATGTTGTGCATGCACAGATTACAGGACATTTAAAAGGGTTAATGAAAAAGGTGATAAAGGATGTAGGTGCATTAAATGAAGAACGTGCTACAGCTATTGATGACTACGCCTTTGAATTACCATTCTCACTTATTGAGCAGCAAATACAAGTTGGTGCACTTTTAACGGGAGATGCTGTGTTGAATTTTGCCAACCGTGTGGCAGAAGCGACTAAACGTTACTATATCCAAGAAACAGATAATTGGAAGGATGAACAAGCAACAACTTTAGAAGCGGTAGCTACTGAAACAGCTGCTCCATCTAAATTAAAAATGGCAGGGATGCAAGAGAAAGTTGATGCCATTCATGCAGTGCTTGAAATCGAGGGCTATCAGCAATATAGTGCAAGTATTATGCACCAGGCAAGCAATGAAATACGTCAACTAGCAAATCAACAGCTTACAAATTGGAATCATGCCTTTAAGCAAGATTTAGCAGATATTCGATTGTTTGATGAATCGATGTTAAAGCCAAAAGAGGTAGCGTTACAACAGGAAGAGTCACAGCAAGCAGTTAGTGCAACAAGCCTTCCTATTGAAGGTGTAGTTAAGCGTGCACTTCATACGGCAAACTCGGTAAAAGATGTACAAGGTTTTGCGGAAGTAGCAACTTACTTAGAAAATAAAGTAGAACGATTACAGAAAAAGGATTTCACAATCGCGCTTTTCGGTGCATTTAGTGCAGGAAAATCCTCGTTCTCTAATGCGTTAATGGGTGCCAAAGTTTTACCTGTATCACCAAACCCTACAACAGCGGCTATTAATAAAATTCGTCCTGTGACACCAGAGCATCCGCATGAAACAGCAGATGTACTGTTAAAAACAGCTGACCAAATGCTAGAGGATATTCAAGCTTCATACGCAGCAGTTGGTTTATCAGTATCTTCTTTAGAAGAAGCATTTAGTCGTGCAGATGAGGGACTTGCGGTACAGCTATCGGACGAACGCTTAAATGTGCATAAATCATTTATTCGTGCATATAAAGAAGGATTCCCAACATTTAAGTCTGAGCTTGGAAAAGTATTACGAGTTAACCGTGAAGAATTCGAAAAATTTGTTGCGCAGGAAAATAAATCATGCTTTGTCGATAATATTGATTTCTATTATGATAGTCCGTTAACACGGATGGGTGTGACACTTGTTGACACACCAGGAGCAGATTCTATTAATGCACGTCATACAGGTGTTGCGTTTGAATATATTCGTAATGCGGATGCAATCTTGTTTATTACTTATTATAATCATGCTTTTGCTAAAGCTGACCGCGAGTTTTTAATCCAGCTAGGGCGTGTGAAGGATGCTTTCGAACTTGATAAGATGTTCTTTATCGTCAATGCGATTGATTTAGCGACAACAGAAGAAGAGCAGGAAGATGTAAAAGGCTATGTACGTTCAGAATTACAACGCTTTGGCATTCGCTTCCCTCGACTTTACGGTGTGTCGAGCTTATTGGCTTTAAAGGAAAAAGTAGAGGGTGCTGATTTAACATCAGGTATGCCACCTTTCGAAGATGCCTTCCACACATTCTTAAATGACGAATTAAGTGCATTGGCTGTCCAGGCACTTGCAGAGGAAGTCGATAAAACGGAGCAACGTTTAGGTGACTTAATTGCGCAGACAGAAGATAACTTAAAGCGTAAGGATGAGCGTTTAGAGGAATTAACAACTCTTGAACAGCATATAAAATCGAAGTACAATTCGCTTAATACAAGTATGTTAGAAAGTGAAACGAAGCAAGAGCTTGATGAATTACTGTATTATGTTCTTCAGCGTGTGTATTATCGTTACCCAGAGTTCTTTAAGGAAGGCTACAATCCGTCAACATTTGCAGCAATGCCGGCTCAACAAGCATTAGAGCATGCTTTAAAAGAAGTAATGCAAAGTTTACGCTTTGACTTTACACAAGAAATGCGTGTAACAAACTTCCGTTTATCACAATTTATTAGTAAAAAAATGCAACTGCGCTTTAAAGATGAAGTACGTGAGCTAAAAGAATTAAACCGTAGCTTCTCATTCTTAGCGTTTGATTCTTCTGAGCCTGATTTACTTGATTTTGAAGGACCATTTACAGATATCGCGAAATATTCGGGTGTGAAATCACATTTCCGTAATCAGAAAGCATTCTTTGAGAAGAATGAAAAAGTGAAACTAAGTGAGGCGCTTGAGGTATTAACAAAACCAGATGCCCAAAATTATTTAGATTCACAGAAAGTATCTCTCATGGCATGGGCTATTACCTATATTGCTGAGGAAGCAGAAAAATTACGTCTGCATATTTTCCATCAGGCACTTGAACAAATTGCAACAGAAAGACTTGCGCTTCAGGAAGAAAGTCGTTTAGCTTCTTGGAAAGCTATTTACGCTCAATTACAATACGCATGAGGTGATTCATTTGGGAAAAGTATTCAAATCAGTTGAGGAAATTCAGTTAGATGGAGTCCGTTTCTTAGATGCCCGCTTTGATTTACAAAAAAAAGAAGCAGGCAATAAAGTATTTGAAGAGGGGCATGCACCAGGAGCGATTTATATCGATCTAGAGCAAGATCTATCAGATATGGGGTCTAGCCATGGTCGTCATCCTATGCCAAATAAGGAAAAGCTATCGGCAGTATTTCAAGGGTTAGGATTAAGCTATGAGGATCAAATTGTCATTTACGATCAAGGGGCTGCGCCATTTGCACCACGTGCTTGGTGGATGCTGACATATGCGGGCTTTCCAAATGTAGTGATTGTGAATGGTGGTGCACCTGCTCTCGAGGAAAAAATATCTTTCACAAAAGACATTATAAAATATCCACCGACTACGATTGAATTTGTTTGGCGAGATGAACTATATGCTCCACGTGAAGCAGTTAAAGCCATTGTAGATGGAGAAGTCAATGCGACATTGCTAGATGCACGTGCCGCAGCTCGCTACCGTGGTGACGTGGAGCCTCTTGATATGGTAGCTGGGCATATTCCAACAGCGAAAAACTTTGACTGGGAGCAATTAAAGTCAGATGGCCGTCTGCAAGCAAATGATGCATTACGCAGCAAGGTTGCTCAAGACGAGCATGTTGTTGTGTATTGTGGAAGCGGTGTTACAGCATCACCATTGTATGCAGTGTTAGCAGATGAAGGTTATGAAAATATTCAACTGTATGTAGGTAGCTTTAGTGACTGGATTACAGAATATGATGTAGAAAAAGGAACAAATGAATAAATGATTGAGGAAGAAACGCTCACTTTGGTGGGCGTTTTTTTACTTTTATTGGAGTGGAAAGGCTAGCATTGTTGAAGCGACGGAAAGCATGGTCAGAGCGACGGATAGAGCAGTGGAAGCGACGGAAAGCATGGTCAAAGCGACGGATAGAATAGTGGAAGCGACGGAAAGCAGTCGAAGCGACGGATAGAGTGGCAGAAGCGATGGAAAGCATGGTCAGAGCGACGGATAGAATAGTCGAAGCGACGGAAAGCGGACGAAGTGACGGATAGAGTGGCAGAAGCGACGGAAAGTATGGTCAGAGCGACGGAAAGAATAGTCGAAGCGACGGAAAGCAGAGCCAAGGTGACGGATAGAGAAGCCAAAGTCGTGGATAGCCCCGCCCAAATCGTGGATAGAACCGTCAAAATGATGGATAGCCCCGCCCAAATCGTGGATAGAACCGTCAAAATGATGGATAGCCCCGCCAAAATCCGCCAGAGCGAAGAATGATGAAACAATATATGTGGATTGTACTTTGCGTTACCACAAGCTGGACTTTTCTAATGAATATAGAATACGATGCGATGATCTCTCTATTAATAATTGGAGCTGTTTTGATATTAATCGTCAATTTACGTTTACTTTTCCATTTGCGTAGCTTGAAAAAGGTTATTAAATCAACGATGCATGTTGTGATGTATTCATAAAATGACTCGCGATTCATTTTGTGCTACACTCTTTTTACAAAGGGGGGAAAAGGATGTTTAAACGAGAGAAAAGTATAGAGATTCAACAAAATCGTGATGTGCAATGTGCTCACGGTAAAGTGGCAGTTCAGGGGATAGGAATGAGTGTCTATAGTTTTTTTGTGGATGGATTACTAATTGATGCAGGCTCATATTCACTTTCGCAAGAGTTCCAATCCTTTTTTAATGAAATACCGATTGAACAATTGGCGCTCACTCATTCTCATGAGGATCACTCAGGAAATGCAGCATGGATTCAGCAACATAAAGGTGTACCTATCTATATTCATCATGATTCGGTAAGTCTTTGTGCAAAGGATGGAGAGTATCCTTTTTATCGCCAGGCATTATGGGGTGAGCGACCGGCGTTTAATGCTCAACCATTTGGCGATACATTGCAAACGAAATCAGCTGCATGGGATGTTATAGACACACCAGGGCATACGACAGATCATCTATCATTTTACAATCGAGAAACAGGTGCTATGTTTACAGGTGATTTGTATATACAGACGAAAACTAAGGTTGTCCTTGATGAAGAAAATATCGTACATACCTTGGCGTCTTTGAAAAAAATATTAAACTATGATTTCGAGGTAGTATATTGCTGTCATGCTGGCTTTCTAGCGGATGGTCGAGTGAAAATACAAGAAAAAATTGCTTATTTAGAAGAAATGGAGAGCAATATAAGGCAATTATTTGATAAAGGTTATTCGGTAGAAGAAATGACAAAATCAATCTTTTCTCGTGATTACCCGATTACAAAAGTATCAGGGGAACAGTGGTCTTCCAAGCATATTATCACCGCTTTTATCAATCAATTTACGCAAGAGTCCTTAAAATAAGGGCTCTTTTTTGCTTTGAAATCGAGGAATGCAGAAAGTAAAAAAAGAATACTTGAAGAACCATAATAAAAAACTTTGTGAAAAAATGTGAAGAAAATGTGACGGAAGTAGATGAAATAATGGATACGCTTACATTCGTTTGTGAAAAATTTCTCATTTACACAAGAAAAATACTATGTGAAAAGTTGAGCAGGCTTAATGGCGGTATTTGTACATTTTTTATAAAGCAAATTGATATGAATATTATATTAAAATAATTGATTGTGAAGTTAATAACAAAACGAAGAAGTGATTTAAAAGATAATAAATGGCGCTATTTCGTAGAAAATTTTAAATTGACAGAAAATTCATTGACTTTACTTTCACAAAGTATTATGATTCTGGAATATATAATAATTCAAAAGAAAAGGATGGGATTGAATGGATATTATGAAAAAGGCTTTAGAAATGCACGAGTATTATAGCGGGAAATTAGAGGTGATTTCTAAAGTACCTGTGCAAGATTCATATGATCTAAGTCTGGCATATTCGCCAGGGGTAGCTGCGCCTTGTATAGAGATTGAAAGAAATCCATCACTTGTTTACGACTATACAATGAAAGGAAACATGGTAGCGGTTGTTTCGGATGGTACGGCGGTATTAGGGCTAGGGGATATTGGTCCGAAGGCAGCATTACCAGTAATGGAGGGGAAGGCTATTTTATTAAAGCGTTTTGCCAATGTTGATGCTTTTCCTATTTGTTTAGATACGAAGAATACGGATGAAATCGTCAGCATTGTGAAGGCGCTTGCTCCCACTTTTGGTGCTGTAAATTTAGAAGATATTTCAGCGCCAAGATGCTTTGAAATTGAAGATCGTCTGCGCCAAGAATGTGATATTCCTGTATTCCATGATGATCAGCATGGAACGGCGATTGTAGTAGGTGCAGGGATGATTAATGCCAATCGTATTGTGAAGAAAGACGTGGCAACAATGAAGGTCGTAATTAATGGTGCAGGAGCAGCCGGTATTGCTATTTTGCGTATTCTTGTGCAAATGGGCTATAAAAATATTTATATGTGCGATACAAAAGGTCTCATTTATGAAGGGCGCGCTGAAGGTATGAATCCAATTAAAGAAACGGTGGCCCATTTAACAAATCCAGAAAAATTACATGGAACATTGGACGATGCCATTAAAGGTGCTGACGTCTTTATCGGCGTATCGGTTGCCAATTTATTAACAGAAGCACATATTGCTTCAATGAATGAGGATCCGGTCGTGTTTGCACTAGCAAATCCAAATCCTGAAATTACGTATGAAAATGCCAAAGCATGGGGTGTACGTATTATGGGGACAGGACGCTCCGATTATCCAAATCAAATTAACAATGTGCTTGCTTTCCCTGGTATTTTCCGCGGGGCATTGGATGTTCGAGCAACAGATATTAATGAGGCGATGAAAATAGCTGCAGTGGAAGCAATAGCCGCTCTTGTAAGTGATGAGGAATTAACGGAGGAATATATTGTACCTAAATCATTAGATGAGCGGGTTGTTGAAATTGTTTCGCAAGCTGTAAGTGGTGCAGCTGTTGAGTCAGGTGTGTCGGAGCTATTCCAACAAAATACAGTGCTTTCAGTTTAAAATGAAAAATCGTCCATACAGTGAATCTAAAAAATCTCCCACTCTCATAGAGAGAGGGGAGATTTTTTTACATCATAAAAATACCCAAAACGACAAAGAGAACAATAATCAGAATAATGATTAAGATAAAGAAAATAATGCTTGGAATTAAGAGTGTAAAGAAGGCCATCCAATTGGATATTTGATGTGCCTCTGCAATAACCCCTACAGTAATGACGATGGACCAAATTACAACCACAATGGTTAATAAAATTGCTAGCCAAAAAAACCATGGGTAAGGTCCAGCGAAGTCAGAATTCATTAAAGACTCAGGTGATGTAAATAACCAAATTAAATAAAAAGGAATAAGTACTGTAAATGGGATAGCAGTTAAACTTAGCCCTTTGAATAAGTGTGAGTACGTACCTGTTCCTTTAAAAAGTTTACCGAACAGCCAAGCGATTAGTGCAGAAAAAGCCGTACCAATTATCCCTGAAATCGGTGCTGCAATAACACAAAAAATCACGATAAACCAAGGAGACCAGTCTGACAAAAATGTACTATCAATAAGGTCTGAAAGTGT
Organism: Lysinibacillus sp. RC79; assembly: GCF_041262405.1. Classification (NCBI taxonomy): domain Bacteria; kingdom Bacillati; phylum Bacillota; class Bacilli; order Caryophanales; family Bacillaceae; genus Lysinibacillus; species Lysinibacillus sp. RC79. The sequence goes on from NZ_JBGCCD010000006.1 coordinate 94,845, forward strand.
AACACCTAGATAACCAATTGACATGAGAAGAATCGCAAAACCTATTGATTTTTCTTCTATCATGTAACGGGTTGTTTGCTTTGGATGCAACCAAATAGACAAAAATGGATTAACCTTCAGCCTTTCTCGTGGTGTTTCATTAAAGTTATCCATCAAATTACCTCCAAAATAATAGTATAAATGCGTTAAGCGTATAATTAGTATACGAGTGATCCAATGAAAAGTTTCGAAAGAAAGAAAAAATGATCTTACTAACGAAAAAGAGCCGCAACAAAGCGACTCTTCTTGATTATTCGTATCTAGTCAGACGTGGCATATTAATAGAATGGATTTTTTATTCAGCTAACATAATTTTTTCAAGCTCTAATGGTTCTATGTATTGTTCGCCTTTGTAAGCGCGCATATTACCACCTGAAATTTCATCTATTAATAAAATTTCATTTGTTTTAGCATCGCGGCCAAACTCTAATTTAATATCATAAAGTGTTAACCCTTTTTTGTCAAGCTCTGCAGCAATAAATTTAGAAATTTCAATTGTACGTTGCTTTAAAATTTCGTATTCTTCGTGTGTTAACAGGTTTAACATGGCTAAAGCATCTTCAGAAATAGGAGGATCTAGTCGATCATCATCTTTGATGGTAACTTCTACGAAAGAATCTAAGTCTTGTCCTTCTTTCACGTAAGCACAATAGCGACGTAGGAAAGAGCCTACTGCCTTGAAGCGGCAAATGACCTCTAAGCCTTTACCGAAAACAGTTGCAGGCTTTACTGTCATTGTTGCATCGTTGAAGTTTGCATCAACATAGTGAGTAGGAACACCTTTTTCGTTTAGTTTTGAGTAGAAATAAGAAGTTAAACGAAGTCCAGCTAAACCAGCGCCGTCGATTGTTAATCCAACAGTATTAGCACCTGGGTCGAATACGCCATTTTCACCAGTTACATCATCTTTAAATTTTAATAAGTAATGACCATCTTCTAATTTGAACACATTTTTCGTTTTACCTGTATACAATAATTCCACAAAAAACCCTCCAATATTTCGTAGTACTTCATCATTATAACACGAATGTTTTAAATGTTTAATAATAAAAATGTTCGTTTTAAGCGATAATTGTTATGGTTTTTAACTTATTTTTTGATAAAAAATAAGATGATAACGAATGTTCATTATCATCTTAGGGTAGATTAAGAGGATTCTAAATTGTTATTAATAAACGCCTTCAGCTAGCATACCATCAGCAACTTTTATGAAACCAGCGATATTCGCGCCAACTACGAGATTCCCAGGGTAACCATATTTTTCAGCAGCCGCTTTACTGTCCGCGTAAATGTTTTTCATAATTTCATGTAATTTAGCATCTACTTTTTCAAATGACCAGAATACGCGACTAGAATCTTGCGCCATTTCAAGAGCAGATACAGCAACACCACCGGCATTAGCAGCTTTAGCAGGACCGAATAATACGCCCGCATTTAAGAATTCGTTAATTGCTTCAAGATCTGATGGCATGTTTGCACCTTCACCAATAGCTTTCACGCCGTTAGAAATTAAAGTACGAGCTGAATCACCATTAATTTCATTTTGAGTAGCACATGGAAGCGCGATGTCACAAGGGATCGTCCAGATACCAGTACAACCTTCTGTAAATGTAGCATTTGGACGATAGTTTAAGTAAGTGGAGATACGATCGCCTTTTACTTCTTTAATTTCTTTAATTGCATCAAGCTCTAAACCTTCTGGGTCGTAAATATAGCCTGAAGAGTCAGAACAAGCAACAACTTTTGCACCATAAGCTTGTGCTTTTTCAATTGCATATGTTGAAACGTTACCAGAGCCAGAAACTACAACTGTTTTACCCTCGAATGAATCGTTGGCATCTTTTAGCATTTCATTTACAAAATATACAGTACCATAACCAGTTGCCTCTTTACGGGCTAAAGAACCACCATATCCAGGAGTTTTACCAGTTAATACACCAGATTCGTTTGCTTTTGTTAAACGCTTATATTGGCCCCATAAATAGCCTACTTCACGAGCTCCAACACCGATATCACCTGCTGGAACATCGACATCTGGACCAATATGGCGGTATAATTCAGTCATGAATGCTTGACAGAAACGCATGATTTCTGAATCTGATTTACCTTTAGGATCGAAGTTTGAACCACCTTTACCACCACCGATTGGTTGGCCAGTTAAAGCATTTTTAAAGATTTGTTCAAAGCCTAAGAATTTGATAATTGATTCATTTACGGAAGGGTGGAAGCGAAGACCGCCTTTGTATGGCCCCATTACGTTGCTGTATTGAACACGGTAACCACGGTTTACTTGAACTTGATTGTTATCATCTTGCCAAGCTACACGGAAAGAAATGATACGATCTGGCTCAACGATACGAGATAAGATATTGGCTTTAATATATTCAGGGTGTTGTGCAAATACAGGCACTAATGAAATGAAAATTTCTTCAGCTGCTTGTAAGAACTCCGCTTGATAACTATTTTGTTGTTTTAGTTGCTCAAATACGCCATCAACGTATTCTTTTGCTAATTGTTCGTTGCTTACAGTTGTAGTTGTCATAGTAAAAAACCTCCAGTTATTTGATATTTGTATCGTATATCTATTTTTCGCACTATTCAATAAAATACTTTTTCCAACAGTCTTAAGTTTGTGAAAAATTGAACAAGTGAAGGGGAGAATTTGTTATATTGAAATAATAATTACGTGAATGATCTATCTAATTATGAGAAAGGAATGATGCTTTATTGTAAAGGTTTTAATTGACGCTGATGCCTGTCCAGTCGTGGATTTAGCGCTATCTATATCATCTGAGTTTGAGATTGAAACAATCTTGTTTTGCGATACATCCCACCGTATCGAACGTGATAATGTAATAACAATTATGGTTCCAAAGGGTCCGGATTCGGTTGATTTTACGCTAGTGAATGCGCTTTCAAAGCATGATATTGTCATTACACAGGATTACGGTTTAGCAGCTATGGTTTTGGCAAGAGGAGGTTATCCAATCGATCAAAATGGGCGAGAGATGTCCAATGAAAATATCGAACGTTTGCTCGATATGCGCCATGTTGGACAAAAAATAAGACGTGCTGGTGGACGTACGAGAGGACCTAAAAAACGAACACAAGAAAACAATATTTCGTTCGAATTGAAATTTCGACAAATTTGTGAACGAGCGATTTTAGCTCAAAAAATGGAGGGTTCTGAAGGTGAAAAATGAGCTTAAACACGAACTATTAAATCAATTTCCAAGACTAAAAGAACTAGCAAATCATAATACAGTACTTTGGGAAAATACAAATCGAAAAAATCAGGCGAAGACAAATCTTTTTTCAATGGAGGAGGTTGAGGAGGCAGAAGAAACACTTCAACGCTTTTCTTATTATTTAACCGTAGCATTTCCAGAGCTTTTGGAAAGCAAAGGACTTATTGAATCATCTTTACAAGAAATACCTACGATGAAGAAAGTTCTTGAAAAGGAATATGATGTTTTAATACCAGGTCAATTTATCTTAAAATGCGATCATACCTTGCCGATTTCCGGCTCTATTAAAGCCCGTGGTGGTATTTTTGAAGTATTAAGGCATGCAGAGCGGCTTGCAATCGCTAGTGGTAAACTTACAAAAGAGGATAATTATGCAGTGTTGGCAACAGAGGACTTTCAAACATTCTTCCAGCAATACACAATTGCCGTAGGTTCTACAGGTAATTTAGGATTGAGTATCGGCATTATGGGCAAAAAACTCGGCTTTAATGTCGTTGTACATATGTCGAGTGATGCAAAAGAGTGGAAAAAAGCATTGCTGCGTGAAAAAGGTGCGACAGTTATTGAATATGAAGCTGATTATAGCGTTGCTGTAGAACAAGGTCGTCGAGAGGCTGAACAAGATCCTATGTGTCATTTCATTGATGATGAAAATTCGAAAGACTTATTTGCTGGCTATGCAGTGGCGGCAAAGCGTTTAAAAGCTCAGTTTGAAAAGACGAACATTACTGTGGATGAAGCCCATCCATTGTTCGTATATTTGCCGTGTGGTGTAGGTGGAGGACCGGGGGGAGTTGCGTACGGCATACGTGAAATTTTTGGAGAGCATGCCCATATCTTCTTCGCGGAGCCCGTAGCATCCCCTTGTATGACAATTGGCTTGATGACTGGTTTACATGACGCCATCAGTGTAGAAGATATTGGTCTTAATAATAAAACCGAAGCAGACGGCCTTGCTGTAGGTCGTGCATCGAAATTTGTTGGCAAGGTAATGGAAACTTATATTAGTGGCTGCTACACAGTAAAAGATGAGGAATTATTTAAATCACTAGCATTAGCTATGGAGGTAGAAGGATTATTTTTAGAACCATCTGCGCATGCGGGGATGTTTGGACCGATACAGTTAATGAAAAATGGACAAAGTTATTTAGAAAAGCATGATTTAGTTGATAAGATGGAGCAAGCTACCCATCTTGTATGGGCAACAGGTGGAAGTATGGTGCCGGTGGAAATGCGTGAGGAATACATGGCAAAGGTAGTGCAAGTAGCAAGAATTAATGATTAAGGTAGTTAGTTAATGAAAAAACGCAAGAATGCTATTTGGAATCAACATTCTTGCGTTTATTACTTTTAAAAATTTAATCACAAATTTATTTAAAACATCACATCGTGTTTAATTTCAAATATTTATTCATTAGAAGATGAGAGGCAATTGCCAATCAAGAAACCCTTTGTTGAATTTGGTGATGTGTTAATCTATTCATCAGACAGATGCGCTCCTTTGGTGGATGGTTGTGTGAGAGCTTTCATTTTAACCAAAAGAGTGGATTCTGTCTTTTTATTTTGTTTAATGGAAATTATTAGAAGTACTTTTGCTCATTTAGAGTTATTTATATAAATAGTCCAACGCTTGATAATCTTGCTGATAGCGTCCACCGTCCGCTACTTCAGCGTGATATAGAGCTTTTAAAGCATAATTTTTTTGCAAATCCATTTCGGACATTAACTCTTTTAGGCGATCATGTAATTCACGGTTTTCTTTCACAAGTTGCTGCATTTGTGGTTTAAAATATTTCATACTGTCTAACTCCTCAATTTATAACGTGCTTATTAGTATAACACTTTTAGCTTTAGAAAATGCACCCATATTCATAATTCTGGCTGTAAAAGGTTATTCAGGCGATCATGCCGTGAAGTATTTACCTAAATTGCAATTTTACTTAGGTGTATCGTGCTCTTACACAGTCCGACTTTTTCAAATCAGTCAGTGGGGGAGAGGGCTTCATTTGAAGTTTAGGGCTATCCGATATTAAGAATAAAGAGCGCGTGTCATAGCATCTAAATAATTCTGACTAGCTCGTTGACTTACTTTCGCATCTGGCACAAAGACTTCAAAGCAATGGAAGCTACCAGGGTAGAGTTGGAATTCAACATCTACTCCTGCTTGGGCAAGACGTGTCACGTAATCAATGGTTTCATCTCGGAATAAATCGAGTTGACCTATACATGTATAAGTTGGAGGTAATCCTGCTAAGTTATCTGCTCTTGAAGGGACCGCATACGGAGATAGCTCATGGGTGTCCTTTTCCTCACCTAAGTACATACCCCAAGCGGTCAAATTGTTAGTTCTACTCCATATTGCATGATCCTCGGTAATCTCGTAGCTGGAAGGTGTTTCATTTCGGTTATCAAGCATTGGATACAGTGGCATCTGGAATATAATTGAGGGTCCTCCTTTATCGCGAGCCATTAATGCTAGAGCTGCTGTTAGCCCTCCGCCACCACTTGCGCCTGCAATCGCCACCCGTTTGACATCGATGCCAAGGGATGGTGCCTCGGTTGTCATCCATACTAACCCTGCATAACAATCTTCTATAGCCGCCGGGTAGGGATGCTCAGGAGCAAGTCGATAATCAACCGAAACGACAACGCAATTAGCAGTCTGAACAAAGCGTTCACATAAAATATCATCCATATCAGGGTGTCCCATAACGAAACCACCGCCATGAATCCAAAGCATCGCTGGAAGTTGATTAATATTTCGTTCAACTGGTTCATAAATTTTAACCAACATCTCGTTTCCATCACCTCTGGGAATCATACGATTTGATGTGTGTACAAGTTCTGACTTCTCCGAAGGTGGGTTGGACAAGTGACTTCGACTCCACTCTAAATCTTTCTCCAACCGAAAGCCTGGAAATTGGGAGTAAGTCTGTCTTAATTCTGGCAAGACTCGGTTATTGATCGTCATATAAATTCCTCCTGTTAAATAATGATATCTTAAAGAAATGGGTGTCCTTCTAGTGCCATTTCCTTCTCCCATTTGGCAACTTCCTCACGTACAAGAGGAGCAACTTTTGTTCCGAGCAATTCTATAGCTTGCATAACTTGATCATGCGGCATTGTACTTAATGGTACGTACAGCATAAAACGTGTAATCCCTACGTGTTTACGAAGATGGATGATTTTTTCAGCAACTGTATCTGGATCACCTACATATAAAGCCCCTTCCAAACTTCGTGCAGCATCATAGCTAGAGCGATCATAATATCGCCAACCCCGTTCTTTACCCAATCTATTCATGCCCGCCTTTGTTGATGGGAAAAATGTATTCGCTGCCCACTCAGTATTCGGGCCAACAAAACCTATTGAATGAGATCCCACCTGAAGTTTTGATAAATCATGCCCTGCTTGAGCAGCTGCCTTTTTATAGAGCTGTACTATAGGTGCAAACTGCATTGGATTGCCACCAATGATTGCTAGCATAAGTGGTAATCCTAAAAGTCCTGCACGTATGGCAGATTGTTGATTTCCTCCACTACCAACCCATATTGGTAAGGAGTTTTGAATAGGTCTTGGATACACACCTAAATTATTGATTGCTGGTCGATGTCTACCTTCCCATACTACTTTTTCTGACTCTCGAATTTTGAGAAGTAAGTCCAAATGTTCCTCAAATAGTTCATCATAATCATTTAAATTGTAGCCAAACAAGGGGAAGGATTCGATAAAGGAACCACGACCTGCCATAATCTCAGCACGCCCATTTGATAGTCCATCTAATGTGGAAAAATCCTGAAAGACACGTACAGGATCAGCTGAAGATAGAACTGTTACTGCACTTGTAAGCCGAATCTTTTTTGTTTGTGGAGCTGCAGCAGATAGTACCATTGCTGGAGAGGATGCAGCATAATCTTCTCGATGGTGCTCGCCAACACCAAACACATCCAGCCCCACTTGATCTGCAAGAATGATTTCTTCAACCACTTCACGCAAACGTTGTGCATGACTAATCACTTCACCGCTATGAACATCTGGTTTTGTTTCTACAAAAGAGGTAATTCCTATTTCCATTTGTTATCTCTCCTAATCAAATCTAATATTTTGTAAACCGTTTAGTCGTAACCCAAAAAATAAGAGCAAGTGCACTGATTAAAGCTCCGAGGAAACAAACCCCTTCCCAACCAAAGTGTGCATACATCTGTGTAGAAGCAATTGAGCCGCCAGCACTGCCGATGGAATAAAACATCATATATCCAGCAGTAAGTCGACTCCGTGCCTCTGTACGTAATGGAAGAATCATCGTCTGATTAGTGACATGTACTGCCTGTACGGCCAAATCAAGCAACACAATACCTACAATTAATGCCAATAACGACAGTTCTAGATAGTTGATAAACAACCATGAAATGAGTAATAGAACTAAAGCAATACCTGTCGTTCTTTGTCCGTAACCTCGATCGGCCAGTTTCCCGGCCTGTGCTGCAGCTAGTGCACCAGCCACTCCAACGAGACCAAATGCGCCAATTACACTATGTGAAAGAGCTAATGGTGGCGCACTAAGTGGCAGAACAAGTGCAGTCCACAAAATACTGAAATCAGCAAAAATTAGCATGGCTAGAACTGAGCGGATGCGTAATGTTCTTTCTTGTATAAACAGAGTGAACACGGATTTAATTAGCTGATGATAGGGGAGTGATTTTACTTCACGCTCCACCTTTGGTAACACCTTCAGAAACATACAAACCATTACAAGCATGAGGACGGCAGAGACTAGATAGACGGAACGCCATCCTGCAAGGTCTGTTAATAGACCAGCGAAGGTTCGAGCAAGCAGAATGCCGATGACGATCCCGCTTGTAACAATACCAACAACACGTCCACGTTCTGTAGGGGAAGCCATAGTTGCTGCAAACGCCACAAGTGTCTGCGTCACAACTGCAAGTAGACCTACTAAGGCCATACCTGTAAAAAGCACCACGCTAAAAGAAGCAGTACTAACTATAAACAAAGCCGTTGTGGATAATAGCATCTGTCCGATAATCAAGCGTCGTTGGTTTAGTAAATCTCCAAGAGGCACCAGAAGTAATAAGCCCAACCCATAAAAGATCTGCGTGATGGTAATTACAACACCTATTGTCGAGTGATCAATATTAAATTCATTAGACAATTGATCAAGCAACGGCTGTGCGAAATAAATATTGGCGACAGACATTCCACAGGCTGTTGCGAATAATAAAGTTACAGTTCTAGACATAGAAGGTTGTAGATTCATCACAGATGCATCCACTTCTTGCCTCAGATCATTGTCCACACCATATCCTCCGTTCGTTATTGGATTTTAATTATAACATACCGTTCGGTACAATATAATTATTGGTAAATATATCTTAGTGTTGTTTATAATGTCAAGGGTTTATTTGAAATTATTTTACTCCGCATTTACCTAATACAATGAAAATTGACAATAAAAGCAGCTGATTATACAATGTTTACATACTGTTTGGTATTTAAAATTTTAAAGTGACGAACTCAATAACTCTTAAACAATGGAGGTGGATTTTTTATGGCAAGAACCCGTGAATTTGATGAGGAAAAAGTTTTAGAGGCTGCCATGCAGTTATTTTGGGAGAAGGGCTATGAAGCTACTTCTTTAAGTGATCTCACTGCTAGAATGGGGATTCAACGTCCGAGTATTTATTCAACCTTTGGTGATAAGAAGGAACTATTCGAAGCAGCACTTCGTAGATATACGACATCTCGTGCAGCTGATATACGAGCTAGACTTCAAGGTCATACCTCTGTAAAACAGGCATTTGCTATTTTTTTTGAAGAAGTGATTGCTGCTGAATATACGAAAGATCTTAGTAATGGCTGTTTTTGCATCAATACAATGGTTGAAGTAGCTCCTCATGATGAGAGATTTGAAATCTTAACGAGAGAACATCAACTTTATCTAGCTGTCATTTTTCAGGAGACAATTGAACGAGGAATCCAATCGGGTGAGTTAGAGGAAGAAACGGATGCAAAGTCTTTAGCACAGGCTCTAATTGTGGCGTTAATTGGATTAACGGTCATGATGAAATCTCAACCACAAAAATCATTTATTGACAATGCAATCGCAACAACTCTCACATTACTTAAATAAATTTTGTAAACTATTAACATCTTTCAAAAAAAGTGAAATCGACGACGCGATTTCACTTTTTTTACTTCTTCTCGAGACTATTTATGTCCCAGCCTCAATATAAAAAGCCATAATGAAAAGTTTGTTTCGGACCCATTGAAACTAAAGGGATTAAAAGGATTAAATTTATGAAATTAACTCAAATAAATAATCAAACCTCCAAATCCATGCATAGATTTGGAGGTTTAAAACTTTATCCCACATTAACTAGCAGTAAAATGTAGGATAACTACTCATATAAGCAAGATTGGTTAAGACAAATCATCGGTGGAGATGAAGAAGATCTCGCTGATTAAAGTTTCACTTTATCGTGGCATTGTTTTCGCTGAGCGGTTAAAAATACTTCCTGTGCTGCCCGCACACCTGCACCTGGCTCAAAGTCATATTCAAAGTCTTGAAGTGCTGCTTCCATTAAAGAAACAGCCTGTAAAATATCACTTGGGAAACAATAGCCCATATGTCCGAATCTGAAAATTTTCCCCTGCAAATCCCCGAGTCCTCCAGCGAAATCTAAATGATATTGCTGCTTTAAATGTGACAAGAAGTCACCGAGTGCAATCCCTTTTGGTGCCATAATCGCTGTAATGGTCGGAGAAGCATGCTCATCAGAAGTAAGAAGTTCAATATTAAGGGCATTCATTGCATGACGAACCATGTTTTTCAATAGCTCATGGCGGGCAACAGTCTTTTCAAAGCCTCCTTCTTCCTCTATAAGTTTACAAACCTCGTGGAGTCCATAAATAAGTGTTACAGTAGGCGTGTTTGGCGTCATCCCTTTTTCTGCCCAGTTACGATAGCTTAATAAGTTTAAATAATAGGATGGTGTATTATTTTCTTCAATAACGTGCCAAGCTCTATCACTAACGCTGACAAGAGAAAGACCTGGAGGTAGCATCATCGATTTTTGAGATCCAGTAACAAGAATATCGATTCCCCAGGCATCCATTTCAGCAGGAGCCCCACCTATGCAACTTACACCATCTACAATACATAGTGCATCCGTTTCCTCACGAACAACTTGTGCTAATTCAGCAATTGGGTTTAGGATACCAGTCGAAGTTTCATTGTATGTGATAAAAACAGCTTTAATATCTTTCAACGGCTGCAAGAATTTTCGTAACTCCTTAGCTGTGCATGCTTGTCCCCATTCTTTTTCAAGCTTATGTACATGAAAGCCGTATTTCTCACAAATCGAAACAAAATAGTCTCCGAACGCGCCAACAGTAATTACAACAACATTTTCGCCAGCAGAAACAGTGTTAACCGCCGCAGCCTCTAAAGCAGCCGTACCACCTGATGGAAGGAGTAAAATATCCTGTTTTGTCCCGAAGACAGGTTTTACTAATTCAATTGTTTCACGGTAAAGCTCCACAAATTCATTACTGCGATGACTAATAATATCGCGATTCATCGCAAGCTGAACCTTTTTCGGAATAGGCGTTGGTCCTGGATGTCTTAAAATATTTTCATACACAATCATCAAACCCCTTTGTAATTAAAAATTAGAAATTCTAAATTTTCTAACTATAATATAGCATATTTTTTCTGCTATCTAACTTCTTTTTCAAAGAGAGTAGAAAATACAACGAATAGTTCCTAATTTTTATATGATAAAATTTTTATATAAAGGAAGGCTGAGTTATGGAATCGAAAGTAAATTATCCATTTATTTATTTTTTGTTGGAATCAAACATGGTTTTTGTCTATAGAATTAGAACACTTAATTATCTAAACGCATCGGATTTGATAGATAGTAATGAATGGGAGGCATATGAATTACAGCATCAAACTCTATTTGAAACATTCAACCATGAAGATAGTAAATCAATTGAGGATTTGAGGTTCTGGCTAGAACACGATAAATTAAACGACATAGTAGAAATTATAAATGACTGCATTCAGAAACAGCGTTCTGTAGACCGACGATTAACAACGCAGGCAGTTCATATTGTGAGCTCTGAATCTGCTGCTGGTTCAGTGAGAGTAGCGCTTGCACCACCTAAACATGTGATTGGATTCCCTGATTGCTTCTCAATTGGACCATTGTGGAAGCTAGAGGAGAAAAGAGGTCAAACATTCCGAAATAATTGGTTATTTGAAAATATTAATGATGGACAGGAAGATGTTTATCAAAATAAGTTTACAAATACTTTGCGTGAAATAGAAGATATTTCTAATCATGTTCCGATCTATATTTGGTATGGTAATAATGCCGATGAACAATGTGGGCTTCGTTTTTTCCTCTATTTATTGCGAGATAAATCAAATGAGATTTTTCTTATTAATACAACAGAACATAGTAATGCCAATTGTGCGACAAGTCATCTTAGTTCACAGCAATTAGCACAGCTTTTTATGAACATAAAAGAAAAAAGACCATTAACTATCCAGGACCGTCGAATTTTCCAAAATGAATGGGAAACATTATCGCAAACTAACGATATTCTGCGCTTATGGATTAATAATGAAATAAAAGGGGTTCCAGAAAATTATTTTGATTCACTTATTATAGAGACGATAGAAAGGCTACATAATGAACAAACAACAAAAGATTTTATCAAGACAGGGGCAGTGATTACGGAACTCTTACCTTTAATAGAAGAGCTTCCTAGTGTCTTCTTTTTAGAATGTAGAATAAGATTTTTAGTTTATAGTGGGGTACTTGCATTAAAAGGTATTCCTAAGTCTATGAGACACTATAGTGTTAAAATTACGTGAATAACTAGAAAACCTCTTACACCTTTTAAAGGTGTGAAGAGGTTTTTGTACTTGCATATGTATTATGCAACGAAAGGTTTATTCATTTTTATTAAGCCGTATATAAAATAGAATAGTCCGAATGTAATGAACGATAAAATAATATAAAGTACAGCTCTCCCAGGCTCACCAGACCAACGATAAAAAAGGCGATATGTGAAATACATAACATAAATACAAATACCAAAGGAAGCGAATATACCTATAAATGGAATGATGAATGATACAAGTAATAATCCACCATAAATTAAAACATTCTTTAAGGCTTCGGCACGAACGGTTGCGTCATCATCACCCTTTGCTGTTAATAAGAAAAGGCTATAAACGTTAATAATAGGAATCCAAGCAACATAGGCAAGATCATCAAAGCCATTTGTTTTAGATGCCTGATAATAAATAAGTGAACTAATAATATAGCCTGCAATACCCATCACAAGACAAAATAAAATAATGATAAGTAACAAACTACTAAAAAATGCATCAAAATCATTAGAATTATACATTGGAAAACCTCCTTTCAAAAAAATACTTCATAATAATAACAATACTAAAGTTTTAAATCTATAGCGGTAAATATTGGTAGTTGTAGGTAATCGTACAAATATACCATTTTTATGAAATATTTGTATAGTTTTCATGATGTTTTTTTGATATAAGGTTGATCGAATTGTAAAAATAAACTTGGGATTATTGGTAATGTAGTGGTGAAGAATCATTTTATGAAAATTTTTCTATTCTAGATTTTACTAATACTGTAATGGAAGTACTGGAGAGTACATCATATGCTGAAATTAAGTTATTAATGTATGGATGTAGCTTGTATTAACGGAGTAAATGGATAGCACTTAAATTATAGAATGGTGAATAACGTGAGTTGAAGCAGAGGGTAGAACATATAGCATAGGTGTATAAGTTCAAAACCTCTTTAACCTATTAGAAGGTTTAAAGAGGTTTTTGTACTTGCATATGTATTATGCAACGAAAGGTTTATTCATTTTCATTAAGCCGTAGATATAAAAGAAAAGTCCGAATGTAATGAACGATAAAATGATATAAAGTACAGCTTTCCCAGTTTCACCAGTCCAACGATAGAAGAGGCGATATGTGAAATACAAAGTAAAGCCAATAAGACCTAATGAAGCAATAATACCTAGAAAAGGAATAAATGAAACAAGTATTAATCCAACGTAAATAAGAACATTCTTTTTCGTTGCTGCACGAACAGTTGCGTTATCTTCACCCTTTGCCGTTAATAAGAAAAAGCTATAAACGTTAATAATTGGAATCCAAGCAATATAAGCTAAATCGCTAAAACCATTTATTTTAGATGCCTTATAATAAATGAGTGAATTAATAACATAGCTTGCAATACTCAACACAAGGCAAATTAACATAATAATGAGAAATAAACTACCGAAGGCCGCATCGAAATCATCGTAATAATAAGAATCGTACATAAGATAACCCCCTTTCTATGAAAATTCTTCATAATAATAACAATACTAAAGTCATAAATCTACAGTTAATAATATCCGGTATTTATTGTTAATAATATTTTAGTGCTATTTTGTTAGATATAAATATTATATTTATGGTGATTTTTGATAAAAGAATGATTGAATTAAAAAATGGGATTGGCAAACTAGTAAATTTATTTCTTTAACATTGGAATCAACTAATCCGTGCTTGAACAAGACTGTTTAGTAAATCTATAAGAAATCTCCTTGATCAATCTTTGAGAATTAATATAAAAATGTAAAAAATAATATACTTAGTAATATTGTTATAATGGTTTTGGGAATTATTGTTTTTTATTAAGTGATAGAATAATGAGATAGGGGAGTTTGTGTTGCTAATTATTTTTTTGGTATTGATAGTTTTAAGCTTTTACCTCATGGAAAAAAATTATCGGAAAAGTGTCTATTATAAACAGACAAAAAATAATTTCTTTGCAGTTAAACTCAATATAGGGAGAAATGGTGAGTACTTAACATCGAAAATTATTGAGAGGCATGCCTTACAAAGTCATAGGCAATTAATAAATGTATATATTCCAAAGAGAAATTCAGATGAATTAACGGAAATTGATTTGCTTTATATTGATCGAACTGGTCTATATGTAATTGAGTCAAAAAACTATAGTGGTTGGATTTTTGGCAATGAAACACAACAGCAATGGACACAAACGATGCCGAATAAGAAAAAATATAAATTTTTCAATCCAATCCGTCAAAATGCTACGCATATCCGTGCAATTCAAGCTTTCTTAGAACTTCCAAATGAAGCAATTCATTCAGTCATTGTCTTTAGTGAACGCTGTACATTGAAAAAAGTGGGAGTAACTTCCCAAAATGTTCATGTTATAAAACGCGAGAATTTAAGGAGTTTTATCCAAACACAAAAGCAAACTGCAAAACAGCTTTTCTCTCAAGACGATATTCAAACAATTTACAATAAGCTTGTGCCTCAAATGCAAGTATCCAATGAAATCAAAAAGCAACATATTCAAACGATTCAGCAGAAATACGGGAAATAATCGTCTGATCAATTATGCCTCGGCATAATTGCGTACGGAATCGGCTTTGTGCTCGCACAAAGAACTCCTTTCCGATTTCCGTGACATCCGCCGGAGGCTTTAACTTATTTCAGCGGATGTTTGTACACCCGCTGAAATAAGTTAAAAGGGGAAAATAGACATGCCAGTATACAATAAATTAGTACGTGATTTAATTCCACAAGTAATTGAAGCAAGGGGTAAAACATGTAGCATAAGAGTATTAGAACAAGGAGAACACTTAGAGGAAATAAAAGTGAAAATGCAAGAAGAAGCTATAGAATTTCTAGAGGCAGCCTCTCCAAAAGAGGCCATTGAGGAACTTGCAGATATTTTAGAATTAATACATACAGCTATACAAATGTACGACGTGTCCTACGAACAATTAGAACAAAAACGTACTCAAAAGTGGAAGGAACGCGGAGGATTTTCGAAAGGAATATATTTAATTGAGGTGAAGGAGTAGGAGGAAACGGAGTGTAATTATTTCAAGCGTTGTCACGTTTGATAATCCTATTATTTCAAGATATAGTTCTAATTACAGATACAGTAAGGAGGAAAGCATATGGCAGAAATTAAATATGAAATTGTTGAAACAATTGCGGTATTATCGGAAGGCAATAAAGGCTGGAAAAAAGAATTGAATTTAATTAGCTGGAATGGTCGTGAACCGAAATACGATATTAGAGATTGGTCGGAGGATCACACAAAGATGGGGAAGGGTGTTACGTTGTCACTGTCTGAAATACAGCTTTTGAAAGAGTCATTAGCTAAATTGTCAGACTTAGATTAATGTACAGAGCTACTCTTTAAAGCTAATTACGTAAGCCTGATTTAAATGGTCGATTCATACTCATGAAGTGATAGGTATAATAGCCTTCTTCATCTGACTAACGATACAGGTGGAAAAAACATAAGTAGCGATTTTTAATTTTCTGAAGATTTTCCATAGAATATATCTCGTAAAATTGTTAGACTAACAATAGCAACAATTCATAAAGCAGGTGGCGGCTGAACTCCCTTTTGAAAGGGGGTGAGGCGGTTGACAGTATTTGAAGCATTCAGTTTAACTTCTTTCAGCGTGTGTCCAAGCACTCGCTGAAAGAAGTTAAAGCCTCCGGCCGGATGTCACGGAATCGGCAAGGAGTTCTTAGGGGATGTTAGCCTAAAACCATTGCATCCATGCGATAACGGCTAACTGACCTGCATCGTGCAGGCCTAAGCACAAAGCCGATTCCCGACGCAATTATGCCGAGGCATAATTGATTGTACAGTGTAGTCTTTTGCTAATTGCAGTACTGACACTGATGTTTAGCATTATTGTCTCTCAAAATAAAAAGAAATAGCCACCCTGCCGGCTAAGTAAGGTGACTATTTCTACAACTTTAACTTGGTCAGCCGCTATGGTTGCGGCATGATTGTTGCTTTGACTGGATGTTAACGCATCCAGTCTTTTTTATTCTATATTTAGTGTATCATATTTATTCTAAAAAGAACATTTTGTAAAGTCTTTATCTCTCGATTAAATGAATTTTGCGATGTCATTTAGCGCTAAACGAGAAGAGCCGTAAGCTGGTGATGCTGCTTTTCCGATGGCGATTAAGACAATCGGCACTAGATTATCTGTTAATTCAAAGCGCTGCGCAAAAGCCTCTTTATTGAAGCCACCCATTGTAACCGTATCATAGCCCATATCCTTTGCTAAAAGCATGATTTGCATGGAAATTAAGCCCGCATCAAAGGTAGCTATATTTTTAAGAACTTCTTTAGGAAGGTTTGAATAAATCTTTAATGAATTTTCAATCATCATATTTTTTGTTGCTTCATCCATATAGCCAAGCTCGAAGTTTTTTGTATAGACTTCCTCTACATGATTGTACATTTTAGTATCACCTAATACCGCAATGATGGCAGACGCAGTTTCTACTTGCTCCTGGTTATTAGCAATTAAACGTAGTTCTTTTTTTACTGCCTCATCTTGGATCACTAAAAAGCGCCAAGGTTGTAAATTACTTGATGATGGAGCGGTTGTTGCCTCTACAAGTAATTCCTCTAATTCAGCTTGAGGAATTTTAAAATTTGCCTCATACTTACGAACAGATTTACGATCGTGCATTACATTATTTATATAACTTTTAGTTGTAGTCATCGTTAAAAAAATCTCCTTTGTATTTATGATATTTTACTATACGATATACTTTTTAAAATTCCAAGTAAATTGCTCGAATTAGATTGGTTTGCCTTGTTACTTAAATTTAAATGCTTCGAAGTTAATGCTTATATCTTTATTGCGGGATTTCAATTGCTTGGCAAAATGTTTTAGCATTTTTTCAGGGCCGCACATAAAAATACTTGTTTGCGCTGGTACTGAAAAGTTTTCAAATGAAAGCCTGTCCATTTGAGTAGTATCAATAAAGTTCACTCTGAATTGTTGATTAGATTTTGCATACTCCTGTAAAAATTCTTTATAAATAGCATTGTCTTGACCTTGATAAGTGTAAAATAATTCAATATCACGATTGATGGCCTGTGATTGCAAATAAGATAAAAAAGGAGTAATGCCTATACCACCTGCTATCCAAACTTGTTGTTGTGTGCCATTTTCAAAGTTTAAATGACCATAAGGACCATCAAGTGTGACTGGTGTATTTAGTTGAACTGAATCATATACTTTTTTTGTGAAATCACCAAGTGCCTTAATAGAGACAAATACTTTTTTTCCGTCGCCACCTGAAATTGAAAAGGGATGAGGCGCCTTTTCTATGCCATCCTGCAAAATCTTGATAAAAATAAATTGTCCATGACGATATGGTATTTTTTTATCAAGTGTTAGCTCCAGTTCAATAACATTGGAGCCCAATTTTTTGATTCCTGTAATGTTGCCTTTATATTTAAAAAACATATCCTGATACATCGTCAACATATATAATGCTGACATAAATCCAATAGTCGCAGTTATTGCGGTAAAAATGCCTAAAGGTGTAGGCTGTAATAAATCGTATCTGCTTGAAAAATAGGCATGATAAATTCCAAATGTATAAGGGATAAGCAATAACCGATGAAAGATCCGCCAGTGCTCATATTTTAGAAATTTAGCCAAAAGCGCAATCAAAATTAGTGCTATGAAACCATATTGGCCAAGTGATCCCAGTTCTTTCGCAAATTCGCTGAGTGAAGTTCTTTGTACTTTATCCCAGTGGGGGACCAGACCTTGTAATTGCCCATGAATAACCACTAATGCTAGTGAAAGTATTGCTAAATATTTATGATAAAAATAAACATTTTCTAGACCATGGAACCAACGCTCAAAAATTTTCATTCTTGTTGCTAACAAAAATACAAGAAAGAAGCCTGTAATGGCCATGCCTCCAATGATGTGACTGAGCCTGTTAACTGCCTGGATAGGCTCTATAGGTGTAGCAAAATACCACAGTAAAGCGCTACTACTCATTATTAGTATGATAAACAAAATTCCTTTGATAGATTTCATAAATAACCTCCAATATTCATTTTTATCTCTAATCATCTTACATATACAATGAGAACCTGAAATGTTTCTGATATTTTTAATTTTATATGAGAGATTTTGTGAGTAGGTATAAAAAAGGGATTGTGTGTTCGGAATATACGTTCCCTTTTGCGCTGGAGTGTGTTAAATTAAGAAGGGTGAAAATATAGAGACATAAGGAGCAAATAATGCAAGGGAATACACATATTATCGGGGGCATCACGGCTAGCCTTGCTTTTGCACAAATTTCTAATGATAATCCGCTTGTTTTAGTAGGAGCAGGCGTTATCGGTGCATTACTTCCAGATATTTGTCATGGAGGTAGTAAAATCGGAAGGAAATTTCCTATCATATCAAAAACTGTAAATTCGCTGTTTGGACATCGTTCCTTTACACATAGTTTGCTTTTTTTATTTTTGGTTGGGGTGCTCCTACATACATTTATACCTTACGAATCCATTTCGCTAGGTATTTTATTAGGGATGGCAAGTCATGTTTTACTTGATATGGGGACGAAAAAAGGTGTTAAGCTGTTTTACCCAATATCCATTTCAGTGCGTCTACCCCTTACTACAAAAACGGGCAGTAAAGCTGAAAAGATAGTGTTTATGTTGTTAACGATGCTTTCAGTCTTTTTTAGCTATGAAATGATTGTTAAGCTTATTGATACCGTATAAGCAAAGAGACTCAGTAAGAGAGTGAAATGCTCCCCATTAGTTAGACAGGTAAAAATCTGTTTACTAAGGGGAGCATTTTTTCTAATCGTATTAATAATTACAAGTTAAAACAACGGTTTTAGTCACCCTGTACCTCTTCTACCGTTTGTTCTACTTCTGTTCGTGACATTTTTTCACGACCTTCTTGCATTGCCTTCAATGTTTTGTGGGCTAATGCAAGTGGTAATCGACAGAATAATAATACCGCTCGTTTATTAATATCTTTCATATAAAGATCAGCTTTCGCAAGATTTTCCTCTGCGTATGCAAATAAATCTTCGCGTGTCCAGCCATCAGGAACGAAACTTACTCCGCGCTCGTCCATATCCTCATGCTGATTGCGTAAAATATTGACTGCTTGGAGACCTCGGCCATAGCCAATCGCTAAATCGCGATCTGTTTGAATGTCTGCACCCCATGCCCAAAGCTCGGACAGCATTGTCCCAACAAGCCCTGCAACATAGTATGTATAATCATCTAAATCCTCTCGCGTATGCACCTGCCAGTTTGCTTTTGCCCATTTTGCCATCCCAAACGCCATTTCACTCGTTGAAGCTTGGACAATTTTACGTGAGCCCTCAGGACAAAACGTTAGCCAATCTGTTAAACGAAGAGATACTTCAGGTAGCTGATCTGCATATGGCGCTAATAATGCTTCATAGGCTTCAGCATTGAATGGTTCCTTTAATAACTCGCTTGTTACATTAAGCAAATCGAATTTTACATCATTGGGAAGGTTTTCATGGTCCTCAATTTCATCTATAGCACGCATTGCTAAATATGCGGCTGCCACTGACAATTTTAAATCATTTTTTAAAAAAGTAATCGGTATATAAAAAGTGCGACTAGTTTCCTTTAAAACTTGCATCGCTTCTTTATAAAGTTTCTTTTGATCTTTCACTTGTATTCCTCCGTTCAAATGGTAACACCTCTATAGTATATCGTATCGTAAAAGTGATGAAAGATAAAACAGATTGTTCAATTTATAATCAACTATTTTCAAATGGTATAGATTAAGACAAAGAGAATGTAGATAACGCGGTTGCAATTTTTATAGGTAGGGACGGACACAGCAATAGCAAAATTGATTTCGATAAGCGAGCTAGTAAATGATGGTGGATATCAGCTAGAATTGCAAAAGAAGTGATAATGCATCGAGTGTCATTGCATTTTCACTTCTTTTGTTTTTATAGTAGAATAATGTTAAAGTTATAAAAATGCGACGAAAATCGCGTGATTAATAGAAAAAATTTGATATTTTTCGTCTTTTTTTCATGAAAGTTTGCTAAGTTATTGCACATTTATTTCAACAGCGTTAAAGTTTAGGAAGGACAAAGATACAACTTCACTTTTCGAGTAATTGCTGCTGACGCTTCGCTTTCGCGCAGTAAACAATTGTAGCTGTTGATTTGCTTTCGGTACTGAAATACAATACATCGGATTTTGGCACAATAACTCATTGCAAAATCCGTGATATTTGTGGAGGCATGAACGTTATTCAACTGGCTTCTAAACGCCTCTTGAATACAAGCAAAATCTAGTATATATCTCACCATTTGAAATAGAGATTGTACGTAAAGTCAAAGGAGAATGGTATGCCAAAGGCTATAGGTATTGATGCAGGCGGAACATTGACAAAAGTTGCTTATTTAGATGAGCATAATGAGCTCGTTTTAACAACTTTCCCGTCAAATGATTTGCTAGCTGTGCAGAATTGGATTATTAATCATCCAGATATTGAGGATATTGGTGTTACGGGAGGGCGTACAGAACAATTACTGGATGTCATCAAAACAATGAAATCGATTCATTATATAGTAGAGTTTGAAGCCACATTGAAGGGCGTTCGATTTTTGTTGCATAAAGAGGGTTACTTCTTTGAGCGAAGTATGATTACTAATATTGGTACTGGTACTTCAATTCATTATATGGAAGATAATACGCATGTTCGTGTTGGTGGGACAGGCGTTGGTGGTGGAACATTGATTGGATTGTCAGCGCTTACAACTGGCATCACGGATTATAATAAAATAAGAGAACTGGCCTCTAAAGGTAATCGAGAAGAAATTGATTTACTAGTAAAGGATATTTATCAAGGGATGGACACACCTATTGATGGGCAATTGACAGCTAGTAATTTTGGGAAAGTTGGTATTACAGAGTCTGTAAAACATCCAACAGAAGATATTATTGCAACTGTACAAGGGCTTGTAGGTGAGGTTATTACTACACTTAGTATTCAATATGCTGAAGAAAAAAATGCACAACATATCGTTTATATCGGTTCAACTTTAAGTAATAATGATCATCTTACACGTGTTATTGCCAATTACACACGTACGAAAAAACATACACCAGTCTTTATAAATGACCACGGTTTTTCAGGTGCAGTCGGTGCATTATTAAATATAACTGAATATACAATTGTCTAACTACAATGTACATTACTAATGAGATTTATCAAGACTTAGTATTAAAAAAGTGAAATAAATTAAAGGACATAACATATTATATATGACTAATATGTTATGTCCTTTGTTATTCAATTAACATACCCCATTAGAAAAAGCATTCCTGCTTATAACAGAAATGCAATCTTTTTTTAACAATTATTTTTCTTTTATATAAGAAACCTGTTCCATTTTCTTGTGGTACAAATCCCTTTTAGCTGACAGATTTTCTACCATATTTTATTCTTCCGTAGTTCGCAACTTCTTGGACTAATCTGCGCCGTTAGTTCAATATGTAGATTTGAAAGAAAGTTGCGATGTTTATAAGAAAGTTGCGAAGCTTTCCCCCTTAGATATGATTGTCTAAAGGGGTGTTTTTATGTCTAAAAGAAAAAGAGCATCTAAAATTGAAAAGTGGATTAAAGAAGGTCGCACAGGTACTGGTTCAGAATATAAACCATGGCTAAAGATTCAAGATGTATCTTCGTTAGGTAGATCTACTCGCTTGAAAGGAATAAAAACAAACAGGCAGCATGAGTTTTTATCAGATTTAGAACGAAACTACTTTTATATAACTGAATTTTCTGATTTTTTTATTGATATTCGTGAGCAATTCCCTTTATTACCATTGGAAGAAACACTTGTTATTGCAGATGAGTTAGGTATTAAACATCCTACTGATCCTAAAACAGGAGAACCGATTGTGATGACAACGGATTTTTTATTAACGATTAGTAATGGACAAAGCGTATTTGAAGTAGCTCATACAATTAAAATGAAGGATGAATTATTAAAAGAGCGTATACTTGAAAAGTTTGAGATTGAACGTGAGTATTGGCATCGAAAAGAAATTGTTTGGGGCATTGTAACAGAAGAAGAAATACCTAAAACAATGGCAAGAAACATCAGTTATATCCACGATTACTATGACATTCGAGATTATGATGTATTTCGTGAAATTAATGTGCAGTATATTGAAGATTTATCGATTTCTTTAATGCAAAGACTATTAGGCACTAATGAAAGCATCCGTAAAATCACAAATGAATTTGATAGAGACACGCATTTACCTTTTGGAAGTGCTGTAACGTTGTTTTATCATTTATTATCTCGGAAAATCATCATCATAGATATGATTGAACCTTTAAATTTGGAAAAGCCAATCACCATCAATGGGAACAAATTTTAACATAACATTTATGCAGTATTTATTACTTGGCACATGAATTAAAAAATTGTCATACTATTAATAGTCGTGTGACTAAAAAGATAGGATAAATATTGACTTCTTAGGATTTTTACATGATATATTATTTAATTAAATTTGTTTAGGAATAACTACGGTGAAACGTACAATTAATGATAGAGGTCTTTTATATGTTTATTCTGACAGCCCATGTGGAGTGCATAGTATTGATAGAGAAGAAATAGTCTCATATTAAAGGCTTAGGAGGTTTTTGAGTAAAAATTGAAGTGTGTTTTGTGTTCCCTCAGACTAATTATTTTGGGGGAAGTTTTCTTTAGGCGGCCGAACAAATACGCAGAACTATGGATATTTGTGTTAAAGTTCGGGTTCTGCGCATAGGTTATTTGAGTTATAAGACAATTGGTTTTTTAGAAAATTAGATAGATTAATGATTCAAAACTTCAGGAACTAGAGGAGTTGATGATGCTTTCGAATCTCATACAGTGTTTATTCAATACTCATTTTTATAATTATCTGCCATATTTAAATCTCTATATGAAACTTAAAAAATTTGTTCTGCTACCAATTCTGAAAGAGTTTTAATTCCATAGTCAATTTCATTTAAGGATGCATAAGAATAAGAAATTCTTAAATATTGATTAGAGTGAAACTCATACAAATCTCCAGGGTGAACAAGTATTTTCCGACTTAAGGCTTTAGTAAAAAGCTGGTACATGGACATACCTTCATTTAACTTAAGCCAGATGAAATATCCGCCCCTAGGGATATTCCATGTACCGATGCCGGTAAAATATTTCTTTAATGCTTCAAGAGCAACATCTCTTCGGATCTTAACATTTTTCCTCATTATATCGTTATGCTGATAATAAAGACCACTAGAGAATAGTTCTGTGGTTACATTCTGGGAGAGTGAGCTGGTTCCATAATCAGTTTGCATTTTTATATCTGCCAATCTTTCAATGACTTTTTCTGATCCAACAATCCATCCAATCCTGAGACCAGGACTTAAATTCTTCGATATTCCACCAATATATAATACAAGTCCATTGTTATCAAATGCCTTTATTGGCTGTGGAGGTTGTTCATCAAACCAAAGCTCCCTATATACATCATCCTCGATAATAGGCAAACGTTCCCTATCACACGCATCAACAAGCGTTTTTCTTCTTTCAAGTGACATGACACTCCCGGTAGGATTTTGAAAAGTAGGTATTGTAAAAAGCATTGCTCCTTTTCTCCGCCTATGTCGATCAACCAATTCTTTTATTTCTATACCTTCTTCATCCAGCTTAATTCCCGAAAGCTGCATTCCGAACGATTGAAAGGTTCTAAGAGAGTATAGGTAGGATGGCTTTTCAACATATACTACTGAGTTCGTGTGCAAAAGGCCAAGGGAAATAAGCTGCAGTGCCTGCGAAACACCAGAGGTAATCAAAACTGAGGATGGATCAGCTCCTATTCCTATTGTTTTAAGGTATGTGCATACCTCTCTTCTTAGATGGATATTTCCGTTTGGTTCTTCATAACCCAGCGATGCCATAGACTTAGACAGTTTTTTTAGTACGCCCTGAATCATTTTGTTAGGTATTAATTCAGGGGAAGGTTCGCAGGAGCCCATTCGGATGATATCAGGTTGGAATTCAGCCTGATTGATCTGCTGCATTATTTTTTGATTTGTTTGATGTAATCCCGAAGATATATAGGGAAGCCAATTATATGAATGATTAATGGACATTAATGTCCATGTATTGTTTATTACTTTTGTACCTCCACCAGCATTACCGCTAATAATGCCTTCAGCTGCCAGCTCTTCAAGGGCAGATACTACGGTACTTCTGTTTACACAGAAAATTTCAGAAAGTGTCCGCTGACTTGGCAATTTGAAACCAACTGGCCATTCTCCAGTTGCTATTTTATCTTTTATGAAGTTAACAATCTGTATATTCAATCGATCAGGATTATTTCTATCAGGTCTCCAGTTGATATCCAACATAAAATTCCTCCAAAATCATAGTGCTTTTACAATATCATTTGGTTGGTTAAATAACAACCAAGAATGGTTGGAGACTTTTTGTTGTTGTTCAAATACAATTACATTAACAGATATTAAAATTTTAAAGGGGAATGATAACTATGGTACCAATAAGAATTCTAAGTGATAAAGATGTTAAGAACATTCTTGATATCAAGAATACAGTAGCATGTGTAGAAAAAGCCTATGCACTTAAAGCCAACAATCAGGTGAGACTATTCTCCATGGTATCTGAGGTGATTTTTGAGGGTAGGGCAGAAATGGATATTAAATCAGGGATGCTTAATGAAGAAGATGTGTTTGGATTAAAACTCGTTTCATGGTTTGGTGATAATAAAAATCAAGGGCTTCCAGCTATAACTGGGCTGACTATGTTATTTGATTTGAAGAATGGGTTTCCTAAGGCAATGATCAACGCAAGTTATTTGACAGGAATGCGTACTGGAGCAGCAGGTTCAATAGGCGTGAAACACCTGTCAAAACAAGATTCAAAAACACTAATGATTGTAGGTACAGGAGTTCAGGCGATTTTTCAAATAGCAGCCACTCTATCTCAAGTTCAGACAATCAACAAGGTATATATATATGACCCCGTAAAATATGAAAATGCATCAAAATTCCAGTATTCAGTAAAGACGGAACTAGATAAAATCATAAATGATATCAACGATACTTATAATAAGAGCTGGAAACAAAGAATTGAGTCAGTTCAGTTTGTAGCTGTAGAAAATCCAGTGAAAGCTTTGGAAGAAACCGATGCAGTAATTACGATAACGCCTTCGCGAAAACCACTGATTTTTAAGGAGTGGATTAAGCCAGGCATACATTTCAGCTGTGTGGGGGCAGACATGACTGGAAAACAGGAAATAGATGAAAAGATCTTTGAGGTAGCTTCTGTATATGTAGATGATATTACACAAGCATCGACAGTCGGAGAAACACAAAGTGCTATAAGGGCTGGTATATTAGGCAAAAACAATTTGACTGAAATCGGACAATTCATACTTGGAAATGCGAAAGGACGTACAAGTGATGAAGAAATTACGATTTTTGATAGTACTGGCATAGCATTGCAGGATCTTGCAGTTTCAAAATATATTGTATCAAAAGCAGAAGAAATGAATGTTGGGACAATCGTGCAAATATAAAATCGATATACAATTTGGAGGGATCATATTATGAAGTTAAAAATTTATACATTAAATTCATTTGCAAAATCCATTGAGGGAGGGAACCCTGCCGGAGTGGTACTTAGCGCTGATTATCTATCAGATGAGGACATGAAAAAAATAGCAGGTATCATCGGTTTTAGTGAGACTGCTTTTGTCATGAAGTCAGACCTTGCTGACTTCAAGGTTAGATTCTTTACACCTAATGAAGAGGTTGATCTTTGTGGCCATGCAACGATAGCAGCGTTCTATACACTTTCAAGCCAAGGATATATTAAACCAGGAAAATATTCTCAAGAAACAAAGGCTGGAATTTTAAATGTAGAAGTAATGGAAGACCTATCAATTATGATGGATCAAAATGCTCCAAGCTATTATGAAATAATAGACAAGGAGGAAATTGCAGATTCCTTAAATATTACTATAGATGAAATGTTGGGGGATCTACCAGTGCAAATTGTATCTACTGGCCTTAGGGATATACTTGTACCGATTAGAAACTTAGATATATTAAATTCTATAAAGCCAGATTTTGAAAAAGTAACAAATATCAGCAGTAAATATAATACCATTGGTTATCATATTTTTACCCTTGAATCACTAAAGGGTTCAAATGCTCACTGTAGAAATTTGGCACCTTTATATGGAATTCCAGAAGAATCTGCAACTGGTACATCCAATGGTGCCCTTTCATGTTATCTATATAAATATGGTAAAATCAAACCTGAACATGTTATTAATATATCTGTTGAGCAAGGTTACTCTATGAAAAAACCTTCAGAAATAGTTATAGCGTTAACCACTCAAGGGAAAGAAATTATTGAGGTAAAGGTGGGCGGAAAAGCATTGAATTTGTCTGAAACAGAGGTTGAAATATAATTGTAGAATATAAATTTCTAATAAATTGAAATAATAAGATAGCCAATTATATTTTTAAGCATAAATTCGGGCTACATACAAAGGCAACCCCCTATATCAAAGGGGGCTTAAGAGGTCTGGACTTTAACTGAAGAAGTTAGTCAATTGAATTAGCTATTCTGACTAATATGTCAGGTGTTTCTGTATTGGCTACTTTATTATATATCCCCATCATATACTGCAAATTATTTTTTTCAAAGACAAAAAAATTAAATAATCGGTCTTCGAAATAAATACCTTTGGTACCATCTTGAAGTGTATACTCCTTACCATTTAAGTTCAGTTTATTTTTGAAGTTCAATTTATTTTTTGAAGGACGAATGTCAATTTTAAAGATATTTTCTCTTATTTCTTTATTAACAAACCTAATTTCTAAGGAATCATTCACATTATAGTTCTTATCTTCAAAAAACCTTCCAAATTGATGTGTGAAAGAAATTGAAGGCAACATTTCGGGCAACTTTACTTCACATTTAAAATGATTTTCAAATTCCATTACTGCTGCTTTTACAGATTTATATCCAGCTTTTGTGAACCCTTCCTCAAAAGAAGGTGGAGTGTCGTTTGGATTTGCATTCACTGTTCCGTAATACAACCCACAAATAAATATACTTAATACTTTTATTCAATATCATCACCCTAAAAAATTATATTTAGGGTTAGTGTGTCCTGTTCAGTTACATTAATTCCTTCTTCGACTATCCAGCACCGTTAGTAGGAGAAGAAGGGGAAAACAATGTTATCCGTTATATTTTTTTGTAAACATCCGCGTAAGCTACTTTCAGTTATTCCTTTAATTTCCTGTTTTCCCCTTACGACTTCTGATTTTTTCTTTTTAGGGATGCAATGAGGGCATCCTTATTGCTTTCATTCATTTCTCGCTTAACAATTACGCCAAGGCGAAATTGATTGGACTGAAAAGTTTTAGCAATGTCAGTAGTAATCCCCAAAGCATAAAACCTTCTATCCTGAGCACATTACATGTAGGAGGTGAATATCCATGGGCAATAGAAACACCAATGGAATCAACAAAAACAACAATAAAACAATGAATGTTAGAACGCATAATCCTTTTGATACCTACAAAAAAATAGACCTCGATAAATCAAATAGTAATAACAATAACCCGAATGACAATCTAAATGAAGAATTCGCTGCAGAATTTGATGCGAAAGCCAAAAATAAAGATAATAAAACGAACCATAAGAAAAATCAACAGTCCAACAAAAACAAATAACTGAAATATTGGAGGCTTAAATAATGGCAAAGAAGAATAAAACAAGCTTCAAAAAGAAAAAGAAAGAAGATACACATAAAAGAAATGATCGTGAGGAATATTCAGCAGAATTTAATCAAGTAATTCATAACAATCCTCAACAACCAAAACAATCCAGTAAAAGATAACGAAAAACTGCTCCTTAAGAAAGTGAGAAAATACTTAAGGAGCATTTATTTTTTGCTGTTTTGGCGATTTTATGCCAAAAGAATAGGAAAGGTTGATTCACTTGCGAAAATTTTGTGTGAAACTTGGCATTTTTCTTGTATTGTTTGCTGTATTTATAAACACCCCAACAATTACTTATGCTCAACAAGGAATACCAGCCCATGCTCAATGGGGAAAAGTAGCGATAAAAGAGACACATGCAAAATACCCTCAAGCAAAAATCCTCGATTATTTGCATGAGGGAAGCGAGGTTATTGAAGATTCCACTATTGAAAAATTTAAACTTTGGCTAAAACAAAGTGACAAGGAATTCGGTGTACATGTTCGAATCGAATATGAAACAAATACAAATAAAGTAGTGAAAATCGAATTCCAAGAAACCACTCCATAAAATAAGAGGATGCCTAATTTCAGGCATCCTCATTCCGTTAGCTTTCTATCTTGTTAATAAATTCTCGCATTAATCCAGGTAAATCTGGCCATGCATGACCACTAATTAAATTGCCATCTGTGTGAAGATTAGCCTCGATATACGTCGCTCCGGCTACTTGAACTTCGGGCTTGCAGGCAATATAAGCGGTTAGCTCACGACCTTTCAGAACCTCAGGAATGGTCGCAAAAATTTGAGCTGCGTGACATACAGCAGCGATTGGTTTATTTGATTCAAAGAAATGGCTCACTAGTGCTGGAACATGCTCATTTAAACGAATGTATTCTGGCGCTCGTCCACCAGGAATGATGAGTCCGTCAAATTGTGCTGGATCTACCTCTGCAAAGGATGCGTGTGCTTCTAATCCATATGCTGTACGCTCGATGTATGTATCGACTCCATCGACAAAATCGTGCAATACCGTCTGTAATTTCTTTACGGATGGTGCCGCAATCGTTACATCATAGCCAGCCTCAAGACAACGGTAATAAGGATAAAAAATTTCTAAAGCTTCAACTGCGTCTCCTGCAAGTATTAATACCTTTTTCCCCATGCTTCCATCTCCTTTTATTTGTAATCTATTAGATTAATTCGACATTTTCAAAAATTTCCCTTCTATATTTTTAGTACGACGGAGAAAATCGCTGATAAATGCAAGAGAATCGCTGTTAATAATGGATCAAACGTCAGTCGGCTGAGGATCATTGCTCCTAAAATGCATGCCATCAAAACTTCAAACAACTTGCTTTACAACGGAAAAAATGAAGCGTATAGTATTTATTTAGCTAGGTAAATAAATGTTTGGGAGGACAACAACATGAATCCTATATTTCATGCTTTATTCCAAAAAAGTCGTTATTTAACGAATTGTTTAAATGAAGTACTGAAACAGCACAACTTGTATAGCTCACAATGGGCTATTTTATATTGCTTACATAATCACGGGCCCATGACATTAACACAAATCTGGAAGTATTTAAACGTTGAGGCACCGAGTATAACTAGAGCAATTACTCGACTCGAGACTTTAGGTTGGGTACTAAGAATTGATGGTGAAGATAAACGAGAAAAAATCGTTGCCTTATCACCATATGCAGAGGAACATTTGCCGGCTATTACTAAAACCATTTTAGCTTTTGAGGAAGAAATGGTAGGGGCATTGACTGTTGAGGAACAGCAGCAATTTATAATTTTACTGGAAAAAATGAAAGGTTGATTGACATGCAGCAAGAGGGGAATACAAAAATATGGACGAAGCGGTTTATTAGTCTCTTTTTAACAAATATTTCGGTATTTTTTGTTTTCTATGGATTGGTAACGACTTTGCCACTTTATGCGATTGGTGAGTTGCACCAGACAGAAAAGGAAGCGGGATTGTTACTGTCAGGATTTTTATTATCAGCCATTATCGTTCGTCCCTTTTCGGGTAAACTATTAGATGTTTTCGGGAAGAAAAAGCTTTTAGTTATTTCAATTATCGGTTATTTTTTATGTACAGTTTTATATTTATTCATTCATCCTTTTGGACTTTTACTAGGACTCCGTTTTGTTCAAGGGATCTTTTTTAGTATTATTACAACAGCAGCTGGCTCTTTAGCAGCGGATATTGTGCCAGCTAATCGTAAAGGTGCAGGTCTAGGCTATTTCACAATGTCTACTAACTTAGCAGTAGTTATTGGGCCATTTATCGGTTTACTGCTTATTCAATATAGTAGCTTTAATGTACTATTTATTGTTATGAGTATTTGTATATTAGCAGGAGGCATCCTAGCTGTAACGATAAATACTGATGATTTGCTTAAGCCTGAACATCAGGGTAAATTGACGTTTAAATTTGATGATTTATTTGAACGTCGCGCACTTCCGGTAGCGGCTATTGCTAGTTTAGTAGCCTTTTCATATGCGAGTGTTCTATCGTTTTTATCTGTCTACGCACAGCAAAAAGATTTAATGGCTGTAGCGAGTCTATTTTATGCAGTTTTTGCAGCAGCAATGCTTATTACACGTCCATATACAGGAAAACTTTATGATACAAAAGGGCCGCAGTTTGTTATTATACCTGGTATTATACTCTTTGCTATCGGTCTTGTTATGCTTGCATTTGTCTCAGGTCCGGCATTATTTTTATTTGCAGCCATCTTTATTGGATTTGGCTACGGA
The DNA here is from genome assembly GCF_041262405.1 of Lysinibacillus sp. RC79. Taxonomy (NCBI): domain Bacteria; kingdom Bacillati; phylum Bacillota; class Bacilli; order Caryophanales; family Bacillaceae; genus Lysinibacillus; species Lysinibacillus sp. RC79. The sequence continues at coordinate 125,664 of NZ_JBGCCD010000006.1, forward strand.
GCAGTGACTACAAGCTTACAAGCATTAGCTGTACAGTCTGCGTCACATACACGCAGTGGTTATGCAACCGCAACGTACTTTACGATGTTTGACATTGGCATTGCACTAGGCTCTTATATTTTAGGAATGGTGGCAGTGCAAGCAGGCTATTCTTCTGTATATCTAGCTGGAGCAGGCTTACTAGTTGTTGTCTTTATCATTTATTTAATACGTTTAATTTCTTTCAGCAGAAGTCTCCCACCTCTATAGGGGGTGAGGTGAATGTTGGTTTAAGTTACTTTTCAGCGGGTGTCCAAAAACCTGCTGAAAGAAATTAAAGCCTCCGGCGGATATCACGGAATCGGAAAGGAGTTCTTAAAGGATGTTAGCCTAAAATCATCGCATCCATGCGATAACGGCTAACTGAACTGCATCACGCAGGCCTAAGCACAAAGCCGATTCCGGACGCAATTATGCCGAGGCATAATTGATAAAAATAAAATCGAAAAAAGTAGCACATGTATAAAGAAAAAAACAGTTGGGACATCCCAACTGTTTTTGTTATTCACTATATACGACCATATCCAGTAAAGTGCTTTTTCCAATAAGTGCTATTGATGTTAGCAACTGAAACACCACCGTCACTTGCGCTAATCATTTGATTATTTCCTATATAAATGCCTACATGTGAGATACCAGCTTTATATGTATTAGAGAAAAATACTAAATCGCCTACTTGAGGTGAACTTACTTTTTTAGCTGTACTGTAAAAACCAGCTGCTGACTTACGAGCTGTCGAAATACCAGCATTATTATATACGTAAGTAACATAGCCTGAGCAATCAAAACCTGTACTCGGTTTGCTTCCACCAAATGTGTATTTTACGCCTAATTGTTGTTTAGCAACTTGCACTAGGTTAGTTGTTGGTTTAGGTGTAACTGTAACTGTTGGTTTAGGTTTAGCTGCAGCTGTTGGTTTAGGTGTAGGTGTTGATATTGTTGATGATGTGAGTGGGGTATTAAGGTTTAACTTTTGTCCAACGCGAATTGTTGAAGAAGATAAGTTATTCCATTTCATCAATGTTTGATAAGTAACACCGTACTGATTGGCAATCTTCCATAAAGAATCACCAGATTTTACTGTATAAGTTGCCGCTGATGCTGTGTCAATTGTTGAAAAAAGTACAGATGAACTTAAAGCCAATGTAGCTAATTTCAATCCCCATCTATACTTTTTATTCTTTTTCATAATATGTATCCTCCTAAAAACTTTAAAAGCTTAATATATATATGATATTAACATTGTAATATTACAATAGTATGTCAATAAAATAACATTAAGGATACAAATTATACTAATAATAATTGGGAAATATATTACTTTATGGCTCATCATCAAAAATCAGGGGTGATATTTGTATATATATACCATGTGTGTAAGTTAAATGGATGAGGACTTGGCGATTTCTATGCGGTTCTTTATGAGCATATATTTTGTTTATATATGAAAACGAAGATGATAAAAATGAAATATTGGGGGATATTAAGTATCTGAATGAAGTGAAGGGGGGAGACCGACTCTTGGTAAGGCAAGGGACAGTCCCCATAGTTTAATTTTTTTCTTTTTGAATTGCTTTACGTGCAAGTGCATCTGCAGCTTTATTTTGCGTATCTGGAATCCATTTGATGAAAAATAAATCGAAGCTACTCGCAAGTGTAAGTGCCTGCTCAAGATAAGGTTTAAATTCCTCATTTTTCACATATTCTTTTTCCATAGAGGCAACAACAATTTTTGAATCAGAGCGCACTGAGACTAGGTTTGAACTTAGCTTTAGTGCTTCTTCAAGGCCACGTACTAAGGCAGTAAACTCAGCAATATGATTATTGGCTTGCCCTATATACTCACTGATTTGTATATGATGGCCTTCGCCTTTAATAAATATGCCAATACCACTGGGGCCAGGATTTCCTGCACTAGCAGCATCTATATATACTTCTAACATAAAATCCCTACTTTTTGATTTAGATTTTACTTTAATTGTACATCAATAGTGCTTTTTCACAATATCTAAGTAGATGTTAAATGGAAAAACAAAATAGTTGCTTGTTCAAAATGTTCACTTCATAATAGTAAGAAGCGAAATTTGGACGTGAAAGGAGTGAGAGTTCAATTTGGATAAAGTGACGGTTATGAAAGATATTGATGAACTGCATGATACGTATTGTGCTGATTGCTTAGTGATAAAGCAATTACGAAAAGAGCGTGGGAAACCTGGAGCTCATCGTTTCTGTATTAAAGCCTGCTCAGTAGGAGAGCGACTACAATTTCTCGGAGAAGAGCTCTTGAAGGTATATAGTAAATAATGTTTTTAACATATAACAGAAATGTCTTTTCAACTGTGGCAAAGCAATCATAGGTCTAAACGGACTATGTTTAAATAAAGTAAAGCTTAATGATAAAAGTTTCATTTTTGATCAATAAATAATCATATTTACTAAATTCGATGCATAAATAACAATATGTTCGGAAAAAATAGTATTGGTTGGTTACCATAGAAAAAGCTACTTTGTTGTCGGCTCACTGCCGATAACAACTGTAGCTTTTTTCTATGTAGACTAAAATGCGCCGCACACTCCAAAGATTGCTTAGAGCGTGTGGCGCTATTTTAATCATTATTTAGCTGAAGCATAGTTACTTAAATCTTGGTAGTATTTTGTGAGAGAGGAAGCTGAAATATCGAACGTCGCTGCAATTTCTTTTACTGTCATTGATAGCGACTCGAATAGCTCTTTTTCTTGACCATATCGAATCGCGCCAGCAGCAATGGCAGCCTCTTTGCGCGCAGATGGTTGTCCTTCAATTAAATAGTCCTCTAAAAGCTCTAACATAGGAGCTGTTTCTCGCTCATTTTGCTCAAGGAAATCTTTAACTTGTGTGATTACATTGCTCTCAAAGTTTGTGAATTCCTCGCCTTTATAACCGTTCGACACAAGTAACTCCCAGAAGGATAAATGCTCTTCTTTTAAGAATGCACCAACCTTCTTCTCAGAAGCCTCAAAATTTTGCTTAAACTGCTCAAATACCTTTGCATGATCTTCCGGGAAGAAGATAAGCGTTGAAACAGCTAAATAATACTCTGATTTTTTGGTACCATCTGGTAAGATGAATGCAAAAACATGCATACCTTCAGGGATTGGTTTGTCATTTTCACGACGAATATAAATTTCTTCATTTGTTAACACATGTGTAGCTTTGAAATATTTTTCTTCTACAATTGACACGGAACCAATAAATAGTTGGGGTTGTGACCATTCTTCTAACACTTTTACTGTAGAAGGTCTTACCGTTTTTTTCTTTGTTTTCTTTAAGTAACCTTTCCAAATAGATGGCTCTTGATGGAAGAAGAAGTCGTCTAACGCGATCGCCTCAATTAGCTCTCTTTGTAGTACGCTCTCTAATTTAGGCTGCCATGTACCTACATGTTCGATATAGGCACGAACATCTTTGCGTTCTGGATATTCTAAGTAAAATGTTTGTAGTACACGCTCTAATTCTTCGATTGCTACAGCTTCTACTGTAACCTGCTGTTTACCTTCACAACATTTTTTATATTTTTTGCCGCTACCGCATGGGCATGGATCATTACGTTTTACCATAATTAGAAACACTTCCTTTGAAAATTGTTAGTCGAATATTGCTAAATAAATTGCATACATTTAATAATAACGGTACATTTGTACGAAGGAAAATGATAGTCTATTTAGAAAAATCAAAAAATGTGGATGGACGCCCTGATTCTAGTATATGTACGAAATTACCAGCTTAGAACTAAAAAAAGAAAACCATCTACGCTTTAGAAATAGCATAGATGGTTATCGCAATGTTTAGCCTTTGATAGCTTCCATTTCTGTCGTTAATCGTTCAAGCTCTTCAATAAGGTGACCAATGTAAGCAATCGTATCTCGAAGCGGCTGGTCTGTTGTAACATCGACACCCGCCATTTGAGCTAGCTCTACAGGCGATTTCGTACCTCCAGCTTGAAGGACTGCTAACCATTCATCTACAGCCGTCTTACCTTCTTTTAAGATCCGCTTGGATACTTGTGTAGAAATTGTTAAGCCAGCGCTATATGTGTATGGATATAGGCCCATATAATAGTGTGGTTGACGCATCCAAGTAAGCTCGGCTCCCTCAGTAATATCGACAGTGTCACCCCAGAAATCTTCTAATACTGAGCGTTTTAATTGATTTAAAACGGTAGCATTCACAGCTTCTCCAGCGTCGATTAATTCATACACTTTTCGTTGATAAGCTGCCTCTAGTAAGTGTGTGACGAAGTTATGATAATACGTTTTAGACACAATGTTTGAAATAACCCAACGTTTGAAGCGAAGATCATCGTTATGAGTTAATAAATAATTAGCTAGTAGCATTTCATTCATTGTCGATGGTGCCTCGATGAAGTATAACGAAGGACGACTGTTAAAATAAGATTGATGGGCATGTGCATTCACAAAATGACCTGCGTGCCCAAGCTCATGAATTAAAGTGAATACCTCATTCATACGTTCATTCCAAGACATTAAAATATACGGATGACTACCATATGGACTTGAACAGAATGCCCCAGTCGATTTTCCTTTGTTTGGTGCATAATCAATCCAGCGTTCGTTAAACGCCTTTTCGATCATCTCTTTGTAATCCTCACCCATAACGTCTAATGCTTTTTCAACATATTCTTTTGCTTCAGCCATTGTTAATTTCGGATCATAGTCTGGATCAAGGGCGATCTTTAAATCAGCAAATGTCATTTTTTCAATGCCATTTGCTTGTTGAATAAGCTTTGCGTAACGGCGCATATGAGGTGCAAGCTCTTTCGTAATCAGATCTATTTGACGATTATAAAGCGTACGATCAACATCTTGATCAAATAATAAATAGTCAATGACAGAATCAAAACCTCGTAAATCAGCCATTGTTTTTTCCTGTTGAATGTGTGTGTTATAGATTTTCGCAGTTGTGTGCTGATAATCGCGTAATTTATTCGAAAATGCTTGGAATGCAGCATGGCGTACTTTTGTATCAGCGTCAAACTCCCAGTCATTTTCGTATAATACAAAACTAAGTGGATGTTTTTCGCCATTGGCCTCAAACTCTCCAAAATGCATATCTACAAGCTTTGTTGTATTATACGTTTCATATGGTGCATCAAAAGTAGAGCTAAATGCAGCTAGTGCTTTTTCTACCTCTGGATGCAGCTGATGAGGCTTTTGTTTTAATAATTCCTCTAAATAGACTTTATAATTAGGGCTCAATGTAGCAGCTTCCTCTAAAATAGACTCATCTAGTGCTAGTAATTCACTGCGTACGAAAGAAAATGTACTACTTATTTTTCCGACTGCCGTACCATATTTTGCAGCACGCATTTGGGCTTCGTTATCTGTATGATCAGCTTGATTATTCAAGCTTGCATAAGTACCAATAGGAACTATGCTTTCATATAGTGCTTCATAGGCTGTTAAAACATCAATTACCTTTTGGGCATCCGTAATTGTACCTTGATACGTACGTTCAAAATTTCTTGCATCTTCCACAAGCTGCGCTAAAGCAGGCTCAAAATCCGCGTCATTTTCAAGTAAATTTGTTAAATCCCATGTTTGTTCCACTGGTACATCTTTTCGTAATGGTAATACCTCCATTAATTAACACCCCTTTTTAAGTAAGTGATTCCATTATAACGAAACTATTTCGGAAAGTGAAATAATAATAGAGAATAGTTTTAATGTTCATAAAAATATAAAAATAATATAGAAACTTATGTTCGTGTTAGCTATAATGGATTTAAGGTAAAGGGGGGGATGTAATTATAATGCAGTTAGTTTGTGAGAAACCAGATGTGTATAAGCTTAGTCACGTGAATCAAGATAATTTATGGAAAAAGTTAATTGCGGATTTGTTTGAAGATTTTTTGTTGTTCTTTTTGCCAGATTTACATGAAGAAGTAGATTTTTCAAAGCAAGTTGAGTTTTTACAGCAAGAGCTTTTCAAAGAAATTATTGAGCATCGTCAAGGGCGCAAGGTAGCTGATCAAATTGCGAAGGTTCATCTGAAAAATGGGAAAGAACAATGGATTCTCGTCCATACAGAAGTCCAAACTATTGATGAAGTGCATTTTGCGAAGCGTATGTTTGAATACTTTTATCGTATCAGTGATCGCTATGGTAAGAAGATTGTAGCAATTGCTATTTTTACAGGTAAGAGTACTAAAAGCACGAATCAGTATCTTGAAAAGTTTTATGGTACAGAAATTATGTATACTTTTAATAAATTTGTTGTTTCAGATTTTGATGAAGAAGAATTGAAAAAATCCCCGAAGCTACTTAGTAAAGCGTTACTAGCATCTATTTATTTGAATAGAACAAAAAACGAAATGAGCCATCGTAGTACTTACAAAAGAGCTTTGTTAAGAAAAGAGTGGTCATTAAATAATGATAAACGAACAGAAGTAAGTGCGTTGCTTTATTTTATTGATTATTTATTGAAACTACCAAGAGCTATGTCTGAAAAGTTTGTAAGAGATGTAAAAGAGGAAATTAGAGGAGGAAGAAGTTTTGCATCTATATAAAGGAGATCTACCGCCGACACTTGCTGCAGTTTTGGAATTAGAAAGGCAAGAAGGATTTGAGCAAGGAATCGAACAAACCATTAAACAAATAATCAGTGGTTTGATTGAAACGGGTGCTGACGATGATTGGATTGCTGAAGTTTCAAAGCTTCCAGTGACAAAGATAAAGGAAATTCGTAAGGAACTAAAATAATCTAATTGTGTAGAAAGATAAAAATGACAATCCATTATTAGGTTTGTTGTAAGTTTTTAACGTCTAATTGATGGAATACATCTGTTTTTTAGGAATGGCTTTGTAGTGGAAATGTGATGGTTTTTGTATTTACAAATGTCCTTAAAAATTGTTTGTGTTAATGAGAAAAATGTGTGTATAGCCAGTATACTTTGCAACGCATACTAAAGGCTAGAACAACTGGCACATTGGAGGAGAAATAATGACACAAAACTTAAACAAACAATTGAATAAGCTTGTCGCTACATGGTCTGTACTTTATACGAAATTGCACAATTATCATTGGTATGTTACGGGAAATTCCTTCTTTACACTACATGCAAAATTTGAAGAATTATATAATGAAACAACGTTAAATTTAGATGAAATTGCAGAGCGCATTCTTTCGAAAGATGGAAAACCAGTTGCTACATTAAAAGAACATCTTGAGCTATCCTGTGTAGAGGAAGCGACAGGGAATGAGACGACAGAGGAAATGGTGGTTACAACTATTGCCGATTTCCAAAAACTTATGAAAGCTTTAAATTCAACAATGGAGCTTGCGGCAGAAGAAGGGGACGATCGAACAGAGGATTTACTAAATGCTATGTTCCAGTCCCTTGAAAAGCATACATGGATGTTGAAAGCCTTCCTTGGGCACAAATAACCGCAAGTAAATGATAGGCAATGGGAACTCTTTAGTGAGTTCCCATTGTCTATTTTTTTGACGTTTCATAAAAGTACATAACCAATGTTTCAAAACGTGAACATGTATCGCAAAGAGATAACATATATTACAGTTCTATAAAGAATGGGCAAAATGAGTTTTATTTTTATATAGGAAGGGTAGATACCTAGTAAGCCATACAGATTAGGAGGAATTGAGCATGATAAATGAACAAAATCCACAAATTGAAGTGGCCCATACAAGGGAAGAAATGCTTCATATTTTAGAAAGTGTGCGATTAGAAGCATATCAAATAGAGGACATTCACGTTATTGCAAAGGATCCAAGTCATTTTGAGGATGTAAAATGGGATGCTAATGTAAAAACACATGAGGTAGGGAATTGGATAGATCAATTTAAATCATGGTTTACCGGTGAATCGGCAGTAACAGAAGGAATAAAGCGATTTGATCTTACAGAAGGACAAACAGCTTACTATGCTCATCTCGTAGAACAAGGTGTTATTGTATTATTAGCTGAGCAGTCAACTGCATCCATGACAACATAATCAGATGATTGCTAGTCGTCTTGATTCACGTGTAACAGGGAGAGTTTCCTCTTGAACATCATTTAAGCGCAGAAACTATATAAAACAGAGTGAGTGCACGTGCATCACTCTGTTTTTGCATAGGGAGGATTCAAAGCTGATTAATGTATAGCTTTTTCATGTTCTTGTTTTTTAATAAAGCGTAATACATGGAGATGCTCTAATTGAGCAACAAGGTTACCCATTAGAATAAAGCTACCACCTATAATTAATTTTACCGTTATTCCTTCCCCGATAAACATCATGGCAAACATCGCTGCAAAAATTGGTTCTAAGGAAAATATTAGTCCTGTATGTGTAGCGGAAGTGAACTGTTGTGCAACAGTTTGACCTACGAAGCAAAACGCACTACAAATGACACCGAGTCCTATAATAGCAATCCAAGAAGTCGTTGAATTTGGAAGTGTTGGTGTTTCGAAAATTAATGTTAAAACGAGTGCATAAAGTCCAGCAAAACCGAGCTGGTAAATGCCATAGGAAATTGATTCAACGCTCCGTGTAAATGTACTGTTTAACAGTAAGTAAATCGAATAACATAGTGCAGCGATGGCTACTAGAATATCCCCTTTTTGAAAGGTAAATGAGCCATGAGCAGTTAACACTGTAATCCCGAGCATTGTGCAAACAATCGCAAAGCTAACTGCTCTTGAAGGTAGTTTCTTTTCAATAAAACTGCTGAAAATAGGTACTAAGACAACTGTTAGACTTAAAATAAATCCAGCATTCGATACAGATGTTGTTTCTAGTCCAAATAAGCTTAGAGCGAACACAATGAATAGTAGAAACCCTTGAATAGCTGCATATTTTAAAGTTTTAGCATTGACCTTAATTATGCGTTTATAAAAGATGATGCCTGCTGCGAAAAATGCGATGATACAACGCAATGCCACCACATTATAAACCGCCAATGTTTCAAGCCCCATGACCATAAAGGTATAAGATAATCCCCAAAACATTGTCACTATAACCATTAATAAATTTGCTTTTCCTTGGACACTCATTATGCTCACCTACATTCTGTGTACTAAAACAGTTTTCATACTAAAATTTACTATATATCTTGTATTGTGATTAGTAAAACGAATGTTTATAATGATTAGTATTAAAAAAATTCATGTATATAGAGGACAAGCCAATGAGTTTAGTCAAATATGAGATTTTGAATAAAGTGGCTGAGGTAGCTAGCTTTACAAAAGCAGCAGATGCATTAGGATTAACCCAATCTGCTGTAAGTCATGCTGTTTCAAGCTTAGAAAAGGAGTTCGGCTTTGCACTCATTCACAGAAGTCGAGCAGGTGTCACGTTAACGAGTGAAGGAGATGCAATGCTAAGGGCAATGAGACATGTCCTCGATGCAGAGGAACTGTTAGAGCAAGAAGCAGCACATATACTTGGTGTTACTCGTGGAAAAGTGCGAATAGGTGTAATTTCAAGTATTTCTTCAAACTGGATGCCTGAAATTGTTCGTATTATGGACAATCAATTTCCTGGTATTCAAGTTGAATTGCGTGAGGGAGATTATTATGAAATTGAACAATGGCTATTAAGTGGAGAGGTTGATGCAGGATTTTTAAATGGTCAAAAGTCTAAGCAATTTCGGTATACTGAACTACAGCAGGATCCATTGCTGTGTATTGTCTCCGATAAAAGTCCGCTTTATGATAAAGCAGAAATTGATATTGTTGAACTAGAAGATTTGCCATTTATCATGACTTCATATAAAGGGACAAATGATGTGAAAGTACTGTTAGAGCAATATCACGTGAAGCCAAATATTCGCTTTGAATTATCGGAAGAGGTAGGGATTATTTCGATGATTTCTCATCAGCTTGGAATTAGTATTTTACCGAAATTAGTGATAAATAACTTACCACCTACGATAAAAGCCATACCTTTAAAACAAGGAGGCTATCGCACAATTGGATTAGCTATGAATCACCAAGCATCACCAGTAACGAAGAAATTTGCGGAGATATTAAGTTCCTGGTTAAAAGAGCAAAATATGAAATAATTTATAGTGGAGAGCAACAAGCTCTATAAAAACAACATTGAAGCATCACATAGCATTACGTTAAAATAGTATTTGTATATTTATCTTCATTCAGCAAATGTATTTTGTAGCGAAAGCAAAGCGGCAGCTACAGAAGATTCCCACCTCTAAAGATGGTGAGATGAATGCAATTTTGATTACTTTTTCAGTGGGTGTCCAAACACCTACTGAAATAGAGGAACTCAGTCTAAGAACGCCACGTCCTGTGGCAATTTATCTGTGCGAAAGCGTAGCGACAGCAACACACGACTGAGTGACCAACATCATGTTGCTGACGCTACGTTAGCACTGCGCTTTCGCACAGAAAACATTTGCTGCTGACGCTGCGTTAGCACTACGCTTTCACGCAAAAAACATCATGTTGGCCCAAAGCCTCCGGCGGATGTCACGGATTTTCAAAGGAATGAATACAAGGATGTTAGCCTAAAACCTTCGCATCCTGCGAAAACGGCTAACTGACCTGCATCGGTAAAAACGCCACGTCCTGTGGCATTACCGAAATGACCGACATCGTGTCGGCCCTCGTGCAGGCCTAGGCACAATTCAAAATCCGGACGCATTGTTTATCTGTAGCGAAAGCAAAGCGACAGCTACAATTACGCCAAGGCGAAATTGATTAGAAAAAAGGTGAGTGTATGGGGACATTGCGAGGTAAGACTGTACTCATTACAAGTGGGGGAACACTTGAAAAATGGGATCGTGTGCGTGGGCATACGAATTTATCGAAAGGGTCGATGGGCTGTTATTTAGCTGAAGCGGCTCTAGCGGCTGGGGCAAACGTTTTGTATATGCATGGTTATTTCGCGCAGCTTCCGACGAATAAAGATAAAATGCGTACCATTCGATTTGAAGGCATTGAAGATTTAGGCGAGAAAGTTCGACACGCTGTTCAGGAAGAACAGGTGGATATCGTTATCATGGCAGCGGCAGGTTCTGATTGGCTCATTGACAAAGTATATGACCAATCGGGGAACTTAATGGAGGAAACAGGTAAAATGCCATCTGACGAGCCACCTATCATTCACTTTAAAAAGGCACCTAAAGTTTTAGGTCAAATAAAAGGGTGGCAGCCGAAAGTTACTTTAGTGGGCTTTAAACTTGAGGCAACAGATGATGAGGAATTTTTACTGTCCCGTGCACGTCTACGAATGGAATCGGCCAACGCTCAGTTTATGGTAGCTAATAGCTCACAGTCTTTATATGGTGGGGAAGAACCACATTGGATTGTACCGGCTCAAGGCGAACCGATAAAGATTATGGGCAAGCAAAAGACAGCGAAAGCATTGATGGATGTTTTGCAAAATGATTAAAACAAAAACTGTGTAGAGGTAAATATTATCTGCACAGTTTTTGTTTTTTTGTACCATGAAGACGATATTGATACATATTGCTATAACTAAATTAAACGAAAAAATACTTCCTTTTTCTTAATTACATAGTATTCAACTAGGTTTTGTAATATTTATATTGACAATAGGTTTTCAGAATTATAGAATTATTTCCAAGAAACGTAATATTCTTATCTAAAGAGGTGCAGGACTTGGTCCAAAATGAAGCTTCGATAACAAATAGTGTAGGTCAAGTCCAACAGAGCTACCTAAGAGATAAGGGAGCTATGATTGACGTGTTGGTCTCTTTTGTACAAAAAATATGGTAAAAGAAGGTGTGTATCGGATGACTCAACAGGTAAAGGTAGATGACAAAAAACTAGAGGCAATTGCAAAGGCAATTCAAAATTTGGAATTTGGAGAAGTACACGTTACGATTCAAGATGGTGTCATTGTGCAAATTAACAGACTTGAAAAGCAAAGATTTCCACAGAAAAAGTAACCGATATGACGATAGTTGAACGGATGTTTGGAGGCCACAGAAATTATTTCCTTGTGGACATTTTTTTGTTTAGGTACTGCTGAGCAGGCTATCCTTTATACTGAATTTGAAGGGGCTTTTCATTAGATTACTCCTAGAATTACTTTTTCATCAACCAAACTTAGTATTTCGATAAAGGGCTGGAAAATACGACAAAAAACAGGATGATTACGATGAATCACCCTGTTTTTGCGTATATTTTCCTTGCAATAGCCTATTCATAAAAACTTTTTGGGATTTCACCAATATGTCTGCGATGATACAGTAAGGGTTCCTTCTGTGAATCATCAATTTCTAGGACCTGCCCAATAAATATCGTATGATCTCCAGCATCAATTTGCTGAGATATTTTGCATTGTAAAATGGCTGCAGTATCATGCAAAACTGGTAGACCTAAAGCAGAGGTTGACCAGTTAGCCTGGGCGAATCGATCTGGGATTTTACTTGAAAATAGCGTACATAAGTGTTCTTGATTGCTCGCTAAAATATTAACAGCGAACTTCTGAGCTGCAGTAAAATATGGATGCAGCTGTGATTTTTTATCGAGCGACCATAAAATAAGGAGTGGATCTATGGAAATTGACGTAAAGGAATTGACAGTTAAGCCAATAGGTTCATTTACGTCATTACAAGCAGTGACAACTGTAACGCCTGTTGGATAATTACCTAATACAAGTTTAAAAGCAGCTACTTTGTCTGTCATTCTAATCACCTCTTCATTGATTTACGGAAATGAAAAATCTTTTTTGATGAACCATCAGCACCGAAATCATTTCGTTGCCGAGCATATCAATTATGCCTCGGCTAATTGCGTCCGGAATCGACTTTGTGCTTAGGCCTGCGTGACGCAGGTCAGTTAGCCGTTATCGCATGGATGCGATGATTTTAGGCTAACATCCTTTAAGAACTCCTTTCCGATTCTGTGACATCCGCGGGCTTTGGGCCACCATGATGTTGGTCACTCAGTCGTTGCCACAGGACGTGGCGTTCTTAGACTGAGTTCCTCTATTTCAGTGGATGTTTGACACCCGCTGAAAAGTGACTTAAAACCGTATTCATCTCACCACTTTTAGAGGTGGGAGACTTCTGTACCTGTCGCTACGCTTTCGGTACAAAAGACATTTGCTGAAAGAAGTTAAAAATAGATATCATAAAATATAGTAACTTCTCAATAATTATAATATTCTTAATTTTATTTTAAACCAACAAAACTAACAGGTAAAGTATATAATAAAGAAAAAAAGGAGATTTAGTCATGACTTTATATTTTGACCATCTAGTTCATCAAGTTCAATCGCCAGAGAATACAAAGATTTTCTTAAATAAACGTAATATCCATACAGTTAACGGTGGTCAACATACAATGTGGGGGACGTACAATACGTTAAGCTATTTTGGATTAAACTATATTGAGCAAATAGCAATTTATGATCGTAATTTATTTGAAAATGCAGTGAAACTACCTTATTCCCTACATTATACGTTTAAACGTGCAAACGAGCGCTATGGTTTTTCAAGAATTGCATTACGTACAAAAAAAATCGAGGAAGAGGCACAACGTTTACGTGCACTTGGCTTTGATGTATATGGACCTGATGCTTGTAGTCGTACTAGACCAGATGGCTCCGTAGTCGAATGGAAGCTATTGCATTTTGGCATGCCAGAGCAGGTAATTGATTTTCCATTTTTGATTGAGTGGGCTGATACAGATGAGGAACGTATTGCACAATTAAAAGTAAACGGAGCTATTGATACGAATCAATCAATAGCGATGGAATCTGTACAATTTTATGTAAAAGATGTGCAAGCTACTGTGAATTTGTGGAGGGAAGTATTACAACTACCAGAGCCTGAACAACAAGAACAGTTTATTTCTTTACAGTTGCCAAATATACGACTAGATTTTTATGACGAAGTCGCGGCAGCTACTATGACGCTTGGCCATTTAAATGAAGGACCGTTTGGGGTTACACTTACGGATACTGACAGAACGAAGGAAACGCTAGTTTTTCCAGGAGCATTTTATTGGATCAATCGCTGAAATTATCGTATTTAGAAGATAAAGCAACGCTAATACAATTAAGAGCATTTGAAAAAAAGGAGCCGTTCATCCAACGAACAGCTCCTTTGTTATTAAAATTTCACAACATTTGATGCCTGTGGTCCTCGATTACCTTCCACTACATCAAATGATACCTTTTGACCTTCTTCAAGTGTACGGAAGCCTTCCTCTTGGATTCCCGTAAAATGTACAAATACATCTTCTCCATCATCACATTCAATAAAGCCATAACCTTTTTCATTATTGAACCACTTTACGATTCCCTGTTGCATAAGCATTCGCCTCCCATGCGCTTGAAATGTAGAATTAAATCAATTAAGTCGTGACATAACCTGCGAAAATGTGAAAAAATGCATTTCCATTAAGAACATACATGAATTGAGCAAAGTTGTCAATTGATTGTCGAAATGCTTGTATAACTAACTATGATTTCTTTCACAAAAAAGTCTATAATGGAAAATAACAACATAGAAAGTAGGATGCCAAATGACAAAGAAAAAACAACCTTTAACAGATCTAGAAATCGCTAGTCAAGCAGTTATGAAGCCTATTACAGAAATAGCGAAAGCTGCAGGTATCCCTGAGGATGCGCTTGAGCAATATGGTGGCTACAAAGCAAAAATAGATCCATTAAAAATAACAGCACATGGTGAGGACGCAAAAGTTGTATTAGTTACAGCCATTAGTCCAACTCCAGCAGGTGAAGGGAAATCAACTGTAACGGTTGGACTTTCTGATGCACTTCATCAATTGAATAAAAATGTTGTTGTTGCTTTACGTGAGCCATCACTCGGCCCTGTAATGGGTGTGAAGGGTGGAGCAACAGGTGGTGGATACGCACAGGTTGTACCGATGGAGGATATTAACTTGCACTTCACTGGTGACCTTCATGCAATTACGACTGCAAATAATGCATTATCAGCCTTTATTGATAATCATATCCACCAAGGAAATGCTTTAAACATTGACCCTCGCCGTATTATTTGGAAGCGTGTAATGGATTTAAATGATCGCGCCCTTCGTAAAGTTGTTGTGGGTCTCGGTGGTCCTGTTCAAGGGATGCCACGTGAGGACGGCTTTGACATTACTGTTGCATCAGAAATTATGGCAGTTTTCTGTTTAGCTACAAGTATTGAAGATTTACGTGAACGTTTAGCAAGTATCGTAATCGGCTATACATTTGAGCGTGAGCCTGTATTTGTGCGTGATCTTCAAGTAGAAGGTGCCTTAACATTATTATTAAAAGATGCCTTCAAACCAAACTTAGTGCAAACACTTGAGGGGACACCTGCCATTATTCACGGTGGGCCATTTGCCAACATCGCACACGGCTGTAACTCGATTATGGCGACGCAAACTGCACGTAAATTAGCCGATATTGTTGTGACAGAAGCGGGCTTTGGTTCAGATTTAGGCGCTGAAAAATTCATGAACATTAAAGCGCGTAAAGCTGGCTTTAAACCAAGTGCAGTTGTGATCGTAGCGACGATTCGTGCATTAAAAATGCATGGCGGTGTAGAGAAAACAGAATTAGTTGGCGAAAATGTAGAGGCACTTTTACAAGGAATTGAAAACCTAGAGAAGCATGTCGAGACGATTCGTACATTTGGTGTGGAGCCAATTATTGCGCTTAATCGCTTTATAACAGATACAGAGGCAGAACTTGATGCTGTATTAAATTGGTGTCAAGAGAAGCATGTTCGCATTGCTCGTACGAACGTCTGGGAGGAAGGCGGAAAAGGTGGTTTAGCCTTAGCAGAACAAGTGCTAGCTGTTCTTGATGAAGAAAACAATTTCTCACCTTTATATGATGTAACTGAATCTATTGAGGAAAAAGTACGTACAATTGTGCAAAAAGTTTATGGTGGGAAAGATGTGCAATTTACCGACCAAGCGAAAAAGCAAATCGCCCAAATCGAAAAATTCGGCTGGGATGTACTACCGATTTGTATGGCCAAAACACAATACTCATTATCGGACCAACCGAAATTGTTAGGACGTCCAGAAGGCTTTACAATCACTATTCGCGAAGTCATTCCTAAACTTGGTGCAGGCTTCCTAGTTTGCTTAACTGGGGATATTATGACAATGCCAGGTTTACCAAAAGCACCTGCTGCTTTGCGTATGGGTGTTGATAATGAAGGACATGCGGTAGGATTGTTCTAAAAAAAGAAAAAAATAAATACAACATACAAAGCTGCTCCTTTAAATTATAAAGGGCAGCTTTTTTAATTAATATCCGCCATATTCAATAAGGAAAAAGCAGCTAACCATAAAAAAATTGCAATTCGAATGATTATATACATTGTATATTCAAAAAAAGAAAGTTTTCTTTCACGTTTTAATTTTTTAAAAAGTCTTACAGAAAAAACAGAATATAAGAGTAGAACTGCTATAGATATTTGATATACGTTCTCTAAAAAGTCCACATTTTCTAACAGACTTTTCAACATGATCATCCTCTCATCCTAGAATATATGAGTTATCTTTTTTTAGTATGCTGATCCTTTAGTGGAATAGTAGGTTAAATAGGCTATTTAGTTAATCTAAATTGTGATATCTAGGACTCTGATTAATAGCTAGAATCTTTTTCATAATCTTATTAAAGAAACAGTAGGAACACCAATCTGTTTTGTAGATTTTTACTATGAATGTATTGTTAAATTAATATTTATTTAAAAATATATTGAATTTTCTTTCTTCTTTGAATATAATTTATTTAATTTTAAAAGGAAACACTGTACCTATAATAGAAACAAAGAGGGTGGAGACTTGAAAATAGCAACAGATATTGGCGGTACTTTTACCGATTTAGTGTATACGGATGAAAAAGGGAATCTTCATTTTGACAAAGGGCATACGACTCCAGGTCATTTTGAGGATGGCATACTGAATGTATTAGAAAGGCATGTAACGGAAGATTCATTGGTCGAATCTTTTATTCATGGTTCTACGGTCATTATTAACACGTTAACAGAAAGAAAAGGAGGCAAAGTCGGATTAATAACGACGAAAGGCTTCCGTGATGTTTTAGAAATTGCTCGTGGGAATAGACCAGATTTATACAATTTTAAATATAAAAAGCCGACACCATTTGTGGAGCGCTATTTAAGACAAGAGATCGATGAGCGAATCGATTATAAAGGAAATGTTTTGAAAGCATTAAACATTGAAGAAGTAAGTCAAATAGTAAATAAATTTAAGGAAATAGGTGTAGAAGCAATCGCCATTTCATTAATTCATGGCTACAAAAACCCTATGCATGAAACACAACTAAAAGAAGAGATTCTAAAAATTTGGCCAGAGGTGTATATAACACTTTCAAGCGAAACGATTAAAGAATATAGAGAATATGAAAGAACCAATACTACTGTCTTAAATTCGTATGTAAAACCGATTGCTCACGCTTATTTAAAAAGCTTAAAAGAAAAATTAAGTACGATCGGCATTACAGAGCATTTAAATATTATGCAATCGAATGGAGGAACGACAAGTTTTGAAAAAGCAATGGAGCTGCCAATCAACCTAGTGGAATCTGGTCCTGTTGCAGGGATGTTCGGAGCGGCTAAGCTAGGAGAGCTTTTAAATGAATCCAATATTATCGCTTTTGATGTTGGTGGAACGACTGCGAAATGTTCCCTCATAACAAATGGAAAAGTAAATGTAACAACAGATTACTATATTGAAAGAAATGAAAAATTTGCAGGCTATCCTATTAAAACACCTGTCGTAGATATTGTGGAAATTGGAAATGGTGGCGGTTCCATCGCTAGAGTAGATCAATTTGGCTCATTAAAAGTCGGCCCAGATTCTGCCGGAGCTAACCCAGGACCTGTCGCCTATGACTTAGGAAACATGCAACCGACCATAACGGACGCTAATGTCTATTTAGGAAGATTGTCATTAGAAAACTTTGATAATCCGGCTTCTATTAACAAAATTGAAGAGGCACTTATTGCATCAATTGCTAAACCATTTCATGTTACAGCTGAAGAGGCAGCGCAAGGAATTCTAGATATTGCAAATTCTAATATGTTAAATGCCCTAAAATTAATTTCTATTCGTAAAGGATATAATCCAGAGGATTTTACAATGGTTGCCTTTGGTGGTGGTGGTCCACTACATGCTATTAATTTAGCGGAAGAACTGAACATGAAAAAAGTGATTATTCCATACGGGTCATCCGTTTTTTCAGCATTAGGTATGATGATGACGGAATACCGACAAGATTATATTCAAACAAATTTAATGGACTTTGATAACAATCGTATAGCTGATATTCAAAAAAATATCGATATAGCTATTGAAAGTGCCTATTCAGAGGCTCCCTTATCAAAAGATCATTATCTTTTTGAGATTAATTACGATTTACGCTATAAAGGCCAAGAACACGCTGTAAAATTGAACGCATCCAATATCACAATCACTGAAGCTGAGCTTAGTCATTTAGCGGAAGCATTCCATTTTAAACATAAACAGGAGTTTTCTTTTGATTTACTAGATACTCCAATTGAGTTAGTAAATTTACATCTCACTATTTATGGGAAAGATGAAGCAGTTCAATTTAAGGAGTTAGATTTCTCTAACGTTGACGTAACTACATGTATAAAATCGAAACGTCAACTATATGTCAAGGGAACTGGATGGATAGAAGTAAATGTTTATGATCAACAAAAGTTAGTACCTGGATATGTGATTTTTGGGCCTGCAATTGTCGAAAATCCTACATCTACGGTCGTTATAAGTGAAAAACAATCTATTGAAATAGATACTTATGGAAATATGATTGTGGAGATGGAGGGGAAGTAAGTGATGAAAAAAGACGTTTTTGCAGTAGAAATTATTCAGGATTCATTGCTAGCCATTGGAGATGAAATGTTTGTCGCCTTAGCTCGTTCATCAATGAGTCCAGTGATATATGAGGTATTAGATTATGCCTGTGGTTTAACAGATGCACAAGGTAATTTAATTAGCCAAGGAAACGGTGTGACAAGCTTTATCGGAATGCTAAGTCCAATGGTTCAACATGTTATTGAAAAGTTTAAGTGGGGAGAAAATTTACACGAAGGCGATGTCATCATTATTAATGATCCATATGTAGGAGGAGGATCGCATTTATCAGATGTTGGTTTAGTATTACCGATCTTCCATAACGGGGAAATTATCGCTTATTCCGCCAATAAAGCTCATTGGACAGAAGTTGGTGGAATGGATCCAGGTTCGTTTACGAGTAATTCCAATGAAATTTATCAAGAAGGCTTACAGTTGCCAGGAGTGAAACTATATCAGAAAGGGGAGTTGAATGAAGCAATCTATGAAATTATATCTACGAATGTTCGTTTACCAGAGCTGTCAATCGGAGATATGTTCGCACAAGTCGCTGCATTAAAAACTGGTGAAAAACGAATCACTGAACTTTGTCAGAAATTCGGTGCTGAATCTGTTAAGTTGTCAATTGAAAAATTATTGGACAAGGGTGAAAAGATTGTCGAGCATGAGCTACAACAATTACCCAAAGGAGAGTTTTATGCAGAAGACTTTATTGAAGGAGATCCAGTAAAAGGCGGACCTTACCCTATCAAAGTAAAGGTGACGATAAATGATGGGAAATTCATTTGTGACTTTAGAGGCTCACATCCTGCAGTTCATGTACCTGTAAATTGTTCAGAGTTTGGATTAATGGCTAGTGTGAGAGTTATGTTTTTAGCGTTACTTGATGATATTGATGTGATTAATGAAGGTATATTTAAACGGTTAACAATCATTACAGATGAGAATTCCATTGTTTCTGCCAAACGACCACACCCAGTCTCGATGAATTTTGAGGCACGCATTGGAGCAGCAGATTTAATCTGGAAAGCACTTGCACCTCACTTACCAGAAAGACTTTCAGCGGGACATTTACAGTCTGTTTGTACATTTATTTTAACAGGTAAAAACCCAGACAACGACGAGTCATTCTTAATTGTAGAGCCATCTGTTGGCGGTTGGGGAGCCTCAAATGATAAAGATGGACAAAGTGGACAATATTGTATGGGAGATGGAGAAACGTATAACCTCCCTGTTGAGATTGCGGAGACAAAATACGGTATTCATATTGATGAATATAGCTTAAATTCCGATGGAGCAGGAGCGGGAAAATTTAGAGGCGGTTTAGGTGTACGTCGTGTGTATACTGTTAATCATGATGGACAAAAGGTCTCTGTCAACTTAGGCAGACATCAATTTTCACCATTTGGCTTAAATGGTGGAAAGGAAGGCTCACATAACTATTTAGTGATTCATAAAAAAGATGGTACAAAGCTTGGACCAGTTGGTGTACTAGCTAACTATGAGTTGCAAAAAGGAGACAAAATAGAACTTGTTACAGCCACAGGTGGAGGGTATGGCAATCCAAAAGAGCGCAGTATTCAAGCGATAGAAAAAGACTTGTTTAATGAATATATTTCTTTTGAAGTAGCAGAAAAGCACTATGGCTATAAAAATGCTTAAAAGGAAAAATATTTATCTGAAGAGTTAATAAAAATTACTCATCAATTTCAATCCCATATCTCAAAACTATAAATATATAGGAGTTGACTCAATGAATAATAAAGTATTACATCCTAGAACTTTAGAACCTGTGACTCTATTAATGGTAGTTTTAACATCTGTGATTGGTGCAATAATTGGGATACAACTGATTACTACTTTGGGGATTTCTGCTAATACATCGATTGTTGGTGCTATATTTGCGATGATTTTAGGAAGGATTCCTATTGGGAAGCTGATCGAGTTCAAATCCGTTCATAGACAAAATATTATTCAAACGGCGATATCATCTGCAACCTTTAGTGCAGCGAATAGTTTAATGTTGCCAATTGGTATTCCGTATGTTTTAGGTTATGAAAACTTAGTATTACCATTGTTTATTGGTGTTATTTTAGCGATGTTTGTTGATGCTTTATTATTATATAAATTTTTCGATACGAAGATTTTCCCAGCCACAGGTACTTGGCCGCCAGGGGTTGCAACTGCAGAAGCGATTAAAGCTGGAGATAAAGGCGGTAATAATGCAAAGGTTCTAATCGGTGGTGTTTTTGTTGGTATTGTGGGAGCTGTACTTAAAATTCCAATGTCAGCTTTTGGGGTAGCGTTTATCGGGAATATTTGGGCGCTTACAATGTTTGGGATTGGTCTTTTACTTAGAGGCTATTCTTTTCAACTATTTAATGTAGATTTAAACGAATATTATATTCCACATGGTGTAATGATTGGAGCCGGAATCGTGGCGCTATTCCAAGTAGGCTTTACTTTATTAAATAAGAAATCTGCTAAAAAGACTGAAAAGTTTGTATATTCTAAAGATTCAAAGGAAATTAGACAGGGCTTTGGCGCAGGGTTTATTGCTTATTTATTGATTGCTGTATTAATCGCACTTTTGAGTGGATTGATATCACATATGTCTTTCGGCATGTTGATAGGCTTCGTTGTTTTCGCAACAATTGCTGCATTTGTACATGAATTGATTGTTGGGATTGCAGCCATGCATGCAGGCTGGTTCCCAGCATTTGCAGTAGCGTTTATAACGCTTATTGTCGGAATTTTGATTGGTTTTCCGCCTTCAGCACTTGCTTTATTAGCTGGATATAGTGCAGCAACAGGAGTTGCCTTTGCGGATATGGGTTATGATTTGAAAACGGGTTTTATTTTACGTGGTCATGGTAGTGACCCCGCATTAGAAAAAGAAGGTCGTAAGCAACAAATGATCGCTGGTATTTTAGCCTTCTCTATTTCTGCCATTGTTGTTTTACTTTCTTATCAATCTTATTTTGCACAAGATTTAGTGGCACCTGTAAATCATGTGTATGCTGCTACAATTCAATCTGGTGTGACAGGTAACGTTGCTCAACAATTATTGATTTGGGCGATACCAGGCGCATTAATTCAACTGATCGGTGGTTCAAAGAGACAAATGGGTATCCTGTTTGCGACGGGTTTATTACTGATCAATCCTATTGCTGGATGGGCTGTTTTACTAGGTATTTTACTTCGCGTAATTTTCACTTATGTAACGAAAGGTAAGAGAGAATCTGAAATGACTGTATTTGCAGCTGGGGTGATTGCTGGAGATGCTTTATATAGTTTCTTCTCTTCAATTTTAAAAATAGGAAAATAGAAAGGAGTAATGGATGATGGTAAAAGTTCTATCTTATGAGGATGGTATTGCCGCTGTCTATGGGGGTGCAATACTCGGAGGCGGTGGAGGAGGCCTTCTAGAGGAAGGTTTAAAACTGGTTGAGGAAATATTCGCGACTGGTGCACCTCAGTTAATCGATATAAAGGAATTAAATAATGAAGATTTGGTCGCTTGTGTGGCGATGGTTGGAGCCCCTTCAGCGGCCGATCAATATATTTCTAATGAACAACTATGCTGGAGCTATAGAAATATGAATGTGTATACTGATAATCGATTAAAAGGAGTTATTACGAACGAAAATGGAGCTATTACGACCATTAACGGCTGGCTACAATCGGTTTTATTGAACGTACCGGTCGTTGATGCTCCTTGTAATGGACGAGCCCATCCAACTGGAATTATGGGCTCCTTAAATTTACATGAGCTAGAAGATTATAAAACTGTTCAATTTTATGCAGGTGGAAAAAATGATTTTGCGATTTGTGGCTTTGTTGAAGGTGATTTACAAAACACAGCAAAGACAGCTCGTAATGCTTCTATATTAGCAGGAGGGTTGGTAGGGGTAACTCGAAACCCTGTAACAATTGGCTATTTAAAAGAACATGGAGCCCCGAATGCAATTTCAGAGGCAATCGAGCTCGGCTATTGCTTCCTAAATGGACAAACAAGCGAAGAAAAATTGGAAAATGTCATGCGTCAATTGAATGGGATTCACATCGTATCTGGCCTAGTGAAAGATTATAAATTAACAAAGGAAAACGGCTTTGATGTAGGCAAATTAACTGTTGAGGATTTTCATTTAACTTTCTGGAACGAGTATATGACTTTATCGAAAGAGGGTAACATACAATCCAAATTTCCGGATCTTATCATGACTTTCGATGTGGACAAAATGATTCCTGTCCCTAGCGCAAGCATTAAAGAAGGTATGCGTGTTGCCGTTATTCAAGTTGACCAGTGTAATTTAAACTTAAGCACGACAATGAAAAATAAGGCATTGTTGCAGGAAGTGGAGGAGGTTATTGGAACTGTTCTATAAAAAGTAGCTGATGTACGACTATAAATAGTGAAAAAATAAACATATAACCATTATTTTTCTTAATGCGATTTTAAATCGAACTGGTCGAAATACCATCCAAGAAGTGGCTTTTATGAAACAAGAAGTTGGTGGCGAGTACAATGATGTTTATCGTGAATTGGAGGAACTAGCGATGAAGGACGAACATTTATTACAGTCATTTAATGTTTGGGAAGAGCTAAGTTTATCACAGGAAGATGTTATTGCCTATCAATCTCGCTTAAAGTATATCCTTGACGAAGAGGCAAAGATAGAGGATGTAAAGTATATGGCAGAGCAACAGGGAGTAGAAAAAGGGATAGAAAAAGAAAAAGAAGAAACCGCTAACAAACTTTTAGCGAATGGAATGGATATTGATTTTATTTGTAAAATAACAATAACAGGCTTATCTACGGAGCGTATTGAAGAAATCAAAGAAAGGCTAATTCAAAGTCGTGAAGATAAATAACGAAAAGGTTGACAAGGCTATCGCTGTTTGGGAAGAGCTAAGTTTATCACAGGAAGAAGTAATTGCCTATCTATCACGCTTAAAGTATATCCTCGATGAAGCGGCGAAGTTAGAGGATGTGAAGTATATGGCAGAGAAAAAGGGGATAGAAAAAGGAAAAGCAAAAGAAAAAGGAAGAAAAGAAGTGAAGGAGGATGTTGCTAACAAACTTTTAGCGAATGGTATGGATATTGATTTTATTCGTAAAATAACAAACTTATCTGTGGAGCGTATTGAAGAAATTAAAGAAAGGCTAATTCAAAAGCATGATGATAAATAACGATAAGGTTAACAAGCCTCGTCATGTCCTTATCCCGTGTTCAGAATAATTTTTTCCTTAGGTGTGTCTTAGAAGGAAAATGGAGAATAAAGTAGGGAAAAGGGAGATAGGAGATATATGTCTTTAATATGGAAATTGAAAAAACAATAAAAGCTGCCATCATCTACAATAAATAAGATGGGCAGCTTTTATTGTTTCTTCAGCGGGTTGGTATTACATAACATAACTATCGTTCCTACTTCCTTCATAACTTAATACTTCATATACGGCTTAAATGAAATTCGGAAAAAATATTGCCTAAAAAAGAATTCTCTAGTTTTGTTAGCACGACTCTAATGATTCAGCTTTTCGCATATGTTGGCAAGAAATTGGTGTACTATTTGCCACTAATGGGAGGAGTTACGTTCACACATATTCAAGATAATGAATAAAAGAAGGTAACAACAATTAATGATAAAAATATCACACGTTTGCGACATTTGGTCAAAGCCTTCTTGGTCGTGAAAACAGGCTAACTGTTTGTTCACTTATTTCGTCATGTACATTCACTATGCGGATTAAAACAAAGAATTTCTAAGGGAAAGTGTTCACTTTTATTTGTTTTTTTTAGATGATTGCTTTACTCTATAAGCACGTCATCTTTCAACACAATATTCAATTGTAATCCCGCTGAAGTTGTTAAATTTGTCAAAACATAGTTCTTGTACAACACTGAAATAGTGAGCTTACAGAACAAAGATAGTTGTTCTGTATATTCATCTTACAATATTCTGAAAAATTAGTCAATTGAAAACACCTTTCCGTGTGTTTTTTTTTGTGAGCGAAGAGATTACATAACTACTAACTATTCTAAGCAATACAGTATAATAAAATATGAAGGGACTGAACAAAGAATATGAACAATTTAATGAACAAAGTACGAGATATTTATGAGCAATTTGATGCTAGTCATGATTTTCAACACATTGAACGTGTTTATCAAAATGCATTAATGATATTATTTACAGAGCCGGAAGCCGATGCAGAAGTCGTGAAAATTGCTGTGCTTTTGCATGATGTAAGTGATAAAAAGTATACCGATAGCAAAGAGCAAGAAAATAAACTAATTGCCGAGCTGTCTTTAAGCGAGGAGAAAAAGCAACATATTCGAGATTGCATCGCACAAGTATCGTTTAATGGTGGCAATGAGCTAGAAGCAACTTCTACCGAAGCAAAAATAGTGCGAGATGCAGATCGCTTAGATGCGATTGGGGCAATCGGTATTGCACGCACGTTTGCTTATGGTGGGGCTAAGGGTCGAAAACTTTACGATAAGGAAGAGGATGCACGTACGGATATGACAGAGGAGGAGTATCGTCGTAAAAATACATCCTCAGTTACACATTTTTATGAGAAGTTATTATTGCTGAAGGATTTAATGATTACAGAAAAGGGCAAGCAAATGGCTGAAGAGCGCCATCAATTTATGGTACAGTTTTTAGAGCAATTACAAAATGAAATAGGTGAGTAACTACTCATGCTACTAAAAAAACCGTTGTCTATTTCAATAGACAACGGTTTTTTAGGGCTGAAAAATGTTGATTCATTTACTATGGAAGGAGAATAAATAACAAAACATGTACGTTGTTTTTACTTCAATTTTTTCGGCTACCGCTCGAGAAGGATATGAGTCTGCAATGGTACCATAACTATAAAACCCTACCGCTACTTTATTACTGACCTTTAAGGTATTAGTATTTTGATAACAAAACATACTGTGAAATCTTCAAAATCATCCCTTCCTATAGAAAAAATGTTCTCCAGCTTTCATCTTACTCTCTAACGTTGTTATTAATTGAAGAAAATCATAATCGGAAAGCTCTATACGTCTTCTATAAGCTGTGATTCGAAATCTTGAACAGTTGATAATAACGCTTCCCATATAATAGCTATATCTTTTTCTTCTGTACGCCAATTGCTAAAGGCAGCACGGATTGCAGGAACTCCATTATAAATAGTTGGTGTCATGAAGACATTTCCTTGCTGATTTAAATTAGAAAGAAAATGATTGTTCATTTCAGTCGTTATGGATTCTTTATTTAAAGAAAAGCATACGACATTTAATCTTACTGGAGAAAGAAGCTTAAAGTATTGACTATCGTCTATTTTTTGTCCAAGCTGTTTAGCTAGCTTTACATTTTCCTCAATAAGATGTTGGTACCCCTTTTTGCCATATGCTTTTAACGTAAACCATGCAGGTAGAGCACGGAATCGTCGAGAGTTTTCGGGTGTCAGATCAAAAAAATCTGGATTTTCAATCGAGCCTCCTAAATAGGCAGCATTATTTTGAAACACTGCCACCTGCAGCTGTTGATGACGAGTAAATTGCATAGCAGAGTCGTAGGGCACATTTAGCCATTTATGTGCATCAATCGTAATTGAGTCAGCATAGTTCATTCCTTCTATTAATTCTCTATATAGTGGAGAACAAGCTGCAAAACCGCCAAATGCAGCATCGACATGTAACCAGAAGTTATATTGAGTTTTTAATTTTCCGATGGCAACTAAATCATCAAAGTCTACAGTATTAACCGTTCCAGCATTCGCTACGATAATACATGGTTCATTTTTATGGAGTTCAAGATATTCCTGTAATTTAGTTATATCAATAGCTTCACGATTTTCCTGACAGGGAATTTGATGAATAGATTTCCTACCTATACCTAGCATAGCGGTTGCTTTGAAAATACTTGAATGTGGTGTACCACTCACTATTTTAATCTGGGGAATATCGTATAAACCATC
Organism: Lysinibacillus sp. RC79; assembly: GCF_041262405.1. Classification (NCBI taxonomy): domain Bacteria; kingdom Bacillati; phylum Bacillota; class Bacilli; order Caryophanales; family Bacillaceae; genus Lysinibacillus; species Lysinibacillus sp. RC79. The sequence continues at coordinate 152,543 of NZ_JBGCCD010000006.1, forward strand.
AATAGAAGTGCTTTTTCCATAGTGTTGTGCAATCCATTCTCTTGCTTGAGCAAGACCTACGAAATTAGCCATTGTGGCCCCACTTACGAAGGTACCACTATAGTCATTACTTAACAAAAATAATTCTTTTAACATATCAATCGTTTCTAATTCAATGTATCCAGCGATTGAATCTTTCGAGTTTGATAGGTTTTGATCATAAACACTAACTAACCAATCCCCTATGATGGATGCAGGAGTAGCACCGCCCGTTACAAATCCTAAATATCTTGAACCAGCACTGCCACTTAAGCTTTTCGCATAATTTTGAGTGAAAAAATCAAGAGCTGCCCTTGAACCACTTCCTATTTCGGGAAGTTCATTTTTAGGTAGATTGTAGGAATGAGTAGATACAGCCCTATCTTCAAGGTCATTAAAAAAATTAGTAGCATGATGTACGACTTCATTTAAAATACTGTCAAAAATTTCTTGATCATGTTTCATTATGTTCATACTTGACCAATCTCCTTGTCTTATCATTTTGCTTGCCTTACGCTTTTTACAATATATAGTGATATATATAACAGTCAATCAACGAGTATAACAGTGGGAGGACCTATGAAAATAAAGCTGAATCGTCAATCAGATCAATCGTTAATTCATCAGATTTCGGACAATTTATCGGAAAAGATACGAGCAGGCTTGTTAGAGGAAGGTAGTCAATTGCCGTCAATTCGGAACTTTTCAAAAGAAAATCAAGTTAGTCTTGTTACTGTAAGTAAAGCTTATGCATTGTTAGAGAAAAACGGCTATATTCAATTGAAGCATGGGAAGGGCGCTTTTGTTAGAGAGAAGAAACAGAGAACTGGTACTAAAAGTAAGACCGATTATAATTGGCAACTAGCTATCCCAGATTATATTCATCGCTCTCAATACATGTTAAATTTGGGAACTGAAAATTCGATTAAATTATCTAGTGCTACAATTCATCCAGGACTATTACCGTCAACATACCTATCGAAAGAAATTTTTCAGGTTTTACAGGAAGATCCGCAAATTGTAGCACGCTATGGCCCTGTCCAAGGAGACCACGCAGTTCGAGAGGCAATTCGGAACCATGTACAACAATATTGTCAAATCCAAACGAGACCTCAAGAGATCATCATTACAAATGGTGTTCAGCAAGGAATTGATTTAGTTGCGAGAACATTTATTGGGCCAGGAGACATTGTTATTACGGAAGCGCCCACATATACAGCGGCAATTGATGTTTTTAGAAATCGGGGAGCACATATTATTCCTATTCCTATGGATGAAGAAGGTATGCAGACCGATATTTTAGCTTCATTATGTTTAACAAAAAAACCAAAGCTTGTTTATACAAATCCTACATTTCATAATCCAACAGGTACTGTTTTAAGCGAAGCTAGAAGAAACGAGTTATTAGAACTCGCTCAACACAATAGCTTCCTTATTATTGAGGATGATTCATGGAATGAAATTTATTTTGATGATAATCCACCACCAACAACTATCAAATCATTAGATATGAATGGTCATGTTATCTATTTAAAAGGTTTTAGTAAAGCTTTAGCGCCTAGTTGTAGAATTGGTGCAATTATATCGAATGGGACAGTTCACCAACGGCTATTATCGGCAAAATCTAGTGCTGATTTAGGGAGCCCACTTTTAACACAAAAGGCGCTTATTCCTTTTTTAAGTTCAAATAGAATGAACACACATTTAGAAAAGTTACGTATTGCTCTTGAAGTAAGAAGAGATCAAACGATTAAGTTGTTGGAAAAGTATGCGCCTGAAGGGGTTACTTGGGTAATGCCTAAAGGAGGTTTAAATATTTGGGTGTCTTTGCCTAACGATAGAAATACAGATGAAGTACTTTTCAAAGCACAGCAATCCAACATTTCTTTTTTACCAAGCTCTGCATGTTATCCGGGAGAACCTCAATATAATCATATGAGAATTAGTTATTCCTTTCCAAATCATCAAGAGCTTGAACAAGGAGTAATTGAACTTTGTAAGATTATTACATTGTATTTGCAGGACAGAAAGTGAGGTGATTTCACTTTTTTTACTGTCTGAATGTAGGAGGATTGATTATTGATTCTCACATATAAGTTAATTTAAACGATATGAGTATCTTTTCCGTGGAAAGTGCAAATGCTAACCTTAATGTATTTGATATAGTTAAAAATGCTATAAAAAAAGTATCTTTTTTTCAATAATATTAACAAAATGGGGAATATTTCTGAATCGAGATCATTTTTTTCTTAGAAATAAGCTAAAACTCTTTTCATCCATTACATAAAGCATATATAATTACTTATGTTTTTTCGACAATGGGGATCTTGAATTAGGTCTATTTTTCATTCACATATTAGATCGTGGGAGAAATCTCCTTTTAAATACATTGGGGTAACCGTCAAAGGAGTTTTAACATCATGAAAGAAGAAGCAAAAAGCGCAGTCAAATGGGTTCCTTTCTTCATTACCCTTGCTGTTGGCGTAGCTATCTGGTTTTGTCCAGTACCTTCAGGAGTAGAGGAAAAAGCGTGGCATCTGTTTGCTATTTTTGTTGCGACAATTATAGGGTTTATAACGAAACCATTGCCAATGGGAGCTATATCCTTTATTGCTATGGCTATGATTGCCATAACGAATACATTAACCATTGAAGAGACATTAAGCGGTTTTGGCAATTCAACGATTTGGCTAATTGTTATTGCCTTCTTTATTTCTCGTGGATTTATTAAAACGGGACTAGGAGAACGAATTGCCTATGTATTTGTTCGTCTTTTTGGGAAAAAAACTTTAAGTCTGTCTTACTCTTTACTAGCTAGTGACCTGATATTAGCGCCAGCTATTCCTAGTAATACAGCTCGTGCTGGTGGTGTAATATTTCCAATCATCCAATCACTATCTCATACTTTCGGATCTAGACCAGAAGACGGGACAGAGCGTAAGATGGGTGCCTTTCTTTTGAAGGTAGGCTTTCAAGGGAATTTAATAACGTCTGCTATGTTTATGACAGCCATGGCAGCAAATCCTCTAATTGTTAAGTTAGCAAGTGATTCAGCTGGAGTAACTATTACTTGGTTTGGTTGGGCAGTAGCCATGATAGTCCCTGGATTAACGGCTTTAATCGTTGTTCCTTATGTTATTTATAAAATCTATCCGCCTCAAATCAAGGAAACACCAGAGGCAGCAGCTATCGCTAAAAAGAAACTGGATGAATTTGGTCCACTGAAAAGTTCTGAAAAACGAATGATTGTAGTATTTGTAGCTGTGTTGTCGTTATGGATTGGCGGAGACTACCTAGGCATTAGTGCCACTACAGCAGCTCTTATAGGTCTTTCATTGCTGTTATTGTTAAATGTGTTAACATGGGCAGATATTAAAAAGGAAGAAGGAGCATGGGATACGCTAATCTGGTTTGCAACACTATTTATGATGGCATCTTTTATGAACAAACTAGGACTGATTCCGTGGTTTAGTAATGAAGTTGGTGGACTTGTATCCGGGTATAGCTGGATATGGGCTGTTTTAATATTAGCATTAGTCTATTTCTATTCTCATTATTTCTTTGCGAGTTCCACTGCCCATATTAGTGCGATGTATGCGGCATTTTTATCTGTTATGCTGCAAGCAGGAGCACCTGCCATGTTGGCAGCTATATTATTAGCGGCATTTAGTAATTTATTTGGCGCCACTACTCATTATGGTTCTGGTCCAGCACCGGTCTTCTTTGGTGCAGGTTATATTGATCAAAAAAAATGGTGGACAGTTGGATTTGTAGTTTCCGTTGTTACTATCCTAATTTTTGTTATAGTAGGAGGACTATGGTGGAAGCTTCTTGGTTATTGGTGAAATAATTTGCTTCTGTATCCGGATAGAAATAATTTCTATCCGGATATTTTTTTGTGATTTTTAATTGAGCTTGAAGAGGGAAAGTCCAACATTAAATCCCGATTTTTGGTAATGAACCAAAAGTATAGGTGAAGTAGAAAGTTTATTCCCTCGCTCGTCTTCATTTTGCAGTTAATGGAGGAGGCCTGTTTTTAGAAAGCTAAGCTGAGTTTGTTGTCCTTTGTTTACCTGTCATTTGGTGTTATGATAAAAATGGATATCAATAATAAACTACATATTAAAAGTAGTATGGACACAAACAACACCTAATGAAAGAGATGGACAAGTGTAATGAGTCATTTAATAGTACAAAATCTAACGAAAACAGTGGGCGATAAAACGCTCTTTCAAAATATTGAATTTACGATTTATGAGGGGGAGCGAGCTGGACTAATTGGTATTAATGGTACTGGTAAATCCACATTGCTTTCTATTTTAGCTGGTGAAATCGAAGCGGATTCAATGAATGTTGACCGCCCAAATAAATACCGTGTAGCTTATTTACCACAGGATCCTACTTTTGAAAGCGGAGAAACTGTGTTACAAGCAGTGTTTGCAGGGGATTCACCTATTTTAAAACTTAATCGTGAATATGAGGAAACGGTTGCTGCACTTGCATTAAATCCGACTTCAGAAAGTTTACAAAAAACTTTATTTAGCTTACAGCATCGTATGGATGAGGAGCAGGCATGGGATGTCAATGCACTCGCTAAGACAGCACTTACGAAGTTTGGAATTGAAATGTTTGATAAAGAAGTATTAACACTGTCAGGTGGTCAGCAAAAGCGCGTTGCTTTAGCTAAAGTATTAATTGAGCCGGCAGATCTTTATTTATTGGACGAGCCTACCAACCATTTGGATGTGCAGTCAACGGAGTGGCTGCAGGAAATGGTGTTACGATTAAAGGGAGCAGTTATATTTATTACCCATGATCGTTATTTCTTAGATGAGCTGTCTACTCATATTTACGAGCTAGCTGATCAAACATTATACCGACATACTGGGAATTATGGGGATTATTTAGAAGCACGTGCTATTCGTGAGGAAATGAAAGCAGCCTCCGCACAAAAAGACCGTAACCGCTATCGCTCAGAATTAAAATGGATTCGTCGTGGAGCGAAAGCGCGTTCTACGAAGCAAAAGGCACGTATCCAGCGCTTCGAGCATTTAGAGGATAACTTGGAGCGTAAATCTGAGGATGTTTCTCTTGAAATTGGCCTTGCAACAACACGTCTCGGTCGGAAGGTTTTAGAGGCTGAAAATATTTCAAAGGCTTTTGGTCATCAAAAAATCCTGGATCACTTTTCATTTTTACTACAGCAGGGCGATCGTATCGGTATTATCGGAGCAAATGGTGTAGGAAAATCAACATTATTGAACATGCTAGCAGGTGAGCTTCCACCTGATGCTGGTGAAATTCTTGTTGGTTCGACAGTGAAGTTAGCGCATTTTAAACAAACTCTACCAAAAATGAATGAAAATGAGCGCATGATTGAATATATCCGCGAAGCTTCAAATGATATCACAGATGCAGAGGGTGTACGTTATTCTGCTGCTCAAATGCTCGAACGTTTCTTATTCCCACTTCATTCGCACGGTACACCTATCGGTAAATTATCGGGTGGTGAGCGTAAACGTCTGCATTTATTACGATTATTAATGGAGCAACCAAACGTACTGTTACTAGATGAGCCTACAAATGATTTGGATATTGAAACATTAGGTGTGCTCGAGGATTTCATTGAGCATTTCCCTGGAGTCGTTATAACTATATCCCACGATCGCTTTTTCTTAGATCGAATTGCGAAAAAGCTGTGGATTTTAGATGGTCTTGGACATGTTAATGAGACGCTTGATATTTACAGTGAATATTTACAAAAGCGTGAACAGGAAGTCGCTGTAAAGGTAGAAGCGCCAAAAGTCGAAAAACCTAAGACCGAAAAGCCTAAATCGGACAAGAAAAAATTATCCTTTAAAGAGCAAAAAGAATGGGAATCGATTGCTGATGAAATAGAAAAGACGGAAACAGCGATTATGGAGACAGAAGAAGGTATTGCCAACGCTGGTGCTGATTTTACAAAGCTACAGGAATTAACGGCGAAGCTAGATGAGCTAAATGCACAATATGAACACCTTATTGAAAGATGGTCATATTTAGATGAAATCGTAAATGGATAAGGAGCGATAGACATGAAGATTATTACAATTGAACCGACACCAAGCCCTAATTCTATGAAGATTGTCGTTGATACAGAGTTACCTTTTGGCAAAAGCTATAATTTTACAAAGGATAATAAAGATGAAGCAACTGGTGAAGTAGCAGCGATTTTAGCAATCGAAGGTGTTAAAGGTGTTTATCATGTAGCAGATTTCTTCGCTGTTGAGCGTAACGCAAAGTATGCATGGGAAGGTATTTTAGCAAGCATTCGTCAAGTGTTAGGTGAAGATGTACATGAAGTAAACACAGAACAAGTAGCCAATGAATTTTATGGTGAAGTGTACGTTCATGTGCAGTTTTATAAGCAAGTACCACTTCAAGTAAAGGTATTTGATAATCAACGTGAGCACCGTGTAAGCTGTGGTGAGCGCTTTGTGGAAGCTTTCAATAAAATTATCGAGACAGTAGTTGATGAAAATTATATTTTCCAACGTAAGTGGATTGACTATGGCGTACGTTATGGAGAGCTTGAGGAAATTGCGGAAGCAGTAAAAGAGGAAATCGATGTAACATATTCTGAAGAACGTTTAGCAGAGATTGTCGCAATGATTAATGATTCTGAGAAAACTATTGAGAAGCAAACTAAGCTAAAAATTACTGTTGAACAGTTTAAGCAACCGGAATGGGAAAAACGTTTCCAACTGCTTGACAAAATGGCAGATCCAGAGCTAGATGATTTACCACTTTTAGAATTGGCGTTACAAGATGAGCAAATGTCTATCCGTCGACTGGCAACCGTTTATTTAGGAATGATTGAAGATGTGGCAGTTGTTCCATATTTGGAAAAGGCATTACAGGACAAAAGTGCAGCGGTACGTCGAACTGCAGGAGATTGTATGAGTGATCTTGGCTTCGTGGAGTTTGAAGATGCGATGCAGAAGGCATTACAGGATAAAAACAAACTTGTTCGTTGGCGTGCAGCCATGTACTTATATGAGGTCGGTACTGAGAAATCATTAGCAGCATTAAAGGCTGCTGCAGAAGATAAAGAGTTTGAAGTGAAGCTACAAGTAAAAATGGCGATTGCCCGCATCGAACAGGGTGAAGAAGCAAAAGGTTCTGTTTGGAAGCAAATGACAGAGTCTCGCCAGCAATAAATTGAAACTTTAATCAGTGACCCGTAAATGGGGATAAAGAAATAAACCAGCTCTCTGCTATGAATGTAGTTCAACAGAGACGCTGGTTTTCTTTTATTGTTGCTTTTGGTAAAAAGTAAAATTCTCTACTAATGTTCCAATAAAAATATCAACCTCTGATAAATGATAAAACAAACTTGTTGTTTCGAAATTGTATACATCTTCATTTAGTGAATAAAGATACACTTTTTTCCCTTGTACAAGTGCAAATCTTATTTCTATATGGCTTCCTTTTCCAGCTGGCAAAATGACGATAAGGAAGTCGCTTGCATGACTTCATTTCTTTAGGAAGTTCCAATTTGTCTTAAATCTTTCAAATGTAGTAGCAGCACAATGTTTTTAAAACTAGACTGTTTTCTCAAAGTTTGTTACTTCTGGTTTGGCTATCTTCTTCTTCAATAAAAGCACCCGATAGTTGAAGAAGGAAGTATTTAAAATTCAAAGTTTCGAACCACACCAAGGACAAAAATCAATGCTAATAATCGACTTCCCACCATCATGTATTATCAAACCGTAGTCATTATTCTGTTCATAAAAAATGATTATTTTATCAGGACATTCAAACGGATTCTCATGTATTTCACACTTGAAACTTGCATGAAAAGTCATATCCTCACAACAATGTTTTTTCATAATTTCATTTCCCCTTATTTAAGTAAAGCACCCGTTACTTTAATAAGGAAGTGCTTTAAAAGTAATCGGGGATATCAAGTGATATGGAGTCGATATCATTTTCTTTTGAGTAATACATACAAACACTGTCTTTATATTTTTGACTATCATTAGGTAGTACAATAAAACCTAATCCTTTGTAAAATTCTATCCCAATATCACTATAAAGGAAAAAGTTGTTACAGTTTTCTTCCTGTTCTAGTTTATTTATCGTTTCTTTGACCAATAAAGAAGCATATCCTTTTTTTCTTAAATATAAAGGAGTAGCGATTGAACCAATCCCTTTTACAATTTGGTCTTCAGAAAGATTTAGTTCATATACGATGAGGGAGCTTAATAGTTGCTTTGTATCTGTTGCTTCAAGAACGTACCACTTTCCCTTTTTATACTTATTGGAAGCCTGGCACAAAGTTATATATTCTTCATATGGCAGATTATCTCCCCAAACATCATAGCCCATCTTATAAATTTCTATCATATCCTCTTTTGTTGCTTCCCTAATTTTTTTCAAAGTACCTCTCCTTCTGTTTTATGCGGTTATACATTCTTTTCGACATTAAGGTTATCAAAACCTCTATTCTTCTGAAACTAAACTGCCCCCGTTAGCCATCCATGTAGCGCAAAAACCAGCGCTACACCACAGAAAATGAAAGATGATTAAGTTCTTTCATGGGAGTTCAATAAAGAAAAAAAGAGCTACCTATGCAACTCAATGATCTTCAAGTAAAGCACTACGTTACTTCAATAAGGGGGCTCGTCAGATTTATGCGGATTTACAACGATAAGACTTCAATTTTTATACACGATTTTATTCATCAAAGACGATGGTGCAACATTAATTCAAATGCTTCAAAACCTTTGCTATGACTGACTTTTAACAAAAGTGCATAAAACAACACATAAACAATGTTCATAAGATAAGCCACGAACGTTCATTTCACAACATTCGTGGCTTTTTAATGTGCGCCCAAACTTTCATTTGGGAACGTTATTAACGTTTATTTTGTATACTTTATAAATCTTTATTCTTTTTTGCTATAAATTTCATAAGCAAAGTATCCAAATAAGAAACCTATTCCAGCTCCTAAAGTAATTGCAGAAAGTAAAGAGATTGGGGAAAATATGCTAAGGAGTATACCAACAACACAACCACTCAACATTCCCAATGGTATTAAACTATCTAATAAATTTTGAGCGCCTTTTGATTTTTTCTTACCCAAGGAGCCTTTCTTATATTTACGTTCCATTCTTTTAATTACGAATACCGCAATTCCACCTACTATTGCAAGAGGTAGTAAAGTGCGAGCGATTTCCGAAGCTAAACCCATATTAGAATCTCCCTTCTTTTGCCTTACAATTATTTCAACTTTAGCATAATTTGTTCAGCAAAATGGCCCGATTGTTGAACAACAAGTTAAAAAACATTCTTCAACTAAACTGCACCGTTAGCCATCCATGAATCGCTAAAATCAGCACTTCACCACAGATAATGAAAGATGATTAAGTTCTTTCATGGGAGTTGAATAAGAAAAAAGAGCTACCTGAAAGCTCTACCAATCTTGTACTAAAGCACCGTTTACTTTAATAAGGATTATTCTAATATCAATGTTCCATTTTCGTTATCAAGGATTATTTCTTTTATTGAGTCAAATATAGCTGGACCCTTGTTCATTTTCGCATCCTTTATTTCTTGTAGTACATATTTTTCATTACTTGGATGGCATTTTTTCAACTTTTCATTAAGTTTAATTATTGTTTCTTCATATCCTAAATCACTTTTAGATTTATCGGAATTTCTCCAAATAATTGTATATTTTTCCTCGACTTCAATTTCACCAAAACCACCAAACAAAATATCATTAAATGCATCGAGGTTTCCGCTCCACTCATACTTTCCAGAAAGAACAACTCTCGAAAACTCCTTACAAAATTCCTTAAATCTTGAAAAATTATTTCCATCTACGACAAAAACTTTATTCATTTTAACCACCTTAAATGCATAGTATGTTTGATTTTATCATACTTCCTCGCTGTACTAACCTGCTCCGTCAGTTGAATAGCAACAATCTTTTCGAAAACAGCTTAAAACTAAAAGTTATTTATTTTTTATCACCGAAAAATGAGATGACATTTTGATAAAACCTATGTCATGCGAATAAGTTGATTGTAGTGGAGGCTGGGCGACTCCTCGGGGATCAGCGGTAGAGGAACGAAGGCTAAAACCATCACATCCTGTGATAACGCCTTCGTGACCAACATCCTGTTGCCCAAGCGGCTCATCGGACGCCCCCAGTAAGCTTTGCTCTGTGCGAAAGCGTAGCGACAGCAACAACAAAGCGCCCAGCCGGAACGGAAATCAACCCCACGTTATGATAATGGGACAGTTATTCCATTTTAGTATATTTTTCAAAAAAGAAGTGTGTTTGTTAATATAGCTCCTCCTTTTATCAAAAAATAACATAAAGTAGATAATTTTGTTGTTTTCTAGTTTTTTACTACTAAACAAAAAGTTAATAGCATTCTATATATTATTAACAAAGTGTCAAATACTTATCTAATAGGACAATGTTAAAATGATTTAACTTCTTTTAGCAGGTGTCCAAACACCTGCTAAAATAGAGGAACTCAGTCTAAGAACGCCACGTCCTGTGGCAACGACTGAGTGACCAACATCATGTTGGCCCAAAGCCTCCGGCGGATGTCATGGAATCGGAAAGGAGTTCTTAAAGGATGTTAGCCTAAAATCATCGCATCCATGCGATAACGGCTAACTGACCTGCATCCTGCAGGCCTAAGCACAAAGCCGATTCCGGACGCAATTATGCCGAGGCATAATTGATCTTTAGAATATTCTATAAAACAAGGAGGCATTTGAATGACAGTAACGAATTTAAAGATAACTGAATCTTATATGCGTGACCGAGAAGCAGTTATTATGCTTACACAAAAGCTAGTACGGATAGAAAGCGTTTACCGAGAAGATGATCCAAATGGCAATGAACAAGAAGTCGCGAATTTTGTCGCTCAATATTTACGTGATATCGGGATTGAAACACATATAGAGGAGGTAGTGCCAGGTAGGCCGAATGTCATTGGTATTATTGATTCGGGTAAGCCAGGAAAAACACTGCTCTTTGAAGGACACACAGATGTCGTTACTGAAGGAAATCGGGAATCATGGACGTACGATCCATTCGGTGCAGAAATTATTAATGGTCGAATGTATGGCCGAGGCACAAATGATACAAAAGGAAATCTTGCGTGTATGATTACAGCTTGTCAGTCGTTGTTACTGGATCAGGAAGAATTTACAGGCAAGATTATTTTATGTATTCCATGTGATGAAGAAGGACTGATGCTTGGTATTAAACATTTTATAAAAAATGGCTGGGCAGATGATGTGGACGGGGCGATTATCTGTGAGCCAGAGGAAAATAATGTTTGTATCGCACAACGTGGGGCAATACGCTTGAAAGTAGATATCTTTGGTAAAATGGCGCACGGTGCAATTTCTTGGAGTGGCATTAACCCGAACTGGCGCATGGCACGCTTTATCGTGGAGCTTGAAAAGTTGGAAAAAGAAGAGCAAACACGTTTAGGGCGTGATCCGATGCTTAATTGGCCATCTATTACACCAACGATTTTACGAGCACCCGTAAAAGGGGATGCACAAATTAATGTGATTCCTGATCATTGTATGACGACGCTTGATATTCGTACTGTACCTGCACAGGATCATGATGAGCTTCTCGGTAAAATCGAGGCAATTATTAAGCGTCTGCAAGCAGATGATCCGGATTTTAAAGTGGAGCTAACAGTGCTTGATAACCGTCCTGCAACAGCAACAGCGAAGGAGGATCCTGTTGTACAAGCCATTTATGAGGCAGTCGCTGAGGTAACGGAAAAAGAGCCGAAATATAACGGCGTCCCAGGGGCTACTGATGGAACGTTCCTTCATGTGCATGGAGTACCGATAGTTACCGTTGGAGCGGGGGATCGTGATATTCCCCATCAAATTGACGAATATGTCGATATCGAAGAATTAGCAGAAACAACAGCCATTTATCGTTTAGCAGCATTAAAGTTTTTAGCAGGTGATGTACTATGACTCTCACAAAGATCGCAGTCATTCCTGGCGATGGCATTGGAAAGGAAGTTATGGAGGAAGCACTAAAGGTACTAAATTCTCTTCAGGAACATGATTCATCTTTACAATTAGCAACAACAATTTTTCCGTGGAGTTCAGATTATTACCTCAAGCACGGTCGGATGATGCCAGACAATGCATTAGAGATATTGAATGAATATGATGCGATATTATTCGGGGCTATTGGAGATGCTCGTGTTCCAGATGACGTGACAGTATGGGAATTAATTATGCCGATACGAAAAAGCTTCCAGCAATATGTTAATTTCCGGCCGATTAAATCTCTACCTGGCATAGCTTCACCGCTTGCCAACGGAAGGGATATTGATTTTGTTATCTTCCGGGAAAATGCCGAGGGTGAATATTCCGATAGTGGTGGTCGAATTTATCATAATCAACCGCAGGAAATGACGATTCAAAACACGATTATGACACGTATCGGAATTGAAAAAATTGTCCAAGCCGCCTGTGATTATGCCTATGAAAATGGCAAAACAAAAATTACGAGTGCGACAAAATCGAATGCTATTATTCATTCAATGAAGTTCTGGGATGAGCATGCTAAGAGAATTCTTGTACAAAGCTCACCAGCATTAGAGCTAGAATCTATCTATATCGACGCTTTAGTAGCCTATTTCGTGGAGCGACCGCAAGATTTTCAGGTTGTTGTTGCCTCCAATTTATTCGGAGATATTTTATCAGATTTAGGGTCAGCCATTGTTGGTGGTCTTGGGTTGTCACCGTCAGCTAATTTAAATCCAGAAAAGGAATTCCCGTCTATGTTTGAGCCTGTGCATGGGTCAGCACCAGATATTGCAGGAAAGGGCATAGCAAATCCAATCGCACAAATTTGGTCACTTGCTTTGTTACTTGGACATATTGGGAGATCGGATTTAGAAGAGCTAATTGTTCATGCGATTGAGACGGTACTTCGAGAAGGTATCGTGAAAACCGCAGATATTGGTGGACAGGCGACAACGGCACAAATGGGTGATGCGATTTGTCAGGAAATTATCAAAATGAATTTAGCGGCAAGGGGTGTATAGCATGGCAGTAGAACAACAGGTCATCATCGTCACAGGTGCTGGCGGTGGTATGGGAAAAGCCATTATTCAGGAGCAGCTCGCAAAGGGCAATATTGCAGTAGGGCTCGATTTATCTGTAGCTTCTCTAAGCAATTTAGCGCAGGATGCCTTGCAATGCTTTGAAGTTAATGTCTTGCAAGAGGAGCGTGTGAACGAAGTATTCAAGCAGGTTTTTGACAAGTATGGACGGATTGATGGACTTGTTAATGCACTTGGTATAGCACAGGCAGCAACACCGATTGAGCAAGTAACGATGAACGAGTGGAATCGGTTAATGGATGTCAATGTTAAAAGCTTATTTATTACAACAAAGGCAGTCGTTCCTTATATGAAAGAGCGCCAAAAGGGCTCAATTGTAACAATCGCATCCATTTCTGCTGTACGTCCACGCCCAGGTTTGCAGTCTTATATTGCTTCTAAAGGGGCGGCAGAGAGCTTTACACGTGGTTTGGCTATAGAGCTAGCACCGTTCCAAATACGTGTTAACACGATTCATCCAGGGCCAGCTGATACACAGATGCTCGGTCAATTTACGGCACAAGGAGCAGACATCGAGCAAACAAAGCAAAGTGTCTTTGTTCAATCGGTCCCCCTTGGACGCTTAGTAGATCCATCAGACATTGCAGGAGCAGTAAGTTATTTACTCTCTGATGCAGCGAGTATGGTTACAGGAACGACATTACATGTAGACGGTGGTCGTGGACTTTAGGAGGGATAAGGTGAAAAAAATTCCGATGTTTATAAATGGTGAGTGGGTTCACGCTAGTATGGAGGCAGTAGTAGATGTTATGAACCCCTCTACTGGTGAAGTCATTGCCCAGATTACGAATGCGAGTAAAACTCATGTCGACGAGGCTGTACGTGCTGCACGTGTAGCGTTTGAAAGTGAAGAGTGGCGGAAAATAAAGGCCTATGAACGAGGACAGCTACTTGTTGAATTCGCCCATTATATACGCAAGCATGCAGAGGAATGGAGTTTATTAGAATGTCGTGATGTTGGAAAGCCGTTAACACAAGCGAGAGCGGATATTGAAGCGGCAGCACGCTATTTTGAGTTTTATGGTGGAGCTGCTGATAAAGTAATGGGAGATACGATTCCCATTGAAGACGGTATTTTAAATGCGGTAGTATTAGAGCCTGTCGGAATTACCGTACATATCGTGCCTTGGAATTATCCTATTCAAATTACGGCAAGAAGTGTAGCAGCTGCAATTGCTACTGGCAATGCAGTAATTGTCAAAAGTGCTGAGGATACGCCATTAACTACACATGCCATAACGGAATGGTTTGCGGATAAATTGCCAAGAGGTATTTTTCAGCATATTACAGGTTTAGGTCGTGATGTTGGGCCGTATTTAACATCTCATCCTGATATCAATCATATTACGTTCACAGGCTCTGTTCCAACAGGCATTGCGGTGATGAAATCAGCTGCTGAAAATGTTGTACCTGTAACGTTAGAGCTTGGTGGAAAATCTCCGAATATTGTTTTTGCGGATGCCAACATGGAGCAATCGCTTGATGGAGTTGTACGCGCCATTATTCAGAATGCCGGACAAACATGCTCGGCAGGGGCCAGACTCCTAATTGAAGAGAGTGCCAAAGAAAAATTTATGACACGATTAGTGCAAAAATTCCAAGCATTGAAAGTTGGTCCGGGTGAGGCAGACGTTGATATGGGTCCACTTCTAAATGAACGACAATATACGAAGATTTCAACACTGCTGCAAAAGGCGAAGGAAGATGGTTATGTGGTCACTGGTGGTGAAACACTGACGATTGAAGGCTATGAAAAAGGCTATTATGTTGAACCAACAATACTTGCAGGGGTAGAAGCTAATGATGCACTAGCACAAGAGGAAATTTTCGGACCGGTGTTGACTGTATTGACATTTACGACGGTTGAGGAAGCAATTGCCTTAGCGAATAGTACAAACTACGGTTTAGTTGCAGGTGTATGGTCAAAGGATATAGATACTGCTCATTATGTCGCAAGTCGAGTGCAAGCAGGACAAGTGTTTATTAATAACTATGGAGCAGCAGGCGGAATTCAAATGCCGTTTGGTGGCTATAAAAAGAGCGGCATTGGTCGAGAAAAAGGTTTTGTCGCGTTGAGAAATTATACGCAAATGAAAAATATCGCAATTCGCTATGCACTACCAAATCAAATATGAGATGGAGGTATGCATATGGAACAGCCAAAAGAAAAACAAGTGCTCCTAGAGGTAAGTCATTTAAAAATAAAATTCCATTTAAAAAATGGTCAGCAGGCGAAAGTTGTTGATGATGTGAGCTTTGCGATTCGTAAGGGAGAGACGGTTGCGCTTGTAGGTGAGTCTGGAAGCGGTAAAAGTATTACATCGTTATCAATTATGCGATTATTGCCCATACCTCCAGGAGAAATTTCAGCTGGTACGATTAAATTGAATGGTAAAAATCTCTTAGACTATAAAAATAAAGAGATGAGCACTATAAGAGGCAATGAAATTAGTATGATTTTTCAAGAGCCAATGACATCATTAGATCCAGTTTTTACAATCGGTAATCAAATGATGGAAGGAATTCGTAGACACCAAAGGATTTCAAAAAAAGAAGCGTGGGAGAAATCACTACAGCTTTTAAAAGAAGTTGGTATTGCCAATGCAGAAAAGGTGATTATTGAATATCCGCACCAATTATCAGGTGGTATGCGCCAGCGTGTCATGATTGCGATTGCAATGTCCAATAATCCTCAGCTGCTGATTGCGGATGAGCCGACAACGGCACTTGATGTAACCGTACAGGCACAAATTTTAAATCTTATGATGAAGATGAAGGAAGAACATCATTCGGCTATATTATTTATTACGCATGATATGAGCGTTGTAGCAGAAACGGCAGATCGCGTTATGGTCATGTATGCTGGACAAATCGTAGAAGAAGCACCCGTGCGAGAGCTTTTTATGAATCCAAAGCATCCGTATACAACTGCTCTTTTAAAAACAATGCCTAATCTAGACGCAGATGTTAAAAGATTGCCGTCAATCCCAGGCACTGTTCCACCAGCTTATGCGTTACCAGAGGGCTGTCGCTTTGCACCACGCTGTCCATTTGCGATGGAACAATGCCATGAGGTGCAGCCAGAGGTAATCCATATTCAAGACGAGCATAAAGTGCGCTGTCATTTATTTACGGAGAAGGGGGCGCTTGATCATGACGAAGAAAGAAGTTTTGCTTGAAATTAATCATTTAAAAGCCTACTTTCCTGTGAAACGTAAGTCAATGAAGGAAGAGAAAAAGGTCATTAAAGCAGTCGATGATATTTCTCTTGAAATTTTCCGTGGCGAGACGCTTGGGATCGTAGGAGAATCCGGCTCCGGAAAATCTACGTTTGGGCGAACTATTTTAAAACTCATAGAACCGACCGAGGGAGAAATTTTCTATAAAGGACAGCCCATTCAGCAGTTAAAGGGAAGTAAGCTGCAAACCTATCGTAATCAAATGCAAATGATTTTTCAGGATCCTTTTGCATCACTCAATCCTCGTATGCGAATAGGTGCCATAATCGAAGAGCCGATGAAGCTGCAACTAACATTAACGAAAGAGCAACGCAAAGAACGTGTAAAGGAGCTTTTACAAAAGGTTGGTCTACCAGAAGATGCTATGCAAAAGTTCCCGCATGAATTTTCCGGCGGCCAAAGACAACGAATCGGGATTGCGCGGGCTCTTGCTATTCATCCAGAGTTCATTATTGCGGATGAGCCTGTGTCTGCACTAGATGTTTCGGTGCAGTCACAGGTCTTGAACTTAATGATGGATTTACAGGATGAATTTCATTTGACCTATTTATTTATTTCACATGATTTAAGTGTTGTGAAACATATTAGCGATCGAGTGGCTGTGTTGTATTTAGGGAGGGTAGTGGAAATTGGTGCGAAGAAAGAATTATATGCGAATCCCCTGCATCCATATACGCAGGCACTGCTATCAGCCATTCCAGTTATCGATTTTGATAAACCGAAACAAGAAATATCGTTACAGGGAGAATTGCCAAGCCCTATGAATCCTCCTGTAGGCTGTGTGTTTCATACACGTTGTCCATATGTGATGGAAAGATGCCATCAGGAACGACCTGTACTTCAGGAAGAAAATAAACATCAACGGGTAGCATGCTTTTTATATGATAAATAAACTGAAAATTTAGTCTTCTGTGAGGTGTGTATTATGTTTGGAAATATTACAGATGTGCCAGGAGTTAAGGTTGGGCATGCAGAAAATAGTGAAGGCATTACTGGATGTACAGCGATTTTAGTGGAAGATGGTGCAGTTTGCGGTGTCGATGTAAGAGGCTCAGCACCAGGCACTCGAGAGACTGATGCACTTGATCCTATTAATGAAATTGATCATGTACATGGGATTTGCTTGTCCGGAGGAAGTGCATTCGGATTGGATGCTGCGACAGGAGTAATGCAATTTTTAGAGGAACAGGGTATTGGTGTGGATGCAGGTGTTGCTACCATTCCAATTGTTCCTAGTGCTGTACTGTTCGATCTATTTATCGGTGATCCAAAGACAAGACCTACTGCTCCAATGGGCTATGAAGCGGCTAGGAGTGCGGTTGTTGGTCCATTTGCAAATGGTAATACAGGAGCTGGTTATGGAGCGACTGTAGGGAAATTGGCAGGTCCTCAATTTTGTATGAAAGGGGGGCTAGGTAGTGCCTCTATAGCTGGCAAAGAGGGTGTTGTAGTTGGCGCCATAGTTGCTGTCAACGCTGTTGGGGATGTAAAAGATCCTAATACAAGAGAAACGCTAGCAGGTGCAAGGGATCTAAAAACAGGGGAATGGATTGATTGCTGTACTTATTTAGAGGAGTATGTGCAATCGGAAGGATTGTCGGGTACGAATACGACAATCGGTGTCATTGCAGTGAATGCCAGGCTGACAAAAGCAGAGGCGAAAAAAATAGCCCAGCTTACACAAAATGCTCTCGCACGGACGATTTATCCTGTTCACACAATGCTGGATGGAGATACGATTTTCGTGCTAGGTACAGGAGATAAAACATATCCAGTTGACTATTTGGGCCATTTGGCTACAAGAGCTATGGAGGAAGCAATCATTGCTGGCATTAAAGCTGCTGATAAATTAGCTGAAATAGAAAGCTTTAAAAGCATTCAAATAATGAACACATAGGGGATAGGGGGAAATGACATGAGGCTGAAGAACAATTGGTTGATGCTGTTGTTGATATTGATAGTAGGTTTACTAATAAGTGCCTGTTCAAGTGATGACGGAAAAGATGCAAGTTCTGGTGGAAAGTCAGTAGCAGATTTACCTCAAGAAATCGTAGTACGTGTGAATGATGATCCAGATTTTTTAGATCCACATAAAGCAACAGCATCTATATCGTACCAAATGATTCTCAATATTTTTGAAGGACTGATGGCACCAGAAACTGATGGTACTTTAAAAGAAGGGCTAGCCGAAAGCTATGACATATCTGAGGATGGTTTAACATATACATTCAAAATTCGTCCAGGTGTGAAATTTCATAATGGTGAGGATTTAACTGTTGAGGATATTCAGTATTCATTTGATCGTTTAATGGGGAAAAGCGGTGGCGAAAAGATGTCAAACAGCTTTGATAATGTTGCGTCAACGGAAGCACCAGATGCCAATACATTTGTGATCAAGCTAAAGGAGCCGAATTCCAACTTCTTATATTCATTAACTGCTCGACAATCAGCCATCTTACCAAAAAGCAATGATGGAAAGCATAATGAAAACCCAATAGGTACTGGACCATTTGCTTATGTAAAATACTCTCCAGGTACTAATTTAGAATTGAAGAAAAATGAACACTACTGGAAGGAAGGGTTACCATACTTGAATAAAGTGACGTTTACCTTCCAATCGGATGATCAAGCGGCGATTATGAGTTTAATGGCCAATGAAGTCGATTTAACGAGTGTACCTTGGCAGCGCGTAAGTGAAGTAGAAAATAACTATAGCTTATCTCATCAAAACAATAACTCATCATTAATCGTGACATTTAATGAAACGAAAGCACCTTTTGATAATGTAAAGGTACGTCAAGCAATGAACTACGCTATTAGTAAGTCCGATATTATTGACTCAGTGTTTGCAGGCTATGCGGTACCACTTGGTTCAAATATGAGTCCAGCGATGGGGGACTATCAAAAGAAAGGCTTAGAAAATATGTATAAGCGTGATGTGGAAAAAGCCAAAGCATTATTAGCAGAAGCGGGCTATCCTAATGGCTTTAAAACAAAAATTACAGTGTCTTCGCATAATGATATGTATTCAAATATCGCGCAAATCGTAGCGGCTAATTTAAAGGAAATCGGTATTGATGTGGAAATTGAGGTTGTAGAATGGGGCATTTGGCTAGATCGAGTTTACTTTGGTCGCGACTATCAAATGACAACGATCGATTTAACAGGTCGTGCATCTGCCTATGAAATTTTAAATGATTACATTTCAACAAATGATGGTGAAAACTTCTTCAAATTTAAAAATGATGAATACGACAAAATTATGGCAGACGTTTTAAAGGAAAAAGATCAGGCAAAACAAATTGATTATTACCATCGTGCACAGGAAATTTTAGCTGAGCAAGCAGCAGCGGTTTACATCGCAGATTATCAGATTGTTTGGGGTTCCAATAAAAAAGTTACTGGATTAAAGAGCTACCCGTTCTGGTTCCATGATATGTCTGAGGTTAAATTTTCTGACTAGAAAGGGATGAGCGCTAGATGATGTATATATTACGTCGATTCATCCTGTTAATAATAACCATCCTTCTAGTGTCGATAATTACATTCGGTGTTTTTCAAATTTTACCTGGTGATCCGGTTCGGACAATGTTAGGCACTGAAGCGGATCCCACACAAATTGAAAATTTGCGATCAGAGCTTGGCTTGAATCGCCCCCTTTATGAGCAATATACAGATTGGATGAAGGGATTATTGACAGGGGAATTAGGAAATTCCATTCGTTTTTCAATGCCAGTAAAAGAATTACTGTTTGACAGACTACCTGTAACGATGTCATTGGCTGGGCTCACCCTATTAATCGTGTTACTCATTTCCTTACCCTTGGGGATGTTTGCGGCGAGAAGACAAAATAAGCTCAGTGATGTGTCGTTGTCGACAGTGACGCAAGTTGGCATGGCCATTCCTTCTTTCTGGCTTGGCATGATACTCATTTTATATATTGGCATGCAGTTCAGCTTCTTTAAAATAAGTGGGTATATTCCGTGGACGCAAAGTGTAGCAGGAGCGTTAAGTACGCTCGTTCTACCAGCGTTAACAATTGCGATTCCACAAATTGCGGTCAATTTCCGCTATGTTCGTACGGCTATTTTAGAGCAAGTTCAGCTCGATTATGTTCGTACGGTTCGCAGTAAAGGGATGTCTGAGCAAAATGTTATGTATAAGCATGTCTTAAAAAATTCGATGATTCCAATATTAACGGTATTTGGATTAATCATGGCTGAAGTTGTTGCTGGAACGATTATTGTGGAGCAAGTATTTTCACTCCCAGGTGTTGGTCAACTCCTCATCACGGCTATTAGTAATCGTGATTTTCCATTAGTACAGGGAATCGTAATGTATATTACTGTTGCAGTGGTCATGATCAATTTTATGGTCGATATTTTATATTCTGTGTTAGATCCTAGAATCCGATTACGATGAGCGAGGTGGATACGATGAAAAATATACAAAGGTACATGAAAAATATCAATTTAATCATTGGTCTACTAGTCATTGTCGGTTTTCTAATCGTAATGATTATCAGCTTTTTTTATACACCGCATGATGTGAACTCGATGAATATACCTCAAAAATTACGTAGCCCAAGTAGTGATTATTTTTTTGGTACGGATGAATTTGGTCGTGATATTTTTAGCCGTATTATGAAAGGAACACAAACGGCCTTTACAGTCGGTCTACTGACAGTATTTATCGGAACAATTTTTGGTATTTTAATTGGGGGTATAGCGGGGTATGTAGGAGGCTGGATCGATGAAATTTTTATGCGCATGATGGATGCATTAATGGCCTTTCCAGGAATTATATTAGCTTTAATGCTCGTTGCGGTATTTGGACCAGGGATTGTTAATACAGCTATTGCATTAGGCATTATTGCCATACCGGCCATTGCTAGAATTGCACGTAGTGGATTCGTCCAACATCGTGACACTGAATATGTCTTAGCAGCAAAGCTAATCGGCGTAAAACCTTATAGCATTATGTTTCGTCATATTTTACCCAATATTTCATCGCAGATTATCGTCGCCGCAACTGTAACCTTTGCAACTGCGATGCTTGCGGAGGCAGCACTGAGTTATTTAGGGCTTGGCGTGCAGCCACCAAACCCTAGTTGGGGACGAATGTTAAAAGATTCACAAGCTTATTTAGTTGGAGCCCCTTGGTACACTTATGCGCCAGGTGGAGCCATTACAGTACTTGTATTAGGCTTGTATATGCTTAGCAATGCGTTACGTGATTTTATGGATCCACGTTCAAAAGCGTAAAATATCTGGTGCTGTTTTTTTCAATAATTCATAGGCCTTCACCGCTATTTCTATATTGAGACGGTGAGGGGCCTGTAAAAAGTCAGCTCCTAAAATATTTTCTAGTCGTTCAATTCGTTTATAGAGTGTTTGACGGACAATAAATAATTGTTCAGCTGTATCATTTTTAGCACCATTGCATGCTAAATAAACACAGAGCGTTTGATAAAGGTCATTACCATTCTTTTGATCAATCAACAGTATTTCTTGTAAATAATCTTTAACGTATTGCAAAAGGGCAGCATGATCCTGATGTAATAACAATCTGTAAACACCTAAATCCTTGTAGTAAATAGAAGAAGCAAGTTCATTGTGTTGCATTTGAATGGTTGTTTTTGCCTCTTTATAGCCTTGCTGTACGCTGTTAATGGATTGATAAACATTGCTAATACCAAAGGTAAGGGTTATTTGCTCGAAAAGCTGTGGTGTTTTTCGAGTAATAATCTGCTGTATAGCTTGTTTAAAAGAGTCAATATTTATCTTAATATCATCTGCAGCAATGTAAAATGCAAGGATAATAATTTCATGCTGGCGAACCGAAACGGTAGGGAAAAAGCCAAGTTTTTTTAGGATGGAGCGAACAAACATGACATTTTGTAGCTGTATTTCTTGCCAGTCTTCCTCTGAAAAGGTATTGACATAATCAAGCATATTAAACACGACTACGCGATAAAATAAGTTGCGACTTTCCATCGGCAAATAACTTTGATAATACTGAAGATCAATGGGTTCTCCTTGTATTAAGGCGAGGATAAATTCATCCTCACGACTTTGCTGCCGTTCCTGTAGCATTCGATTACGCATTAATATTTGGGCAATAGACATCGTTGCACGTTCAAGGTTTAACAATGTATAATCACTTGGTTTCGGCAGTGCAGAACGCATACATAAATAGCCCCATACTTGTCCAAGTCCGTTGACTGGAATGATGACGAAATGATCTTTATCAATGGACAGTAGTTGTATGGGTTCATGTAATTCTAGTTGCTGACAGTGGTCCTCCATAAGTTGTAAATACTTTTTGGCTTCTATTGGATAATAAAAGCTTTTTGTATCTTCAGAGACAAATAAAAATAATGCATCTGTATCTTGATGAAGCACCTGTAAAATTTTTAAAATCCCATTTGGCATTAACGACAATTCCATAAAAGTCCTTGATATCGTATCAAGCTGTGTTAATGCTTGCTGATGCTGATTAATAATGTAAGTATGTAGATCCTGCGTAATATCGATAAATCTTACAACCTCTTCAAAAATGATGATAGGAAAATCATGAGCATTAGCCATTGCAACTAGTTCTGCAGGGACATAATTAAAATAATCACCAATCTCAATACAAAGAGCTGCAGCACCGTTACGAATAAGGTTTTGTAAGTAAGCAATTTGTGTTTCACGCTCTAACTGTAAACCTACACCGGTTGTTAATATGAGCTCACCGCCATTTATTAAAGTATCAAAATCTTTTATTTCTAAAATATGTGTCCATAGTACTTGTCGATTTAGGCCTTGTTGTCCTGCGATTAGCTTGGCAGATTCAAAATGCTTTCGCTTTAATACATCACGTACAAGTAGAGGATGTTTCGACATAAATAAGCACCTACCCTTCGAATGTACTTTAATAATTATGTTAGATTAATCAGAAATTTTCAACATTAACTAGAATAATAGAGTAAATTAGTTGAATAAGGGTTCTCGGGGATAGAGGCGGACAGATGTATGGCGTGGAGCGATCATATTACAATTAAAGACAATGAACGTAGGCTTGCTATATCATCATTAAAATAGTGAAGGGAAGGAGTTCACTTTGACAATTTTTATGGTCGCTGTATTTAAAAAGGTATTCTTCACAAAGAAAGGCGATTCCAAATGCTCAGAAGCGCAAGGAATCGCCTTTAATAATTTCGTTTATGACCTTTTTTTACATATTCCCAATCAGTTTCAATGTTTTGACGAATACGAATTAATAAGTCGTGAATACTGTCAATTTCTTCAGGAGAAAAACCATCTAATGCTCTAGCATTCGAATAGTCTCCTTCTCGCTTTAACAATGGATAAATCTTTAGACTTTTTTCTGTTGGGAAAAGCTGTTTGTTTTTCTTGTTACCAATTTCATTACGCTTTTCTACAAAGCCTTTTGTTTCTAACTTTTGAATCGCTCGGGAGGCAGTTGTGCGATCTACCTTCAATAGTTCCGCAACCTTTTCCTGAATAATACCAGGGTTTTCACAGATGCGAGTGACATACAAATATTGTCCCTTTGTTAAATCGAGTTCTTTAAACTCAATATTACTAATGGAATCAAGTGCCCGCGCAATCGCACCAATATCTCGCAAAATTTCCTTCATTGATTGCCTCCGAAAAAATTATTGTATTTGCAATAAAAAATGCTCTATACTATATATTATCATCCATGCAAGGAAATTTCACTTCATATCTACAGGTGGAGGTTCCGCAAAGCGTCTTTAGCGGCGAAGAGGACGGCTTTAGCGGCGGAAAAAGCAGTTTTAGCGGCGAAGCATACGGCTCTACCGGCGGAAAACAAAGTTCTATCAACGGAGAGTACGCTCCTAACAGCAAAAAACGAGGAGGAATATAAAAATGAACACGAAAAAAATTACAGATGAACAAGATTTACAAACAGCATTTGCCATTCGTCAAAAAGTTTTTATAGAGGAGCAAAAGGTACCAGAGGAAGAAGAATTTGATGAATTCGATACACTAGATGCAGCATGTGATCATATTCTTGTGTACTATAACGATCAACCTGTTGGTACTGGTAGACTGCGAGTTGTTGATGGTTACGGCAAACTAGAGCGTATTTGTTTACTGAAGGACTTCCGTAAATTTGGCCTTGGTAAAGTCATTATCCAAAAGTTAGAGGAGATTGCACTTGAAAAAGGGTTATCAAAATTTAAATTAAATGCTCAATCTTATGCAGAAGGCTTTTATGAAAAATTAGGCTATAAACGTGCGGGAGAAGAATTTATGGATTGTGGTATCCCACATATTTTAATGAAAAAGTAATTGAATAGGGAGTTAGATGTATGAGTTTAAGAAGTCCGGTTTTATGCCGAGTATTGAGAAAATATTAGAAGAAAGGCTACATCAAATTATCATCATTCTAGTTAGAATTGTAATTTTTTAGGATATGGAAAGTCTAATATTCTAAAAGGGGTGATAAAGTGAAGAAATGGGTAACGCTTAGCTTTTTCTTAATTTTCCTTATGGGCTGTCAATCAATACCGTTTGGAGGCAGTCAAATAGTAATTGACTGGGTAGATTTTATCAAATGGAACGGTATTGAATATGATGGTATTAACAATGGTATATTAGCAGATAAATCATTAATAGAAAAAGAATTAGGAGAAGTTCAATTTAAAGTAGCAGATAATGTTTCTAATTCATCTTATAAGCTAAAAGATGGAGATGCTGCATTTCAAGAAAAAGGAACTAAACTTTACTCTGTTAAAGGAGAAGATGATGTTATAGCAGTAAAGGATCAATCAGCTATTAATGGTTATCGAATTTATTTCACTAGAGAAAGTACAGAGTATAAATGGTACTTTGATCATGTACCTTTAGATCAAGTAAAAAAGATTGAACTATATAAATTTTTTACACCAGAGGGAAAAAAGCAAATTGCTGCTTTTGTGGATAAAACTGAAATAGACGACTTTCTGGAAATCCTTTCAAACAGTAAGAAGGCTCCAACATTTGAACCAGATACAAGTACTAGAGATCCAATTAGCTACGCTATTATCTTATACACGGATGAATCTATTGCTTATAAATACAGTTTACAATATGACGGAAATACATATTTTTGGTACCCGTCAGATACAGCGATTTTGTCAGGTGACATTCAACGTTTTATTCTTGAAAAATAGCAAACTAGATATAATATTAGTTTGCTATTTTTCTTTTAGTGCAATAGCTCTTTTGTTTTCTCCCATAATGGCTTAATTTTTTCTTTATTCGGCACATTTTCAAATATCCAATCTGATTCGTTTTCGAAGAAGTTCACTAATTTCATTACTGCCATCTCATGTGTTACAAGGCTCATACAATTCATGATATCGTCTATCTCATTTAATGGGTCAGTGGGTAATGAATTATATAACGCTTTAAGTCCAAGTAAAGCCCGCTCAGGACAATATTTATACAGCAGTACTTTAGCGAAGTGTTCTAAGCTATTCCGCAGTAAGTGAACACACCAAATCTCATTTCCGCGTTTTGTACTCCAATAATATTGATACAAATACCAAACCGTATCATCTACAGCATCTTGAAATTCAAGTGGAGTTAATGCCAACGTTGTATTTTTCTGTTTAGCTGTAAGGATTCTATTTGGATCAAATAATATTTTAATTGCATCTTTATTACTTATTTCAGAGGGAGTTACTGTAAATAAATCAATATGAATCATATCTTCATATACGACTAATAGCTGAGGGGCTATAATATAGATGTCATCAACGAATAATGTTTTCTTATAAGCTTCAATATGTTGGTTGCGGTTGGGCAAAAATGCTTTGATATTTTCTTCATTCACAACACAATAAATATCGATATCTGAAAATTCATCTTGCTCTTCTCTAGCCATTGATCCTCGTAAAAATACAGCTTCAATATAGTGATCATCTTTTAAACTTTCAAGTAAAACCTCAACAACATGATCTAATTTCAAGAGTATCCTCTCCTTCAATAAAAACAGGCTACCCAAGTTATTTTTTGAGCAGCCCTATTTTGCTAGACCTCCTTAACAACAGTACATGAGAAGCTATCGTGAGGAAGAAGTTGTCCATTTTGTTGTTCGAATGCTTTTGGATTTTTCAAGTAATCGAATGTGCTAATTGAGTCACGGTAAGCCATTCGTTTCATAATTTGAGTGGAAGTCAGCTTACTCCCAGTTTCATTTTCAAGAACTAGCCCCATTTTTTTGTAGCCAACTGTTTGGCCTTTTTTACGTAATTGTGCAAATTCAAGTGACCACATAACGACAGTCGGTGTGATAATGGCATGAACGGCCTCGTTTTTTACTTTTTTTCGCAGGACATATTCCACTCCAGCCGTGACAGCCGTTGAAATTGCCAAATCAATTAGAAATGCTTTAGTTCGTTTTTTTGTAATAGATTTCATCGAAGCGCCTCCTCAAATATTTAAAAGAACATATTATTTTTAAATGTCAATTCTTTCTTGGTAAGGTAAGATGCAATGGCCCCATGTTTTTCTGTCGAAGCTCCTGCATAGCGATTCGCGAATGTAAGGAGGGGGATAGCCTGCTGCTGAAAAAAGTCTATTAGATTGATTGCTGTAACCTGCTTGCTTAGGAGAATAGCTAACAATGCTCCAATAAAGGCATCACCCGCTCCAGTAGTATCAATCGCATGAACTTTGTCAGCTGGCACTTTGACATGAAGCTTTTTAGTATAAAGACTTGCACCTTCTGCGCCACGAGTAATTATGAGTACTTGTACTTTCCCTTGAAATAATGAATGGACTGCTGTTTCCTCATCCTCAATCGCTGTTAAAAATAAAAGTTCCTCCTCGGACAATTTAACGATATGGGTCTTCGGTAAAAATTCTAAAATGGTTTGACGACATGCATTCTCATCATGCCATAGTGGCAAGCGAACATTTGGATCAAATGAAACAAGACTACCTGCCTGATGAGCCTGTTCAATAAAGGCCTCATGTGCATGTTTCATTGGGCTTGCCACTAAATTAACTGAACAAAAATGAAGAATATCTTTATCTGTTAATAGATTAGGTGGGAGTTGCTCTTTGCTGTAAAGTAAATCTGCTGCGTGGCGGCGATAAAATAAAAAGTCACGGCCTCCATCACTTGTCAGGGAAACAAAGGCTAGACTCGTTTCACCCTCAACAGTTTGAACAATATAGTTCGTATCGACTTCGGCTTTTTTTAATGTTTCTACGAGAAAATCTCCAAAAGCATCCTGACCTACCTGTGTAATGAGGGCCGCCTGTTGCCCAAGCTTTGCGCAAACAGCTGCAACATTAGCAGGGGCCCCACCAGCATTTTTAGTAAATTGCTCAACTGTAGCAAGGGAAGCATTTTGTTCAGTAGGTGTAAAATCAATTAATAATTCACCAATTGCGAAAAGTTTACTCACGGAAAAACCTCCTATAAATAAAATGTTGCTGTCGCTTCGCTTTCGCACAGAAAAATTGCCACATGACGTGGGCTTTCCGTCGTTTTGTCTTTTCTATCCGTCGCTCTGTCCAACCTTTCCGTCACTAAGCACTTTGCATCCGTCGTTCTGCCAGTCTGTTCCGTCGCCTTCATTTCTATCCGTCGATCTGCTCGACCTATCCGTCACCTTGCCCTTTGCGTTCTTAGACTGAGTTCCTCTATTCCAGTCTGTGTGAGAATATATCCACTGAAAAGGAAGTACACCCACATTCATCTCTTCACCTTTAAAGGTGGGAGTCTTCTGTACCTGTCGCTACGCTTTCGGTACAAAAGACATTTGTAGCTGACGCGTCGCTTTCGCCACAAAAAACATCCGCTGAATGAAGATAAATAAGGATTAGGCCTGAGACACACGCTTTTTCTTTGGTACGTAAATTGTGTTAAAAATGCCACCAAAAATTAATACAATACCAATTGTTTGCATGAAGCTCGGCATAAAATCAAGCAACAGCATATCAAGCAATATAGCCACAACTGGGTCTACAAATACTAATACTGAAACTAGAATAGTAGAGAGGCTCCGAATACTATCAAAAAATAAATAGTAAACAAATCCTGTATGAATAAAGCCTGTTCCTAAAATATATAGCCAGTTTGTTGTCGTTAAGCCTTCAAATAGCGAAAAATTGACAAATGGCAATAGTATGATAATTCCGACTGTAGTTTGGATATATGTTAATGCATAGGAGCTAAGCTTTGTGATTGTTTTACTTGTAAGCATCGTAAACGCGTAAAACAATGCAGACAGTAATGCCCAAATAAAGCCGGATTTCATAAATTCAGAGAGTGTAATAAAATTATTTAAGCCAATAATGAACATACTGCCAATAAAACAAGTTAATGTTGCTAACAATGCTTGAATAGTCATCTTTTCTTTTAAAAACAATGCCCCAAATATTAATACGAATATTGGTGCTAAATTATAGATAGAAATGGCAATGGAAATTGACATTTCTTCAAAGGCTTTAAATAAAAATACCCAGTTTAAGACAATAAAGACACCGCATAGAAGTGTACGTAATATTTCTTTTTTATCCCATATCTCTGTTTTATGACCACCTGTGATAAGCCACATTCCTCCTAGAAAGATGGTAGCGCAAATACATCTAATAAATACTAGTTCGGTAGCAGGTACGCCAGTATGAACGGTAAAAAATCCAATAGAGCCAAAAAGGGCCATTGAAACAGTTAGTTTGATAATCGCTGATATGTTCATCCAAAACCTCCTTTCTATAAAATTATTATCATTCTTGTCGCTTGTGAAAGTAGGGGAGACTTAACGTTATTTCGCTCCGTTCTCAAAGTTTTTCGCTCAGGTAGAGTTTGGAACCCTCAGCTAGGAGAAGAATTTGCTCAGGTAGAATCTGAATCCGCTCAGCTAACAGTAGAATCTAATCAGATAGAAGCCGCTCCCGTCTCTGCAAAAAAATAAGGAAAGAAAGCCGACAGTTGACATACGCTGTCGGCTTTTCATTCATAGTCTACAATTATTCTCGGATTTGGCCGTTACCGTGAATGTAATACTTTGTAGATGTTAACGCAGGTAAACCCATTGGTCCGCGAGCGTGTAATTTTTGCGTACTAATGCCGATTTCTGCACCGTAGCCAAATTCAAAGCCGTCTGTGAAGCGAGTGGAGGCATTGTGATAAACAGCTGAAGCATCCACGCTATTTAAGAAAGTATCTGCTACTAACTGATCCTCTGTCATGATGGCTTCAGAGTGGTTCGTGCCGTATTGATTAATATGTTCGATTGCTTCATAAACGTTTTCCACAATTTTAACGCTTATTTTTAAATCTAAATATTCAGTTGCATAGTCTTCTGCTGTCGCTAGTTGAGCGAAATCAAGAGCTTGACAAACGGTATCATCACCGATAATTGTCACACCGGCTCGATGCAATGCACTTAGTAGCTGTTTGCCGTGCTTACTAAACCAATCAGGATGGATAAGTAAGCTTTCTGCTGCATTACAAACCGAAGGACGTTGTGTTTTCGCATTGATACAAATTTTTTCTGTTTTTATGTAATCGGCCGTTTGGTCCACATAAATATGACAGTTACCAGCACCTGTTTCTAGTACTGGTACAGTGGCTTCATTCACTACTAAGTCAATAAGTGCCTTTCCGCCACGAGGAATCAATACATCTAAGTATTTTTTTAAATGGAATAATTCTTTAACAGTTTCACGATTTGTATCCTCGATTAATTGTACAGCGTTCACAGGGATAGACGTTTTGCTAAGGGCACGATGAATACTTGCCACAAGAGCTACATTAGAAAATTTGGCAGAAGAGCTACCACGTAAAATGACTGCATTGCCTGTTTTCAATGATAATGTTGCCGCATCCACTGTTACATTAGGTCGTGCCTCGTAAATCATACCGATAACGCCAATTGGCACTAGACGCTTTTCAATCAGTAATCCATTATCTTTTTCTATTCGCTCTAAGAGACTGCCTACTGGATCATTTAATTCAACAAGTAACTGAATGGCACTTGACATAGCTTCTACTCGTTCTTTGTTTAGCATGATGCGATCAAGTGTAGAAGCGGGCATTCCTTGTTTCTCGCCATGAGCTAAATCCTTTGCATTTTCAGCAATGATAGTATCTTGGTCAATTATTAATTGTTCGGCAATTTTTGTGAGAGCCTCATTTTTTTCACAAGTTGTTTTAATATTTAAAATATAACTTGCGGCCTTTGCTAGCTTTCCCTTTTGTTGCACTTCACTAGTCATGTGATTTCCTCCTTAATTTGTTTGGATTTTTAGCCATTTATCTCGGTGAATGACCTCGATTGGATAGTTCGCTAACTCATCTGTACGTTTTCCCATCGCATGTGCTAACTCGAGGGAAGAATATAAGACTTCACCGCGGCCCAGCAGTCCATTGTCACTATAGACCTCGACAACGTCGCCATTTGCGAAGTCGCCTTCGACACGATATACACCAGCAGGCAACAAGCTTTTCCCATTTGCTAATAATGCATGTTCAGCACCGCTATCTATAAAAATTTTACCAGATACTTCCGTGAGTGCAATCCACTGTTTATTATTTGTTAAAATAGCAAGCGCGTCATGCTCAACATACGTACCATCACCACGTCCTTCTGCGATGTCAACAAGCTTATTCGCACCGTGACCAGTTCCGATAAACACCTTAACACCTGCATTTAAAGCTGCTCGAGCTGCCAATAATTTTGATTCCATACCACCTGTACCGACCTTCGAACCTGCACCATCTGCGAAGCCTAGCATCTCATCAGATACCTCTGTTAAACGATCAATACGTTTGGCATCTGGGTTTTTATTTGGATTGGCGT
Source organism: Lysinibacillus sp. RC79 (assembly GCF_041262405.1). Classification (NCBI taxonomy): domain Bacteria; kingdom Bacillati; phylum Bacillota; class Bacilli; order Caryophanales; family Bacillaceae; genus Lysinibacillus; species Lysinibacillus sp. RC79. The sequence continues at coordinate 183,820 of NZ_JBGCCD010000006.1, forward strand.
TATACAAGCCATTGATGTCAGTTAAGATAATGAGCTGATCGGCATGAACAAGACCACTTACTAGTGCCGATAACATGTCGTTATCTCCAAAGGTTAATTCGCTGACAGATACCGTATCATTTTCGTTAATGATTGGCAGTATGGAGCGCTCTAATAATTCCTCAAATGTGGCATAAGCATTTTTATAGCGCTCTTTTTTTGAAAAATCAGTGCGTGTTAGTAAAATTTGTGCAGGTACAATATCATAAATGCTAAACAAAGCATTGTAGGTTTGAATAAGTAAACTTTGCCCAACCGCCGCTGCAGCCTGTTTACCTTTTACTGTAACGGGTCGAGAAGGGTACCCTAGCTGCTTAAAGCCTGCTGCAACTGCACCTGATGAAACAAGCAATACTTCATGACCGTATTTTTTTAATTCAGCTATCGCTTGAACATGGTCCATTAAACGAATTTTATCAATTTCACCTTTTGCATTTGTTAAGGAGCTACTCCCAATTTTGACGACGATCCTTTTTCTTTCCATAGCAATACCTCCAATTCACCATTACACTTCCATAAGCAATTATGCCTCGGCATAATTGCCGCTGTCGCTACGCTTTCGCACAGATAAATTGCCACATGACGTGGCGTTCTTAGACTGAGTTCCTCTATTTCAGCGGATGTTTGATTGCTGAAAGAAGTTAAAAATAAAAAAACCTTTTCATCCTAATAAATTAGGACGAAAAGGTTTGCTTTCCGTGGTACCACCTACATTGAACGTCATTGACATTCCACTTTGCTCATAACGCTTGAGACTGCGCCTAGTTTAGCTAGGACGTTTTTACGAAGTAGGTTCTTTAGTCTTTCTTGTACAATGCCTTACAGCCGATGGGCATCGCTCTCTGATCAAGTAGTTTCTAGGTATTAGTCTTCGTTCGCTTTTATTATATAATTCAACATCTTTTTTGAATGGCCCATTTTAGTTGATGTTCCATTTCTCAAAAAGTAATTGAATAAAGAATGCACTACTTTAGCAAGTATGTCAAGCTAATTAGGAATGTTAATAGGAAGATGTAATACTGAACAATCGAGGGTAAAGTATGAGTGGGAAATTAACGAAACTTTGTTTACTTGTACCACCAGATTGCGACTAATAGTGGGAGCATTGCCATAACAATCACAAAAAAGCTCCATAATATTTGTTTTCCTGAAGACATATTTTTCGGTTTTATACTTATTTGTTCATATAGTTCGTTGATGGCACTTTGTTCTTTTGCATAAAGCATTGTTTGAAACTCATCGTAATCTTGAATATAACTTGAGGGAGGGCGAGGGCTAAAACGCAAACTTCGAATATCATCAGTAATCTCTTTTTCACCCATAAAATAAGTAATAACTGGCGCTAACCCTGAATTTTGTGCAGCCTGTACCTCGATATCATGTGTTTTCATTTTATAATAGACATGTCCTTGCTCGTCTTCATATTGCTTTACAATATCACTTACTGCCACCGACAAACACCTCTTTCTCCAAAACAATACGACTTTTACGTTATGATATTATTCATTATAAGGTATTAAAGGAGAAAAGTGTTGTTTAAACGAGCTTAATTGAAATGAATAATTTTTCTTGTAAAAATTTAGAAGAGTGCGTCGTCGTGTAGTATAATGGAAAAAATATTTTATAATGGTTCTTTTCTAAAAGTAATTGTTCATTACCGAAATCAGGGTATGATATTTTGTTAAAACGTATGTCATGTATTTAGTTGAACCTATTTAAAAGTAATGGAAAGAAGGGGTAGTATTGGCATTTTCAACGATATTGGCGTTTTTAGGAGCAGCAATTATTTTAACACTAATGCCAGGACCAGATAATTTATTTGTTCTTGCACAAAGCATTACACAGGATAAAAAGGCTGGTATAGCGACATCACTTGGTCTGTGTACAGGTTTGCTCGTTCATATAGGTGCGGCTGTTCTCGGTATCTCGGCTATTATTTATCAATCAACAGTTATTTTTTCCATTGTTAAGTTTGCAGGAGCAGCGTATCTATTGTATTTAGCATGGCAATCGTTTCGTGCGAAAGGCGATCCATTCACATTGGAACAGCAAAATGTACATGCCTATGTGACGTTATATCGAAAAGGTATTTTCATGAATATTTTAAATCCAAAAGTTTCTTTATTTTTCTTAGCACTATTGCCACAGTTTGTAAATCCTTCTAATGGCCATGTAGGTTTACAGATGTTAATTTTGGGTATTGTATTTTTAGTACAAGCGCTTATACTATTCTCATTATTTAGTGTTTTTGCAGGTAAAGTAAGAAAAGTAATTATTGGGAAGCCTGCAATTGCTAAACGATTAAATATGATTCAAGGTGTGCTTTTTACTTTTATTGGAATACAAATAGCGCTGAGTAAACAGTAAAAGAGGGGGATTTTCATGGCGATTTTACATATAACGTTTAGCTTATCTACACAAGGTTCGATAAAACATGCGATACGACAACATCATTTACAACGAGATGAGACTGTGCTTTCTGTCAATGAGATTTTTTCGATTGGTCCATTAAGCAGCCCAGAAGAACGAAAAAGCTGGTTAGAATCCTATATTTTTAGGGACAATGAAGAACGTGAATTGTACGAGGATCTTCAGAATGCTTGGAAGAAAAGAATTGCAGGTTTACCGTGCGATGTTGATGTCTGGGTTTGGTACAGCCAAAGTACTCATGAAGAGATTGGGTTACGTTTTGTCATGAGCGAGTTGATTAATAAATGTAGTATGGTATATGGGATTGATGTTACAGAGGGCTTGAAACGTGTACAGCCAAACATGATGATTCGTCAAACAGGTGAACTTGCGTCAGACTTGTTAATGAAGCTCCGTTCAGAGGCAAAGCGGTTTTCTATTGATGAGTGTCAGCAACTTGCAAAGGAATGGGAAGAGCTGAAACAAAACCCTAGTACACTGCGAGTTTGGCAAGATGGAATAGTACATGTAGCGGAAGATGCATTGGATCCTATCATTTTGGAATGTGCGGAAAGAGCACATGCCGAACTAAATGAGGAATGGCTAATACCGATGCGTATCATCGGTGAAACAATTGGTGCAATTGATGATTATTTAAGTGAAGAGTTTGTGGAAAAACGCTTAATGACCCTTGCAAATCAGGGGCTTTTTGAGATTAATGGAGATACAAAAGATATGCATTCTTATCAAGTAAAATATGTAGGAAAATAAATTTCTTTGCAGCAACCACCTTTCTTATGGAGAAGGTGGTTTTTGATGTTGCAGAAAATTGTCTTGTAGTGAACCTCAAAATGAGAAAATACTCATTAAAAATTTATTGAACTCTTAAAGCATTCTCCTAAACTTTTCATAACGACCTGTCAGAATAGGGACTGTAAGAAAACTTTACAATAATTTTTAGGAGGAACTCAAAATGATAAAGAAATTAATGATTCCAGTTTTAGCAGCAACATTTATTGGAGGCGCGTTTGCAGGTAATTATGTCATCACTTCTGCATTTGCTAGTAGCGATAAAGTGGAAACTAGTCAGGTAGAAACTGAAAAGGATGACGATAACATTGCTGAACTGCAAGCAAAAGCAAAATTATCAGTAGAAAAAGCCCAAGAGATTGCTCTTGAAAATGTTACAGGAACAGTGCAAAAATCTGAATTAGAAGATGAAGACGGTGTTGTGGTTTACGGTTTTGAAATAAAAACTTCATCTGGCGATGTGAAAGATGTAAAAATCGATGCTGCTTCAGGTAAAGTAGTGAAAGTGGAAGCGGAAAATGAAGATGATGGAGCAGAAGAAAACGATTAATCGTATCAATTAAAGGAATGGGTGAAGACCCTTCCTTTTTTCTTTTGTCACTTTTTGTAGGTAGTTGCAATAATATCTCTTTAAAATGGAGATTATAGGATGGAAAATAGATGAACTCCTGCTCTTTATTATGCAACCAGTTAGTCTACTCGCAATAGGTATCGGAAAATGATCCTAGCTATAAATCAAACGTATTAAACACAGAACTTCGGGAATTGTTAGTTTTTCTATAATCCGGTAACATGTAAATAGTATAAATCTTAGGAGGGTTCACATTTGAAGAAAGTATTAATCATAGAGGACGAGGAAAGAATTACGGAATTTTTAGAATTAGAACTTACACACGAAGGCTTCGATGTGACGGTTATCCATGATGGACGTAAAGGGCTGGAAACAGCACTGAATCAACATTTCGACCTTATTCTCTTAGATTTAATGCTACCTCATTTAAATGGTACAGAAATTTGTAGAAGAATTCGGCTTGTGAAAGAAACGCCAATAATTATGCTTACTGCGAGAGATAGCATTATGGATCGTGTGATGGGCTTGGATGTAGGAGCTGACGATTATATGTCTAAGCCTTTTTCAATTGAAGAACTATTAGCGAGAATGCGCGTGATTTTTCGTCGAAATGAACGATATGAAAAGAATGTTATCAAGCACTTAAAATTTAAAGAAATACAAGTTGATACGATGTCTCGAACGGTTATGAAAGAGACTGAAGAAATACCTTTGACAAAAAGAGAATATGAACTCCTCTTAATATTTTTACAAAATGTAAATCACGTACTTTCTCGAGAATTGATATTGGAAAAAATCTGGGGATATGAGACGGAAGTGGAAACGAATGTTGTAGATGTCTATGTTAGATATTTGCGCAATAAACTTCAAAATGATGAAGATCTTTATATTCATTCGGTTCGTGGCGTCGGGTATGTAATGAAATGATGAAATCGTTAAAGCTAAAAACAAAAGTTATTTTATGGACAACGGTAATGATGATTGGCTTATTCGTTTCCTATAATATATTGCAATATTTTGTGATGAACAGTTGGATGGTTCATTATGAAGAACAGTCGATTGAAAATAAGATGATAGCTATACAAAATCTTTATGATGACCAAAAGCTCTCTAGCCAGTTTATTAAGGAAAATAAATCGTTCATTCATTCCATTAATGAAAAATCAGAGACCATTCGTATATTGGATAAAAACGGGAAAAGTATTATCGCTGTTAGTGAAGAAGAATTATTGCAAGTACCTTCTCACTCAGTTCAAAACGGACACTTTGAATTAATCAAAACAGGTGACGACCGACTGTTAGTGTATCGCGAGCCTATAAATGGTACAAATTTTGTAGTTGAAATTATTCGTAATATGGAGATTTTCGATAATTTATTAGCACAATTTGGACTAGTTATGTTTTTGTCAGGGATTGGTGCAGTTTTCTTAAGTTTAGTAGGGGCGCTATTCATTTCGAAACAAATCGTTAGATCGATACAAGATATTTCCCAAACGCTTACTAGAATTAAAAAGTTTGGTTTAAAAGAAAGGGTGCAAGTACAGCCTGCGCAAGATGAAATTGCAGAATTAGCAAATCACTTTAATGAACTGATGGATCAATTAGAAACTTCATTTAATCAACAAAAACAGTTCGTGGAAGATGCTTCACATGAATTAAGAACGCCGATTTCGGTGTTGAATGGAAATTTAATGATGTTAAATCGTTGGGGAAAAAATGATCCTGAAGTGTTAGATAAATCATTGAATTCATCTTTAAAAGAAGTGAATCGAATGGAAAAACTGGTAAAGGATTTATTAGAATTATCTAGACTAGATTCAGAAAAAATCAAGAATGTCTCAATTATATTGGAGAATCCTCAATATATTATAGAAAAAGTTATCAATGATTTTCAAATTACCCATGCAGATTTCTCTTTTTCGCTTCAAATAACTAAAAGTGAAGCATTGGCCATAACAGAAGGGCATCTTGAACAAGTACTTACAATATTAATCGATAACGCTATTAAGTATTCAAATGATGAAAAAAAAGTAAACATCTATTATCATCAGCATGAATTGACTGTGCAAGATTTTGGAATCGGTATTCCTGAAGAAGATATACCTTTTGTTACAAACCGTTTTTATCGAGTGGAAAAATCACGTAATCGAAAAAAGGGGGGATATGGAATTGGGTTATCCATTGCACAAAAATTGATGGACAACTATCATGGCAAATTATCTATTGAAAGCCAATTAGATGAGGGGACATCAGTTACACTGACTTTTCCCAAATCCATTTGAACATATTAAGAAAAGTGAGTAACAATCTTACTCACTTTTCTGCTATAGACCATTTTTATGAATGATAGAAGCTTTCCATTATTTTTTATCGTAAAAATCGAATACAAATTGCTGAAATTGTCGTGCTGATGGTGGAAGGTATCGATTTTCAATCCAAGCCATACCTATTATCCGTTCACAAACCATATCCTCCACACGAATTTTCGCCAATTTATTTGGATTCAAGTCTTCGTCAACAGGCAGTAACGACACGCCGAGGCCAGCACCTACAAAACCAGCTACTGTTGATACCTCATCACCTTCAAAAGTAATCTTCGGTTTGATACCTGCATCATTTAATAATCTATCAGCTGTACGGCGCAATGCGTAACCCTTTTTTAGAAGAACAAAATTCTCATGTTCAAGTTCCTTCATTTTAATGCTTTTCCGATTGGCGAAGGGATGGTCGACAGGCACCATAATATAAAGCTCATCACGCCACAGCTCCTTCCAGCAAACAGGTGGCTCTGTGTCAATCGCTGCAAGTAAGCAAAGGTCTAACTCTCCCGCGAGCAATTGCTTAAGCTGGGAATGTGAGTAATTTTGTGTAAAGTGAAAGCGTATATGCGGATGGTTCTGACGGAAAGCGCGGATCAAATCAGGTACGATGCTAGTCCCTAGTGTATGTAAAAAGCCGAGTGATACATCTCCTAGCTCTGGGTTATTAAGCTCCTGTAATTCTAGAACTGCTTTTTCGTATTCCTTACGCATGCGTTGGACACGATACAAAAAAAGCTCGCCATATCGGTTGAGCATAATCGAACGTCCTTGTCGGTCGAACAAGGGTACTCCTAATTCTTCTTCAAGCTTTGAAATCGAACGACTTAATGCAGGTTGAGAAATAGCTAATGCTTCAGCAGCACGAGTCATATGCTCAAGCTTTGCTACTGCTACGAAATATTCTAATTGCTGCCATTCCATTTTTTTACCTCAATTCCCGTTATTTTTGAGTTAACTGCATTATAACGGTAAAAGAATAGGAAGTATAGGCACATCAAGTGAAACTTAATCAGCGGGGGTTTTTCCCACTGATTATAAGTCTTCACCAATCGGGCATTTACGGGCAGTTTATCTCTCGCATAACTTTTTTACTTTCGCTGAGTTTTGCTTCATTTTCAGTACAGATAAAATACTGCCCGTTAATGCGGGATAAAGTGAAACTTAATCAGTGGGGGTTTTTCCCACTGATTATTAGTCTTCACCAATCGGGCATTTACGGGCAGTTATCTCCCACCTAACTTCTTTGCTTTCGCTGAGTTTTGCTTCATTTTCAGTACAGATAAAATACTGCCCGTTAATGCGGGATAAAAAATTTTTAAAAAACGGAGTACGTAAAATGAAGAATGCACAATGAAAGTAGCAGAAAGTGTGATATAACAGCCATTAACCTCACATCATTAATGCACAAAAGACATTAATATGATAAAAACTATAAATTGTACATTATGAATAAAGGGTGTTAAGATAGACACATAAATTACACAATTACAAGTTTCCGTGAAGGGGATATTATAAAATGAATTTATCAAAGCCACAACCTCTAACAATTGAGGGAGGCAAAAAAGCCGTACTATTACTGCATGGATTCACAGGTAGCACAAAAGATGTAAAAAAGCTAGGTGAATTTTTATCAAAACGTGGTTATACAGTTCATGCACCGATTTATAGTGGGCATGGCGTAGAGCCAGAAGCATTACTTGAAACAAGACCAGAAGACTGGTGGAACGATGTTGTGGAAGGTTATAACTTCCTAAAAAGTAATGGTCATGAAGAAATCGCGGTAGTAGGAATTTCACTTGGCGGCGTATTTTCGTTAAAAGTAGCAGAGACGTTTCCTGTGAAAGCATGTGTTGCCATGTGTGCACCAATCACACGCGATAACTCAAAAGGCTTATTTACACGTTTATATCATTACGCTCGTTTATATAAACATTTTGAAAATAAATCAAAAGATCAAATTATTTCAGAATTACATGAATTACGTATTACACCTAAGGATTCATTGGATGGTGTGACACGTTTAACTACAGAAACACGCGATGAATTATCTACAATCAAAGCACCTACATTAGTATTACAAGGTTCATTAGATGATGAACTTTATCAAGAAAGTGCACCATTCATTCTAAACACTGTGGAAACAGATGATAAAGAGATCATTTGGTATGAAAATTCTGGTCATATTATTACATTAGACAAAGAGCGTGACAAAGTGTACGAGGACGTATACAAGTTTTTAGATCATGTAGAGTGGTCAGTAGCAAACTAAGGGGCTGTCAGCAGACAGCTCTTTTAGTTTTGTCTACTAAAAGCTAAGAACTGTACAATTAACGATTATAAAAGAAAAAACTATTGTTTTTAAAATAAATGCCTGATACCATAGTGGAATTGTAGCAAGGAAATCTCTATTTAAATTATTTGCAATGGTTAAATACATCTAAGGAGTACATCAAAATGCAACAGAAAATACCTTTTTCAACATATGCAGTCATTGGTACGATGCTTTTCGGACTGTTTTTTGGAGCGGGGAATCTTATTTTTCCAATTCAGCTTGGACAATTAGCAGGAACCAACTTTTGGTTTGGCCTAATTGGATTTTTAGTAACAGCTATCGGTTTACCGTTTCTAGGTATTTTAGCTATTGGTTTATCAGGTAGTAACGGTTTGCGTGACTTAGCGAATCGTGTTCACCCTATATTCGGTGTCATCTTTTCATTAGCTCTCTATTTAACGATCGGTCCTTTTTTTGCGATCCCACGTACAGCAACAGTTCCGTTTGTTGTCGGCTTTGAACCATATATACAAGCTGAGCATACAACACTTTTCCTTGCTTTATTTAGCTTCGTATTTTTTGCCATCGTTTTTTATTTCTCATTGAATCCAGCGAAAATTATGGATTATATCGGAAAATATTTAACACCAGCATTTTTGATTGTGTTATTTATTTTAATTATTATTAGTATTGTAAAACCAATGGGGCATTTCCAGCAGCCTATGGGAGACTATATTGATTCGGCATTTATGACAGGCTTTAAAGAAGGCTATAACACAATGGATGCGTTAGCCTCATTAGCTTTTGGTATTGTCGTTATTAACGCGATTAAAAGCGCAGGAATAACTGATAGAAAGGGAATTGCTAAAACAACGTGGAAATCTGGTATTTTTGCCATGGTATTAATGATGTTAATATACGGTTTAATAACGTATATGGGGGCATCGAGTATTGATGCTGTTGGTACATTTGATAACGGTGGTTTAATATTTGCTGCAGTGGCAGATCACTATTTTGGCTCATTTGGGGCTATTTTATTGGCAGTTATTATTGTCCTTGCTTGTTTAAAAACAAGTATTGGCTTAATCACATCTTGTAGTGAGTTTTTTCACGAAGTGTTCCCAAAAATAAGCTATAAATGGTTTGTTTTGTTATTGTGCGCTGTATCATTTACAATTGCCAACTTCGGATTAACGAATATTATTAAGTTTGCCATTCCAGTGCTGATGTTCTTATATCCGCTAGCAATTGTCTTAATTGTCCTTGCATTATGTTCATCACTATTTAAAAATAAGCAAACGGTATATGCGATTACTATGATTTTTACAATTTTTATTAGTTTCATTGATGGCTATAAAGCATTAGTAGTTAGCATTCCTACAACGAAATTAAGTATTTTTGATGCGATTGAGAAAGCTTATTCGAACTTTTTACCTTTATACGATATAGGCTTAGGATGGATATTACCAGCGTTAATTGGTGCTTTGATTGGCTATTTAATTCCAGCAAAAAGAGTGTAAAAGATTTAATTTAAAATGAAAAAAAAGCACGCACAATTGAATTTCATGTGCGTGCTTTTTCGTATGTTAAAACTTAGTAAGCTGTCCAACCACCATCAACAGCAATTACTTGTCCGTTGACAAAGCTTGCTTCATCTGAGCCAAGGAAAATAGCAAGCTGAGCGATTTCCTCAGGTTGTCCAGCACGAGGGTTAATGGATAAACCTAGTGCTTGGCGAGCTGCACCTGTTTGACTCACATTTGTCATAGTAGAAGCAATGTTTGTGATAACTGCACCTGGAGCGATACCATTACAGCGAATATTTTTATCTGCATACATAAATGCCGTGTTTTTAGTGAGACCAACAACAGCATGCTTAGAAGCAGTGTAGGCAGCCCCAGCACGTGCTCCATATAGACCGCCAGCAGAAATATTGTTAACAAAGACACCATGTCCTTGAGCAAGGAAAATCTCTGTCGCCATACGCATTGAACGCATAACAGCAGTAGTGTTTACCGCGAATAATTTGTCCCATCGTTCATCAGAAACTTCACCAACTGGCTCCATACCATCCATAATACCAGCATTATTCACTAAAATATCTAATTTGCCATAAGCATCTTTTGTTTCATCAAATAAGCGTTGTAAGTCTTCTGTTGAAGCGACATTTGTTTGAACAGCGATCGCTGTGCCACCAGTTGCTTCGATACCTTCAACAACTGCTTGTGCACCTTCTAAATTTAAGTCAGAAACTACGACCTTTGCTCCTTCTTTTGCATAACCTTCTGCGATTGCTTTACCCATACCTGACGCCGCGCCTGTTACGATTGCTACTTTACCTTCTAATCTCATCACAAAAACCTCCTATTATTTATGATTGTTTCGATTTATATATTATGTTAGATATTGAACATGTGTTCATTAAAATAATATAATAGATTTGTAAGCGATTTCAATGCGCAAAAAACTCAGAACTGTTCAATAATCAACACATATGAAAAAATCTGTTTAGTAAGGGGATAAAAAATATGAGCGCTAACGATTTAAGGGTTGTCAAAACGAAGCAAGCATTACATAATGCTTTACTAACTTTATTAAGTGAGAAACCTTTAGAAAATATAACAATCGCAGAACTTTGTCGGGTGGCAAAGGTGAACAGGGGTACCTTCTACTTGCACTATGAGCAAAAGGAAGGGCTATTTGAGGAATATTTTCATGAAATCATGGAGGACTTGCATAATTCCTATGAGGAACCGTACCGTGCAGTCACAACATTGGATAAAAACCAAATAGATCCAAAGACAATTCGTATTTTTCATCATATTGAGCGCTTCAAAATGTTCTATCGCATTGTTTTTTCAAAAAATGTGCCTTTGACATACTATTACATGTTATTTGATGGAATTTTCTCTCTGCTAAAAAGGGATATCACAGTCCATAATAAAATACATGATGAGATATCCATTGAGTATTATAGTGCTTATCAAGCAAACGCAATCATCGGCCTAATCATTCAATGGTATCGCCAAGATTTTGCGGATAGCGTAAGTACCTTGAATAAACAACTTGCGGCTATTTTGCGAATTGGTGAAAAGTGATGGAGAATAGGATAGAAGAGTGGAACAAAATAGTCTAAGTAAACATTAAAATCAACATCAGGATTAGACTCGAAACGCTGTCATATCAACGACAAATGACTCAAATTCGACTCTTAACAATAACCAAAATAAAATTATTAAAAGATATAAAGACGTCTACTAAGCAGTCGTCAGATCAAAAAAATAATCTTAATACTCGTTTAAAAAATCTCTATCAAGCACGTACAGACTCTCTTGGATTTGTGTTCAGAATGTCGACAAACTAAATTTCGAACAAAATCTATCATTTGTCGGTGCTATTCATTAATTCAAATTACTTTCTTTTTGATATTTTTATAGGAATAGGGACAACCATTAATATCAATCCTAAATACAAAGGATACTTTAAAAATTCATTTGTTGAATATCCCAATAAATAAGGCATACCTATTAACGCCATTACTATACCAATTGCAAACAAACCAATTTCTATTTTTTTCATCATACATTTCCCTTCCAACTTAAAAAGTCCACTTCATTTTGAGCCTGCCTCTTTTAGTTTAAGTGATATCGATCCGTTGGAAGATTCCAAACATAAGTTGGCTCTACCTAACCCTACAACTAATTTTAGAGGCACTTTTTCCTCCTGCTCTTTCTCTTATTAAAAAATATGGTATCAAAAAGGGAGAGCATAAAGCTATCCCTTTAAACTTTTAGTTCCAAAAATAAGAAAAAAGTCTATTAGCTACTGGATTCTTCGTTCTGATATAGCGACAGGCAACAAATGATTTCTGTGCGACAGCAACAATATAAACGGAGGAGGCGACTCTAATTTTCGACTAGTCTTGAACGAAAATCACCTTTATTTAAAGTTCCACATCATACTAAAAAATATCATGACCGCTTTGTGATTAAACTTTAAAAGCGATGTACTAACTCATCATTAGTACATCGCTTTTTGACAATATTATTGAACAGTGGCAGGGGAGATTTGCTCACTTTCTCTTTTTACTTTTGATCTTCTAAAAGCAACAGCCATTGCAGAAATGCCCAATGTTACAGCAATGATCATTCCTAACGAACTACTATTACTCATTAAATTATCTGTGCTTCCACCAAAGATAATTGTGTAATAGCCATCTGCTCCATAAGTAGCTGGAAGTAGTGACGCTAGTTTATTGTAAAAATCAGATAACATTGCTTGTGGAACAAGAGCACCTGAAGTAACAAGCTGAATCGAAAGAGCACAAATATTAAAAATCATACCCAAATTACCAAAAATTATAATAAAGGCTTGTGCCAAGCAGAGGAAAGCCCAAAACATTAATGCTTGAAAAAGATAAACTGTTAAAAAGTTTGCTTTACTTGAAATATTAAATAGATGCATTAAGCCAATAGTTAAAAGCGGTAGGGTGAAGGCTACACCGATATTAATAAGCTGTCTTGCTAGGAACAATTGCCATTTCGAAATTGAATCTTGTACAAGTTGTGCAGCCTGCTGATGCTGCATAATCATTACCATTGCACCAACGAACGACGAAATAATAACCATCAATGGCACAAAATTCGCTGCAAACTCTTCAACATTATTCGTTTTAATAATAGTAGAACCTATCGTATGATCCTTTAAACTCATAATTGTTGTAGCAACGGCTTCGTTAATTTGTTGTGCTGTATTTTGCTCTAGTGGAAGCTGTGAGAACTTTTGAGAAAATACCTCAATGGTCTTGCCTTGCTGTAAAGGATAAATATTATGGTTAATTTCCTCAGTTAGTTGCTTGGCTACGCCGTCCATCATATTTTTGGCGATACTTGGATTTGCTTGATTGATAGAGTAAATAATTTCAGCCTCTTTACCTGCTTTTAATTGACTCGTAAAGTTGCCTGGAATATGAATAATCATATGGATATCACGTTGATTTAATTCTTGCTCAGCTTTGTCTAGAGAGGTGTAATTTTCTATTGTAAAAGGTAGTTTTCCTTTTATTTCATTTACTACTTGTTGACCCATCCCAGTATCTTCACTAATTAGTCCAATCTTTAAATTTTCTGTTCTGTCATTTACACCATCATAGGCAGTCATCCATACGGAAAAGAAAATTACCTGAAATGCAATTGTAATGACAATGCCAATATAAGTCTCTCGAATTTTAAATAAAGCTTGTAAACCTTTCATTATTGACCTCCTATATAAGTAAGTACTTACTTGCATCGAAAGGAAAAATTTTTTCTAGGGAGCCAATCCCCTAGAAAAAATTGAAATGCTCGTTTTTAACAATATTTCAGTTGGCATATCAGAAACGATTGTTCCTAAACGTGCCCGTGAAATAAAATGACCAAAATTAACAGCGATAAGGGATAACGCTGCTGCTTCAAAATCAATCTCTCTAATTTTCCCTCTTTCATGCATTTCCTGCAGATAATGAATTAGCTCATTTTTAATATGGAGAGGGATATTAGCAATCTCTTCATTAATTTCAGGGAACTGCATCGCTTCCTTAAAGCCAATCATCACAAAGTCCTTAATAGACATTAAAAAATTAAAATGCTTTACAGAGAAATTTAGTAAATCCGTTTCCAATTCCCATGTAACATTTTTATTGATCTCTTCCTGCAAAAGAGGAAAATAGGAAAATTGCTCAATAATGGCTTTCAAAATACCACGCTTGTTACCGAAATGGCGAAAAATTGTTACTTCATTGACCCCAGCTAAATCAGCTATTGCTTTAGTTGTTGCCGCAGTATAGCCCTTCTCACTAACGAGTTGTAAAGCTGCATCAAGGATTCTTTCTGCGGTGCTTTTTGTTGACAATAGTATTCTTCCTTTCATGCAAGTAATTACTTACATGCTAGCATAGAGCAATTCCTTATGCAATAAAAATATTAACAGACATTGGAAATCAAATAACGTTTGGGGACAAGAAGAACTGCTCGGGTTGCCACGAAAATCACTCAAGGTGAATCAAATCAACAACATAGTGTCACACTGCGTATATGAAAATCTTTAGTAACTTTTTATGGAAAAAACAGTATTGACAACTATATCGTCTGCTGATATATTTTAAGTATATCGTTAGACGATATATTGTTTGGCGATATAAAAAGGGGGAATTATATGACTCAAGAGCATCCGCCATTAACAGAAGGCGTTTATTATATTTTATTAGCTTTATTTGATGCAAGGCATGGTTACGGCATCATGCAACTGGTAGAGGAAATGAGCAATGGTCGCGTTCGGCTTGGAGCGGGGACGATATATGGAGCAATCAAAACATTACTCGAGCGAGGATGGATTGAGGCGCTAGATGGTGATGGACGAAAGAAGGAATATATCATTACAGATAGTGGAAAAAAAGTAATTGAATACGAAATTTTGAGATTAAGGGAACTTTTTGACAATGGCATCCGTATAACAAAGGGGGATGGAACAAATGGATAAATATCGATTTGTCGTTAACCCCTATGATATTGAGAAATGGGTTAACGATATGGCAAGCCAAGGTTGGCATTTAAAAAAGTTCACTTGGATACGTTTTACGTTCGAACGTGGGGATCCAAGTAGCTATATTTATCGGTATGATGAATTGGAGCGATTTGGTGCCTCATATGAAGACGAATACTTAGAATTTCTAAAGTCCTCGGGAATTGAACAGGTAGATCGTTCTGGCAATTTCGTATTCTTTAGAAAGCCAGCAAATGATGGACCTTTTGAACTTTACTCTGATAAGAAAAATAAAATTAGTAAGCTTTCTCAAAAAATTTCTCTGCTAATATCGCTCATCCTTCTAAATTTGATTATAGGTGTAATTGGTCTAAGTGGGATTTTTTCAGCACAGGCAATAGATTGGATTAAATTATCAATGAATATCACTAATATTCTTGTAGTCGTGTTATTTTCTATTCCATTATTAAAACTTGTGCGTGTGCGCAATAAATTGAAGAAGGATTTGTATCTGTTTACAGATTAATATAGGAGAAGGCATGGCTGAAAAATAGTTGCATAAACTAATGTGCTTATAGTACTTAATAAGAAAGCTTCATTAGTATGGGATTTCGTATTTGCTTCAAAATTATTTTCCGGGAAATCAGAAAAATCGATTAATTTAAATGCATAGTTATAAAAACTACTTTTAAGGCGCATATTTAACCAGGAGTTCGTATCAGTTTTATAAGATTAATAGAATGGAGGTGGTACTTTATGAAAAAAAGAGTGTATCGTTTTTTTCTTGATTATGAACAAGAAGAAGCGTGGGTTAATGAAATGGCGGAACAAGGTTGGCATCTAAATCGTACAATGTTGGGTTACTTCATTTTTGAAAAAGGGGAACCTGGACAATACATTTATCGCAATGAACTAGTCAAAGGTAAAGGTCAGGACTACTTTGATTTTTTAGAAACGATGAATATTGAGTTTGTTTCAAAATTTGGAGTATGGGCTTATTACCGCAAAAAGAAATCTGAAGGTCCATTTGAATTATTTTCAGATAGTTCTACAAAAATAAAATACTTAAAATCAATAAGCCGTCTTTTTATAGCAGTAACATTTCTTAATCTATCAATTGGATTTATCAATCTTTATATTGGACTTGGTGAATCAACAGAAAGATTCTTAAACACGGGAGTTTCGTTCTTAAATTTTGTAGTCGTAATGATTATGTGTATGCAGATTTTGAAGGTTGAAAAACGTAAAAAAGGACTACAACGAGAATTACATATATTTGAAGGCTAAGGAGGAAAAAAGATGACATTACAATTAGAGCGTGTCACAAAGAAATACAAAGATTTCACAGCGGTCGATAATCTTAACTTTACTATTAAAAAAGGGGAGATTTTTGGGCTGATTGGACAAAACGGAGCCGGTAAGACAACGACGTTCCGAATGATTTTAGATTTACAGGAGACAACGGCTGGCACTATTACATGGGATGGCAAACCCGTTAATGCCATCAACCGTGATATACTTGGCTATTTACCAGAGGAGCGAGGCATTTTTCCGACGATGAAGGTAGAGGATCAGCTTCACTTTTTTGGCGAGCTACGTGGAATGAAAAAGTCGGAGTTAAAGAAGGACATTGACTTCTGGATTAGCCGATTTGAGCTCGAAGATAGACGGAAAGATAAGGCTGAAACTTTATCAAAAGGGAATCAGCAAAAAGTACAACTGATTGCTAGCTTTATTCATAAACCGCAGTTCTTAATTCTAGACGAACCATTCAGTGGACTTGATCCCGTGAATAAAGATTTACTAAAGGATGCCATCTTGCTTTTAAAAGACCAGGGTACGACGATTTTGTTCTCCAGTCACCAAATGGATAACGTAGAGGAACTATGCGATCATCTTTGTCTATTAAAACGTGGAGTCTCGTTATTCTCAGGTAGTCTAGTAGATTTAAAGAAACAATACGGAAAAACAAGATTAGCAGTACGTACAGAGTGGTCGACAACTCAATTATTGGCACTAGAAGGTGTCAAGGATGTTCGAGAAGAGAAAGAGCAAACAGTGCTCACTCTAGAGGATGAGAGCTTTGCGCAAAGCATTTTCGAACAGCTTTCGAATGGTAAATATATTGAAAAATTTAGTTTAGATTACTTATCGTTAGATGAGATCTTTAAGGATAAGGTAGGTGGCAACATTGTCGAAGTTTAATTTATTAATGAAACAGCTTTACAAATCAAAATTAAAATCAAAATCCTTTGTTGTAATGACATGCATTTATATACTGGGGATGTCTGTCGCAATTTTCTGGTCGGATATTAAAGAGCTTTTTACAGGCAGTGATCATGCACAACAAATTGCAATCGTCAATGAAACAACAGCCGATTTAAGCGGTCTCTTTGTATCAAATGGCGATATGAAATTTATACAAAATGAATCAAATATATCGGCGCTAGAGAAAAAGGTCAAGGACGAAAAGCTAGATGCAATCATTAAAATAACAGATCAAAATGGTCAGCTAAATGCTGAAATTGCCACTTTCACGCCGTTGAAATTAAATGATCAAGCAGCGTTAAATTCGATACTGCAACTTGCTGGCCAAAATTATACCGTACAACAGTTATCACTAACACCAGACCAAGCAACTCAAATTATTGGTGCAAAAACGATTATTTCTAATAAAAACTTAAATAAACAAACTGCTGACGGTAAAAGCGAAGAAGAAAAACAATCAGGATTATGGGTATCTTATGCAGTTGGTATTTTAATCTATTTCTTTATTTCTACATTCCTGTCTATGATTACAACGGAAATTGCATCTGAAAAAGGTTCACGTGCAATGGAAATGCTACTAGTAAGTGTAAAGCCAGCTACCCATTTTAAAGCAAAAATTGCTGGTGTACTATTACTCGCATTAACACAGATGGGTATTATTGCAGTTGTCTTCCTAATCTATGCAAAATTTGCGAAGAACGGCGTTATTTGGGATATGGCAGCTAGCATTGTTAAAGAATTATCGATAAGTTACGTGATATATGCAATTCTATTCCTGCTATTAACAATTATTCTTTATTTAATTGTTGGGGCATTATTCGGTTCTTTAGTGTCTAAAGTTGAAGAAGCAGGTCAAGTATTAATGCCAGCCATGATGATTACATTAATAGGTTTCTATGTTATGATCTCAGGGATTGGCAATCCAGATACAATTTTGATTAAGATATTCTCTTATATTCCATTTACGTCAGGAATGGTCATGCCGATGCGTATCGGGGCTACTGATATAGGAGTAATGGTACCACTTATATCGCTAGGTATTTTAATAGCGACAATTATTGTAGCTTATTTATTCAGCATATCATTCTATAAACGCAGTGTGCTAACTTATAGTTCAGGTGGCGTTATTAAGAAAATTAAAACCGTGTTAAAAGTGACAACATGATGTGGAAAGCAGCTACATAAAGTAGCTGCTTTTTTTATAGTATTGAATGGTCAAGGAAATCTTCATGATGTTGTGTCGCTTTGTTTTCACACATAAAATCAAGCCCATGTTATGGTCTGCAACCCAAATATGCTAATAATAGAAAACAATGTAAAGTATTTCGTGGATTCAGTCGAATTTCCTAATGAAACAAGCTATAATTTATATAAGAGGGTGAAGCTATGTTATCTCAAGCAAAGATTGAATCTTTATTAAAAAAATCACCAATTCAACGCCTAGCAACACACGAGGAGAAAGAACAGTTCTTTGTGAAGCTTGAGCAGCAGCTACCTATGAGTGATGAATTGGCAAAAATCTTAAATAATCGTGAGCATTTAAAGCTTTTTGTCAATAGTAGTAACACAGCTCATTATAGCTTTCAACTAGAACTTCAAGAGGGTTCTTATATATATAGTGACTCTTATTTTGTAAGGCTTGACTAAAATGAAACTTTTTCAGCTTGAAATCGTATGTAAATAAAAGAGATAAATCGCAGGGGGTAAAACTTTTATGTCTGAATTCGACAACGACCTATTAAAATCAAAGGATCCATTCGCATCAGAAAATCCATTATTACAGCCTAATCCATTATTACAGGTGGAGCAAGAGCCAAAAAAACCAGTACTTGTTTCTGAGCAAGAGCTATCACAAATTGCTCAAAATCAACTTGCGTTAAAGCAAGATCCTGAGGTCCATGCATTAGCACAAAAAATTGATGTCAAAGACCAAATTGCTATGCTAGAGCTAGGAAAAGAAACTGCGAATGGTATTTCTACTTTTTCAGATAAAATGCTAGCAACGATGAAAACAAGTAAGCTTGAGGAATCAAGTGTATTATTAAATAATTTAAATAGAATAATGGATAAATTTGATCCTCAAGATTTTGCAGAGGACAAAAAAGGAGGCTTCCTTACGAAGCTGTTCAGTAAGGGAAAGGAACAATTAGAAAAGTTTCTATCCAAATATGACAGCATGAATAAAGAAGTGGATGTCATTTTCCATGAAGTTCAAAAATACGAAGGTGAAATGAAACGTAATACAATTGATCTTGAAAACTTATATGATCAAAACTTAAACTATTTCCAAACTTTAAGTAAATTTATTGCGGCAATTGAAGTGAAAACAGATGAAGTACGTTCATCATTACCAGCACTAGAACAAAAAGCACAAACAGGCGATCAATTAGCGGCAATGGAATACGAAACGATGCTACGTGCGGTAGATTTACTAGAACAACGCCGTTATGATTTAGAAATGGCGCAACAAGTTTCATTCCAGTCTGCCCCACAAATTCGATTAATGCAGCAAGGGAATAACCATTTAATTGCTAAAATTAACTCTGCGTTTGTGACGACAATTCCTATATTCAAGCAAGGACTTATTCATGCGGTGACGTTAAAGCGCCAAAAGCTTATTTCAGATTCAATGATTGAATTAGACCGACGTACGAATGAAATGCTTGTACGTAATGCCGAAAATATTAGTAAAAACAGTGTTAATATCGCGCGTGCGGCTGGTAGCCCAAGCATTAAAATCGAAACAATTGAAACGACTTGGCAAACAATTATGTCTGGTATTCAAGAAACGAAGCAAATTCAAGCCGAAACAGCGAGAAATCGTGAGGAAGGCCGTAAACGTATCGAACGTCTGCAACTTGAATACGAAAAACTGAAAAAAATGTAATCTTGAAGCTTCTTGCATCTCTTTTTGCAAGAAGCTTTTTTATATTGACAAAATAGAAATTAATATGATAATTAGACCAATGAAAATTTTTTTCAAAGGAAGCGGAAAAATGTTAAACAAAGCTATGCCATTACACGAACTAATTAGTGATGGAGTGAAGAAAAGTCTATGAACAAAATAAATCCAACTACATTATCGTGTGCAACGTTAAAAGATGGAACACTTTCTATTGATATAACAGAAACACTGATGCTGTTATCGCAAAGTCGCTATCAAGAATTGATGCATATAGAAGAGCTATATCATACTTTACATAAAAATTTAGATGAGAAGCAACATGATTTGGAGCAGGATCAAAAAAATTTTAAAAAACAAAATGTACAGCTTATAGATGATATGCAAAAAATGAAGCAGCAAAATGCGGTCTTGCAAAAAAAGTTAATGGAATATAATTGTGTCGTTGAAGAGCTGAAGGAAATTCGCCGACAAAATACAGTGCTTTTAATTGAATTAAGTAAACATACTGCTTTATCTAAGGAATCACTGTCTGGACCGTTAAAATCTATGATTCGCGATATGCGAGAGCAGGGTGTTGGTATTAAAGAAATTCATATTCGTATTAAACGTCAAATTAATCCTGATATCAGCTATAGTATGGTGCGTAAATATATTTCTGAGCTTGAATCTGAACATAAAGAGTAACGTTCATTACTACCAATTTATTAAAATTTGGCATTTACACTTTCCAATCAAAGTCCTATAATTAGTCTATTCTTTAAATGGTGATTACGCAAAGTCGTATAGATTCTTACGGAGTAGGAGAGTTTGAGGCAATGTCAAATGAGAAAAAAGGGGTTTTGTCGGCATTTTTAGCCTATGCTTTTTGGGGGGCGTTTCCGCTTTATTGGAAGTTGCTTGAGCATGTGCCGAGTATGGAAATTTTATTATCGCGCGTCATTTGGTCCTTTGTCTTTACAGTACTAACAGTAATAGTATTTGGAATGCGCAAGGATCTTCTCGCAGACTTAAAATATTTGTGGTCACACCAAAAGCATTTTTGGCAGCTTGCTGGAGCTTCATTTGTTATTTCAATGAACTGGTATTTATATATTTGGGCAGTTACTCATAACCACTTAATTGAAACGAGCTTAGGCTATTATATTAATCCTTTACTGTCAGTTATTTTTGGGGTTATTTTCTTTAAAGAAGCACTTAGTCGTGCGCAATGGGCAGCTACAGGAATTGCCTTTATCGCAGTAATTATTTTAACGATTAATTATGGGTCAATCCCATGGGTAGCACTTCTTATTGCTTTATCCTTCGCCATTTACGGTGTTTTGAAAAAGAAAATTACGCTTGATGCGACAAGAGGTCTAGCCATAGAAACGTTATTTATTCTACCGTTTGCATTAGGCTACTATATTTACCTTTTTACAACGAATCAAGCCTCATTTTTACATGTTGATGTGCAAACAGACATCCTCATGATTGTGAGTGGTATAGTGACAGCAGTGCCATTAATTTTATTTGCAAAAGGTGCACAAAATATTCCACTCTATTTATTAGGCTTTATTCAATACGTATCCCCAACGATTGTGTTAGTTTTAGGGATCGTGCTTTACAAAGAACCGTTTAGTCAAATAGAGCTATTAGCATTTAGCATTATTTGGGCAGCCTTACTACTGTTTTCAGGTTCGAAAATCATTGAAGTGAGAAGAGCACATCATAAATCTGCCTAAAAAAGGACTTGTAGAAATTTTCTACAGGTCCTTTTTGTATGGATTAACCTTTTGGAGATTGTAATAAAACCCCTCCTAAAAATTGCCATATAACTATGAAATATATGTATGGTAATATATTTCTGGTATTCAAACTAGGGAGATTATACAGTAAGGAATTCCAGGGGGGTCAAATAAAAAAGAAAACAAATTCGGTCAAAAATAGAAAGTAGTGAATAAAATGATTCATCCATATATGAAACCACAGAATTATGGCACATTATTTCGGAAGCTATAGAAGAACTAGTTGCTAATCAAGATGTTGAAGAAATGACAAGTAGAGAATATATAGTTGGTTATCTTTGTGCAAAAATAAGTCATGTGGAAGAAGATGGTGCATGGAACGGATAGCTATATAATACAACTTGAGAAGAAATATTTGATGACGGCTTTAGATTCAATTTTGTTTATATTGCTGGGAAAGTAACTGGGGGAAATAAAGATAAATAATTCATCAAAAGATAAAGCGTCAAGAAAGTATATTCGTATAGTCAGAAAAGCCAATCTATATGATGTTTTTCTTATGAAAAATAAAGCGATTGATATAATGACGAATGCTCTGAAACAGCCATTGACTCGTAGGGAAATATCAAGTGCATATATTTATATCGGGCTATTATACTCAGAGTTAAAGGAGTATAAAGAGGCTTCAGATAATTTTCATAAAGGATTGAGTATCGTAGAGCGTGAAGAATTTCGATACAGCCCCAATTTTAATAAAATTATAAAAGCTTTTATTAAGAATGGTGACTTGGAAAAAGCGACTTTCTGGCTAGATAATTTAAATAGAAGAAAATCGTACGATAAAAAGTTTAAAAGATTAGGTCATCTAAATTCTTATTTAAAGAAGAGGTAATTTTTAGACTATTAGAGAGGCAAAATGCTTTGGAAAGTATGAGTATTGTATTGTTAATCTTAGGAATAGGTTTCTTAATTTTTGGAATCCGACATAATCCGAAAGTACATGATGATGTAGGTGTTGGTGGAAGTGGCTCTATTCTTTGGGACTTTTTAGCACTTTGGTTAGATAAATTACCTTATGAGGTTACTAAAATAATTTACATAATGATTGGTCTAGGCTGCTTATTTGTAGTTTTTTTGTTTGTTATTAACAAATTATCATAGCAATTTGTATCTTATTTTTTGAATATCCAAAGAAAAAACGAACATAAGCAAATCGCTAGTCCATGTTAGACAAAAATAAGCAACTTTACTTTTTTGTCAGCATATAGTAATATTATGTCAATCAATTAGATAACAATGATGAATATTATAAATTAATGAGAGGTGCTTTTTGATGAGTGCGGTAGGTTCTAAATAGGAACAACTTAATGAAATAAATTTAATGACGACAGGGGATTTGTGTCATAAAGTGACCCCTTATTTAGTCGTGGATTTATTTCGATACCTATGAAGATACCTACAATACTTTATAAAGCGTGTAATGCTCTGAATGTACTTCATTTTGATGAGGTCTTTTTCACGATGCTTCTTACACATGCCTTGTAATGTAAAAAGCTGTGGGATCCCCACAGCTTTTTTGTCTTTTTTAATTGAATAAAAAATCATTGATATCTAATGAGTAGGTATCTTCATGAATGATTATGGAAAAATCATAGTGAGGAGAATTTAAAATGAATCATACTACTTTTGAGAAGTTACAATACAATGAATTGAAGGAAATCGTTAAATCATACTGTGTCAGTGGATTAGGTAAACAGTTATTAGATAAATTAACGCCGAGCCCAAACTTGACAGTAGTTAAAAATCGTTTGAATGAAACGACAGAGGCACGAGCAATTTTAGATGCGGAAGGTCATGTTCCGTTTTTAGGGGTATCAAATATTGACAATACGATTAAAAAACTTGAAAAGGGAATTATTTTAGACCCTAGTGAATTGGTTAGCATCTCAGACTTTTTAAGAGGCTGTAGAAGAATTAAAAAGTTTATGCTGGAAAAGGAATTTTTTGCGCCAGTACTTGCATCCTATGCTAATTCGATGTCTGAATTTAAAAGTGTGGAAGAGGAAATTAACTTTGCTATAAAAGCTAATCGTGTTGATTCAGCTGCTAGTAGAGAGTTAAAGCGTATCCGAATTCATATTGAAACAACAGAGGAAAAAATTAAAGACCGCTTAACTAAATTTTTGAATAATAGTGCAAATAAAACATATATCCAGGAATTTTTTATAAGTAAAAAGGATGATCGATACACGATTCCCATTAAAGCTTCCTATAAAAATCATGTGCAAGGGACAATTGTGGAGGTTTCGTCTAAAGGTGCAACGGTCTTTATGGAGCCAAGTACAGTAACTAAATTAAATGTGGAATTGGCCACTTTGAAAGCAGAAGAAGCGGTAGAGGAATATCAAATTTTGGCGACATTATCTGGGCTACTAATGGAAAATATCCGTGAAATCAATATCAACATGGAGTTAATTAGCCAGTATGATATGGTGTTTGCCAAAGCTAAGTTTAGCAAGCATATTGGAGGCATAGAACCGAACTTAAATGATTATGGCTATATTAAGCTTGTTAATTGTAAGCATCCACTGTTAACAGGTGAGGCGGTGCCACTTCATTTTGAAATTGGTAAAGACTATCGCAGCTTAATCATTACAGGACCGAATGCTGGTGGTAAAACCGTTGTCCTAAAAACCATTGGCTTGTTAACATTGGCTACTATGTCAGGCTTCCATATTGTTGCAGATAAAGGTACTGAAATAGCTGTATTTGATCATATTTTTGTAGACATTGGGGACAATCAAAGTATTGAAAATGCACTTAGTACGTTTTCATCCCATATGAAAAATCTTTCAGATATTATGAGGGCATCCAATAATAATACTCTTTTGCTATTTGATGAAATAGGAAGCGGTACGGAACCAAATGAAGGAGCAGCACTGGCGATTTCCATTTTAGAGGAGTTCTATCATATGGGCTGTATGACAGTGGCAACTACTCACTATGGAGAAATTAAGCGTTTCTCTGAAATGCATAGTGATTTTATGAATGCGGCTATGCGTTTTAATAGTGAAACATTAGAACCTTTGTATAAATTAGTGATCGGAACATCTGGAGAAAGTAACGCCCTATGGATTTCTAAGAAAATGAATATACGTGAAACTGTATTACAAAGAGCGAAGGGCTATATTGACAATAAGGATTACCTACTAGAGCGAGTAAATGATAGTAAAATCAAGAAGCCTAAGATTGAGCAAGAGAGAACAAAAGTAAAGTATGATTTTAAAAAGGGAGATCGTGTGAAGCTGTTAGACCATGATGACGTTGGAATTGTTTATCAAGAGATGGATAATTTCTATAATATTGTTGTGTTCTATGAGGAAGAATTCATAAAGGTAAATGTCAAGCGTCTGGCATTAGAGCTACCGGCAACAGAATTATACCCTGAAGGATATGATGTAGAGACATTGTTTGTGGACTATAAAGAACGAAAGCTTCAGCATGATATAGAGCGCGGTTCGAAAAAAGCTCTTCGCAAGATTCAGAAGGAAATAAAGAGAGATAAATCGAGCTAAAAGTCTGAAGGGAATGCACATAAATTTTTAAATGTGCATTCCCTTTTATCTATTGAACCGAATTAATTTGTGCTTTAATTGAATAATATGTTTCCTCAATTTTTTCTTTATAGGGCAGATTGATTAAATCCTGAGAATCCATATAGGCCATTTTTGCGATTTCGTAGGCTGTTGTTAACTCACCGAAGTGTGCATAGCAAAGAGCTTTATAGGAAAAGCTCTCATTTAAACTTAATATGTCAAAGGGATGTAAGATGAATGGAGGATTGTTTGTAAACTGTTCAAATGCTTCCTTAGCTTCTTCATATTGACCTAGTAAATATAAGGATTTTCCTTTTTCTGAATAGTAAAAGTTTTTTTCGAAAATAACCGAGCTATCATGCATAAGTGTACCAAAACGCTCTATTTCTTCTAGTGCCTGCTGATAATCGTGCGTGTAATTGTTATAATAATGCGCTCTTAATACGAAAATCAAAGCATCCACACTCATTTGTTCGGCAAAAATCCGATACTGCTCTAGCTTCTTCAGCATATGCTCTACTTGCTCGAAATCATGGTCAATCATGGCACAAAACGCCCCAATACGATACATATCATCTATATAAGAGTAAAATTGATTTTTATGTGCATTGGTAATGGTCTCATATATAAGCTGTTTACCTTCTTCATATTCGCCAATTGCTAACTGAAAAACGCTAATATAATAAGCCATTTTCACAGTATCTCTCGAATCTAATTGGTAATTTTCCTGCTCAACTTCTTCTTTCGCATGCAAAATACAAGAATAAGCCATTTTGTACTTTCGTTCTTCCGATAATATGCCCAACTGTAAAATATAGGTTTCAAACCAATGACTTAGTAAATTAATTTCTTTAAACATAATGCGTGCCTGTTGAAGCGGTGATTCCCAGGTCGTTAATCTCGCATGATGTTGTGCTGCTGCATATATATACAGTAAACGCCCTGCCTCATAACTAAGCGAAAGCTCTTCTACATAAGGCTTAATCATCTCTACAATTTGCTGTACATTATCTGTATTACCAAGTTTTAATTCAGCAAATAAAATTTCTACATGCTCTAAAAGATGACGTATGGAAGAGGGGGTTACTTGTTCAAGCAATTCACTAGCTTTTACGCCTAAACGTTCCGCTATATAATCAAGACTTTCCATCGAAGGCTTGGCCTTATCATTTTCAATTTGGCTTAACATACCTTTTGTTAGACGATCACCAGCAAGTGCCTCTAATGTTAATTTTCGTTCCTTCCTTAATTTGCGAATTCGTGTGCCTAAAGAGTCCACTGCCTTGCCTCCTTATTAAAACATGTCCTTTGTTTAATTATATTAAACTTTTTGTTGCGTGAAAAGAGGAAGGTATGTTATATTTTGTTTAATTAAATTAAACTTTTTAACCTAATTAAAGTATAGGGGGATTTTTAGATGAATGAAGCGGCAAAATATAAAAAGGCGACGTATCATTTATGGACATTTACAGCCAGTAAAATGATCTCGTTGTTAGGGTCTAATGTACTGTCGTTTGGGATAGGTTTATATATTTTGGCATTGACAGGGTCAGCGATGAGTTTTGCGACAACAATGATATGTTCCATTTTGCCTCGAGCATTAGTCGCACCACTGGCAGGTTATGTAGCTGATAATTATTCAAAGAAACGCACAATTTTATTAGCTCAAGCAGGTACAATATTGACTGTTAGTGGGTTACTCCTCTATACAGAAATAGTCGGTTTGTCGATTTATGCCATTTATATAGCAACAGTTTTTAATACAATATGCTCAGCCTTTTCAGGTGTAACATTTTCTTCCTCTATCGCAACACTAGTAAATCCAGAACGCCTACAGAAAGCAATGTCATTCAATCAAATGTCAGTGTCGATTGCAGCAATTGGGGGGCCAGTCATCGGGGGAATGATGTATGGATTTTTCTCCATGGAAGCATTTTTACTTGTACATTTAGTGGCCTATGTGATTGCGTTTTGCTTAGAAGCAACTATGAATTTTACTCTCTATAGTACAAGAGAACAGACTGTAGAAAAGGAAAAGATATGGGCTGGGCTTGCTAGCGGCTTTCGTTATATTAAGCAACAAAAAGTTGTTAAAACAGTAATGTGGCTTTCACTATGGATTAATTTGTTTTTCTCTGCCATCGTTGTTGGGGGGACCTATATTATTATTGAATTACTAAAAGTAAAATCAACTCATTTTGGTTTTATAGAGGCTTCGGGTGCGCTTGGAATGCTTGTTGCTTCCCTCGTTTTCGCTACACGGAAAGAGGTTAAGGCGCCACTACGTTTTTCTAAAGTCAGCTTATTGCTGTTGGCTAGCAGCTTAGGTCTAGCTGTTGTTCCATTAGTAACGAATTTATCCTATTTAGCCATCGTTATCTTTTATATTGTAGTCTACTTTATTTTCGCTATTTTTGAAATGGGGATTAACATGCCAATTGGGGTTTATATGCAAAGGCTGATTTCCGAAGAATACCGTGGACGCGTATTAGGATTAATGGAAACAATGGCAATGTCAATGATGCCGATTGGTATGGTCGTTTACGGCATCTTGTACGATACTTTCCCAGCAACGATTATTTTACTTATCACGAGTGTAATTATCGTGACGATATCACTAGTTATGCTACGAACATCTGTCTTAAAAGAAGCACATCCAGAGTTTTATGAACAAAAGATAGTAGCTGAGAGTGTAGCAAATTAATGTATCGGCGAAAAGCGCTGTTTTATCAGCGATTAGTGAGGGTTTATCAGCGATAATAGCAGTTTTATCGGCGATTAGTGAGAGTTTATCAGCGATAGTTGTAGTTTTATCAGCGATTCCGTAACCATCCATCAGCGAGATTATCAGTTGCAACATAGAAAACCAGGCATTTCTTCAGCGCGAAGTATGCCTGGTTTATCTTCATTCAGCCAAGGAGAAATTGATCTACTGATCCTCAATCACAATATAAGTGGCTTTAACTGGTCCGTGTACACCAACAATAAGAATCATTTCGATATCTGCAGAATTACTTGGTCCTGTTATAAAGTTGATGCAGGATGCAATTTGCTCGCCATTTCTGACCTTTTCGCTAATCCAACGAGCTGCTTGAGTCATTCGTGGAACGATGGTGCTTTTAGGAATTAAAATAATAGACTTCTCTGGTAAAAAGCTAACCGATCTACCTTTATCCGTATCACTAAAAAGTACAGCAGTTCCTGATTCTGCTAATGTTATTTCACTAATTGTAATGCCAATGTTCGCTTTTTCAGCCTGTCGAATATTTTCCTCTTGCTGCTCCGAGTTCCATTCATACAGCTGAATATTTTCTTTAGGCCATTGCTCGGTCATCAATGATGATAGGCCATAGCTTTGGAAACGCTCGTCTTTCCATGTTATAACAGAATGACCTCCATAATTTTTAACTACTTTTTGTAAATCTGCAGGAAGGTTAGTTGTATTTGAAATGACAATATCCGTATGAATATTTTTGCATTGTTCAACTAAAACCTCTACTAACTCATCTTTTGTTGCTTCTTTTAGAACTCGATCTTGTGGTTGATACTGCCATGTAGGTCGTGCAAGTTCTGTTTTTGGTTCACGTCCAAGTTGTTTCGCAATGTTTGATAAAAATACATCTCTATTTTCAATAGTACCTGTCATTTTTCATCGCCTCCTCTTTGGCGGTGTTTAAACCAGTCGCGGAAATTATCTTTATTTGGGGCTGGAAAATCCCTTGCTTCCGTCCATGCTTTTAGTGGGCCTGGGCCATTTGAAATTTTCTGATCTTTTGTAAATGGAGCCATTGCTGGTGAAGCCATTTTTGTCGCCATTTTATATAGGGTAGGGGAGGAAGCACCTAAACCAAAGGCCTTCATTAATAACTTTTCTGATACAGGAGCTTTACCTTCATTTTCAACAATTACTTGTCGATGTCTATGAATAAGCTGATGTAACGGTATTTTAACAGGACAAGCATCAGTGCAGGCACCACATAATGTGGAGGCATATGGTAACTCTTTAAAATCCTCATAGCCCCCTAATAATGGTGAAAGAACGACACCTACTGGCCCAGAATAGATAGAACCATAAGCATGCCCACCAACATGACGATAAACAGGACAAGCATTAACACAGGCTGCACAGCGAATACATTGTAAAATAGGCTGGAACTCACTGCCTAAAATATCAGAACGTCCATTATCGACGATTACTAAATGGAATTCCTCTGGTCCATCTGTGTCACCTTCATCTTTGATCCCCGTTAATGTAGTAATATAGCTTGTTAGCTTTTGCCCAACTGCGCTTCTTGTTAATAAGCTTACTAGCACTTCCATCTCTTCAAATGTAGGAACAATTCTTTCCATCCCCATTACCGTAATTTGCGTTTTCGGCAAGGCTGTTACTAGATCTGCGTTCCCTTCATTTGTCACGAGCGTAATCGAGCCGCTCTCGGCAATAGCAAAGTTACAGCCTGTGATGCCAATGTCTGCTGTTAAATATTCATTTCTTAACTTTTCACGGACATATAGAGCTAGTTCTTCAGGCTTTTCGGTTTTCTCATAACCTTGTTTTTCTTTAAAAATGTCACGAATCTGCTCCTTATTTTTATGCAAAGCTGGAGCAACGATATGAGAGGGTGGCTCGTGATCATCTACTTGCAAAATGTACTCTCCAAGATCTGTTTCAATGACCTCACACCCGAGCTTTTCTAAAGCAGCGTTTAAATCAATTTCCTCTGTCACCATAGATTTTGATTTCACAATTTTAGCAGCATTTTTCTTTTTAGCGATACTTTGAATATAGTCTGTCGCTTCTTTCGCTGTTTGCGCAAAGTAAACATGTCCACCTCTTTTAGAGACGTTTTCACTTAGCTGATATAAGTAATAATCTAAGTTCGCTAACACATGCTTTCGAATTTCTTCTCCGTGAGAGCGCCATTCCTCCCAATGTCCGAGCTCATCAGCTTGTTTTAGCCGACGTGTTTGAAAGCGCTCCTGTGCGCTTGACACAGCTCCGCGCATAAACGTATTTTCTAATTCTTTCGATACTCGATGGTTAAAGCGTTCATCACTTGTTTTCATGGACATTTCTTTTACCCCCTCCTAGTGGCAATTTAATACTTCCGCAATATGCATGACTTTAATAGGCTTACCTTGACGGTTAATTCGGCCGCCAATATTGATTAAGCAACCAGCATCGGCACCGATTAAAATGTCAGCCCCCGTTTCTTCAACATTTTGTACTTTTTCATTGACCATTTCTCCTGAAATATTGCCCATTTTTACTGAAAATGTTCCGCCAAATCCACAACATCGATCTTTTCCTGGGAGTTCTACATACTGTAAGCCTTTAACTTGATTTAATAATTTAAAAGGTGCATCTGTAACACCAAGTAGACGTGTCATATGACAGGAGGTATGATAAGTAGCCTTGCCCTCTAAATGTGCACCTACATCCTCGACCTTTAATACATCTACGATAAACTCTGTAAATTCATATGTTTTATCTGCCAATGCTTGCGCTTTTGGCTCCCAAACAGGATCTCCCTTAAACACTTCTGGATATTCCTTAAACATATAAGCGCAGGAACCAGAAGGGGAGACGACGTATTCAGCATGTTCAAAAGCTGTGATCATTTTTTTCATAGCATTTTTAGATTCTTTTACATAGCCACTATTGTATGCAGGCTGCCCGCAACAAATTTGATTTTCAGGAAAGTCTAGGTCACAGCCGAGCCTTTCGAGAACTTCAACAACGGCTTTTCCTACATCACCTTGAAACATATCAACTAAACAAGTAGCAAAAAGTGTTACTTTCATGACAATCGCTCCTTTTCATCTCTATTACCCGAAATTCAACAGGTCATCTGATGACTTAGTTTTTATAATACTACAACTGTTCAGATGAATAAAAGGTGTTTATTATTAATTTTCAAAAAATTCAAAAGCTGCCTATTTTTTAATTAGGCAGCTGCTGTTATTTCATAGATTCAGTTGTTTCAAAATATTGCATTAAAACCTTCTCCACATTACTTAAATGCGAAGTCATAGCATGTTTTGCGAGCTCTTCATTTTGCTGTTTAATCGCGAGGAAAATTTGCATATGTTCATCATACAGCTTTTCACTTGTAATTTTTTTAGAGTACAACCAAATACGGCGTGTCTCTTTCATCGTTTCGATCATTAAACCTGAAACCTGGTCCAATATAGTTGTAAGTAGGGGGTTTTGAGATGCTGCAGAAATGGCAGCGTGAAATTGAAAATCCACTTTTTCTCCTAGCTCTCCATCTCCTTGTACTTGTTTCATCTCATCTAAAATTTGCATCATTGACTGTATGTCTTCTTCTGTTCGATGAATGGCTGCGCTAGCCGCTGTACCTACTTCGATAATTTTACGTACTTCTAACAAATGTGAGATATCTTGCTTATTTGTTAAAATGGCAGTTGATAAGGGGAAATCGAGCTGATTGGATTGATTACTTTTAACAAATGTACCTGAACCTTGTTTTATATCAATAAGCCCCATTGCTTTTAAAGCGGAAAGAGCTTCTCGGATGGCAGATCTGCTTACTTGTAATTGTTCAGCAAGTTGTTCTACTGAATCAAGTCGGTCACCCGGCTTCAACTCGCCAGCTCTAATTTTTTCATAGAGGATTTCGGATACTTCCTCATATATTTTTTTTGGTTTGATTTTTCTTAATTCCAAGGACTACACCCCATTTATCTCTATCAATGGTTCTATTGTTTTTTATTATACATGAAGAAAAGAAATTTACTCACTAAAATACTTTATATAAATAAAACAGGTACTACAACTCTACAAGAAGCTGCAGGTAACGCCTTTACAACAGGACCCTGTCAATAAATGCACACGGCTCTAGGTCTGTCGCTAGTGTCTTGTAGATCTGCTTAGAATTACATAACTTGGAATGCAGAATAATGATAAATTTTGTTGACAGATAATATAAGGGGGGCGCATAATGCAAAAGTACATGAACAAATACACGTTGATGTACTAAAGTTTGAACAATAAATTTGTATGCTAATATGATAATACTTCACTTTTTAAACACCTTTTTGACATGAAACGTTCACAAACAGGAAGGGCGCAATTTACAGTGTTTTTTGGTACGATGGAGGCAGTAACTGTAAGGAGCGAGTGAGAAAATATGGAAACTGATATTAACTTATTTTTAGCTTTAGGTGCAGGGTTTTTAAGCTTTATTTCACCATGTACCCTACCGCTATATCCCGCATTTTTATCATACATAACAGGTATGACATTAGATGAGCTAAAATCGGAACGAGGCATGATGCAAAAGCGTGCTATTATGCACACCCTCTTCTTTTTACTAGGATTTTCAATTATTTTTATTATGATTGGACTAGGCGCATCTTTTGCAAAAGAGTTTTTCCTTAATTATCAAACATTATTACGTCAGATTGGTGCCATCTTAATCGTTGTATTTGGATTAATGATTGTGGGATTACTACAAATTGACTTTTTAATGAAGGACCGAAAATTCCAATTTAAAAACCGACCATCTGGTTATTTGGGATCACTATTAATCGGAATCGCTTTTGCGGCAGGATGGACGCCGTGTACAGGCCCGATCTTAATGTCAATTATCATGTTGGCTGGAACAAATCCAAGTGCAGGATTTAGCTATATGTTAGCTTATTATTTAGGCTTTGCGATTCCGTTCTTCTTGTTATCTTTCTTTATAGCACGTATGACTTGGATTCGTACACACAGCCAAAAAATTGTGAAAATCGGCGGTTATATTATGATTGTCGTTGGTGTATTGTTATTCTTTGATGGATTAACGTATATAACACGCATTTTAGAGCCTATTTTCGGTGGATTTACAGGCTTCTAATCTGCTAAACTAAAGAGGCATACCGTACCTTAACGTGGAGGGAGATGAACATGTGCCTACAGTTTTAGTAGTGGATGATACGCTCTTTATGCGTGTTGCAATAAGTAATATGTTTACTGAATGGGGTTATGAGGTAGTCGGTAAGGCAGCAAATGGTAAAGAAGCTGTGGCGATGTATCGTGAGTTACAACCAGATCTTGTAACGATGGATGTAACAATGCCCGTTATGACAGGTATTGCAGCAGTAAAAGAAATCATCCCTGAATTTCCAGATGCAAAAATTATTATGATTACAGCTTTAGGGCAACAGAAGTTAATTGTGGAAGCAATTGAAAGTGGTGCGAAAGATTTTATAACAAAGCCTTTCGAACCAGAAAGATTAAGAGCTGTAGTTGATCAATTACTTGGACAAAATTGTTAATGACATTAGAGGAGGACTTTTTATGTTTAGCAATATCCCTTCTCACTATTATGTAATAGGTTCGACCATAATGGCCATTTTTATGGGTACCTTTGTCATGGTTATACGTATGCGAGCATCTAAGAAACCGACAAATGAGAAGAAAATTATCATTCCACCTATTGCGATGTCTTCAGGTGCGTTAATGTTTTTATTCGAACAATTTCGAGTGCCACCCATGCAAATTCTAGAAGCAGTAGCAGTCGGCATTGTGTTTTCGACAATCTTAATAGCCACTTCTAAATTTGAAGTAAAAGGTCAAGATATTTATTTAAAACGTTCAAAAGCATTCGTTTTTATACTAATCGGACTGTTAGTGTTCCGTGTAATTGCAAAAATGATATTAAGTAGCTCCATTGACGTTGGTGAATTAGCAGGAATGTTTTGGATTCTAGCGTTCGCGATGTTACTTCCTTGGCGAATCGCAATGCTTATTCAATTTATAAAAATCAAAAAAACAATTCCGCTGAAGAATATTTAATGGGAAGACTACACTAGAGATTTAATCTAGTGTAGTTTTTTTATTGAGCGTAGTTTGACTAATGGATAGTGTAGTTCGAGCGATGGATAGAGTCGTCCGAACGACGGAATGAAAGACAGAAGCGAGGGATGGAAGAGGAAGAGCCAAAGTGACGGATAGAAATCAGAGCGACGGATCGAATTGCCAGAGTGACGGAAAGAGTCGTCCAAACGACGGAAAGAAAGACAAAAGCGACGGAAAGAAGAGCCAAAGTGACGGATAGAAGTCAGAGC
>NZ_JBGCCD010000007.1:0-203544 GCF_041262405.1 Lysinibacillus sp. RC79
AACCGCTTTCCAGACAGTAGAGGCGATTTTCTGAGAAGTATTGCTATCTATATGTTTTTTATAGTTATGTTGATGCTTTTTAATATACGCATGCAGTTGATATTCACTTAATCCAAAAGATTGGCGAATGATATCTAATTCTTTTGCGGTCTACTTCAATTCTTTTGTATCATTAGATTTTTTCGCTTTTTGGTAGCAACGTAATTGTTTTCGATAGTGTTTTGATTCTTGCATTAAAGTATATTTTTTTACTGCATAAGACAAAGTTGTATTATAGAGTGTACGGGCAATTTCAAAACGTTTTAATAGAATATCCTTTTGCCATGTATCTATAAGTAACTTGAGTTCAATAATAAAATAATCTTTCTTCCCTTTCGCCATTACCCGTCACTCCTTTGTTTTTTGATTATTCACAATATACAACATGAACATATGTTCTATAAAGAAAAAAGCACTTCATTCCTCCAACCTCTGAAGAAGTGGGCTTCCTGAAGCTCAATTCTGTGAACCAGACCTTTTTATCTTTTAAGGTAATATTGCGAATGAACGCACAGGGAATCCAGAGGCTTTCTCAGGCTTTGGTACAATATTGAAAATAGCAGCACCTTTTGGAGGGAGCTTATCCAAATTTGTCATAAGCTCAATTTGGTAAGTATCTTGCTCAAGCACAAAATATTCGCCATCTAGCTTACCGTTTTTACGAAAATCTGTTGCTGAATCCGTATCAAAGGTTTCGTGGCCAATAGCACTTACTTTTCGTTCGTTGAATAAAAATTGTAATGCTTCTAATCCCCAACCAGGAATATGATTATTACCATCCGCATCCTTGTTACGGAAAGCCTCTTTATCAGGCCAACGTTTACTCCAATCCGTACGCAGCGCAACGAAGGTACCTGCTTTGATTTCCCCATATTCAGCCTCAAAATCATGAATATCTTGAACACTTAATGTGAAGTCGTTATTAATTTCGGCTTCCTTAGATTTATCTATAACGATTAGTGGTAGGACTAGTTCTTTTAGCTCCAATTCCTCTAAATAGCGCGTATCTCGCACAAAATGGATAGGTGGATCGATATGTGTTCCGTATTGCCCAGGGAAAGTGAATTGCTGCGCAAAGAAGCCATCATCATGGGAAAATAATGTTTCAAATTTTGCATCATCAAACATAAAGAAGTGGGGCGAATTAGGACCAAATGTATGTGTTAAATCCACCCATTCTTTCGATTTCAATAGTTGAATAGCTTGTAAAAGTTCGTTTGCCATAATATCTTCCTGCTTTCTTTTAATTATTTTTGGATGCAACAATAAAAAAGAGCCCTCCTTGTAGAAAGAGGACTCTTGTGCAAAGCAACTAAAGTAAGTCTTCTCATCTTCAAGGCTAAATTTCGCCAATTGGAATTAGCACCATACCTATAGGCTGGTTGCTGAGACTTCATAGGGCCAATCCCTCCGTCTCTCTTGATAAGAAAAAGCAATATAAGAATTTTCAGAAATAACGATTACAAGTACTTTAGCATATTTATTTATAGTTTACAAGTTCAATAGGGATACATGGTTAAAATTCATAAAGATGCTAAAGGCAAAAAAAGAGGGCCCTCTTCAAAGGACCAACTCGTCACCAACCCAAAATTAGTGTTAGCTTACAACAGCTACTTTCAGTAAATGTTATACGAAATCCATCTGGTGTATAGGTAGTTTCGAATTTTATAGTAATGCCTGTTGACGCAATTAACTTTTCAACTTCTGTTTTATTTGATTGTTGTGCTGCGTTCATAAGATCATGCGCAAATTGCTCTGATTCATCAATTTTATCCGTAAGTAATTGTGCTTGCTGCATAATAACCTTGATCCGATTCGCAGAAGTCTTCAATTTCTTTGTATTGACAATTGGAAATGGACTTCTATTCGTTGGGTTTGTCGGCATTGCTAGATGGCTAGAAGGGTGTTGAATTGTTGGTTGATTTGCCATTACCCATGCCGGATAATAATTAGGATAGACAAAATACGAATAAGGATTGTAATACAACTAAATTCCTCCTATCCTATAGCTGATACTCTATATTATGTACAACAAAGACTTTCGGTGTTAATGGCTGACGCTTTGAAAAGCCTGAGCGAAAAGGGGCTCAGTTCAATGGCTTAAATCTTGACCAATTTATTCTTCTTCAAAAGGAGTTATTAAGATGGAAATTCGTGCATACATAAAAAATGGTTTTGAAGTTTACTATGAACGTTATAATCAGGTGTCTGAAGAAGGATTTTGTAGGTGGATGTGCCCTGACGTACCTGAAGAAATGAAAGTAGTTGATATCGATGCAGAGTGGTCTATGTGGAGAATGATTCCTTCCACTGTAACAGAGGAAGAAATTCAAACGTTAGAAAAAGAGTTCGGACTTAATTTTCCCGAATGGTATAAAGCTTTTATTTCAACGTATCATCATTATTTTGATGTAATACCTGACCAAAGTATTGAAGAACCTTTAAATAACGTAAGGGATATGTTTAATCCATCATTATGTAGTTTAGGATATCTTCCATTTACATGGGATACAGAGTATGGAAAAATAATTTGTATTGATTTAAATAATAATGCTGATGAAGAAAATTGTGCAATATATGAAATTGAACATGAAATTTTATTTGATGATGATGCCGATATTCAATCGTCATTAGACTATCTGTATCCAAATTTCAAGGCATATTTTGATGATACTTTCCTTGAATCTAATAAATAGCAAAAAGGAAGGGGCATTTTAGACAGCACCTTCCTCGCATTTTTTTACTTATAAGCAACGTACCTATTGTTTGTTTCTATCGAAGATTAACCATAGGAACGTAGTAGCAGCGGCAAGCATCACCATGAAGAATCCGTATATAGGTGTATGCGCTAATGATTGGTGGCGAATGATGAATCCTCCAATGTATGACCCTAGAAAAATGCCAATGTTAAAGGCCGAAATATTTAATGCTGAAGCCATTGAAATAGCTGATGGAATATATTTTTCTGAAAGTTGAACGGCATAAAGTTGTAATCCTGGCACATTCATAAACATAAATAGCCCCATCAAAAAGACCATCATTAATCCAACGATTGATGATTCTAAAAAGAAGCCGATGCCGAGTAGTGCTAATGCTAAGCCGATAAAGATAATAAAAATAGAACGTAAAGGGTTATTATTTGCAAAATGACCACCTAATGTATTACCGATAGCAACACAGATACCAAATACAACTAAGATAATGACAATTGCTTGAGGTGAATAGCCCATATATTGCTCTAATATAGGGGAAACATATGTGTACACTACAAACACGCCACCGTATCCGATTGCTGTAATAAAGAGAATTAATAGCATTCGTATATTCCCTAATACTTTCCCGATATCGCGAATAGATATTGGATTGCCTTTCGATAATTGACTAGGCACAAGCAGAGCATTACTAATTAATCCAATAATACCAATAACGACAATAAAAATGAACGACATTCGCCAGTCAGTAACTTGTCCAATAAAAGTTCCTAATGGGACACCTGTCACAGTTGCTACTGTTAACCCTGTGAACATAATAGCTATTGCACTTGCTCGTTTATTAGGTGCCACAACATCTGCAGCGATAACAGAGGCAATAGACATAAACACGCCATGTGCTAATGCTGAAATAACACGGCCGGCAAGTAGTAATGAGAATGAGGGTGCTAGAGCTGCAAGTAAATTCCCGATAATAAAAAGCACCATGACGAGCAGCAATACATTTTTACGACTAAGGCGCGATGTTAAGGCTGTTAAAAGCGGTGCACCAATAGTTACACCTAGTGCATATATGGATACGGTTAAACCCGCAGTACTTAACGTTATACCGAAATCTTCTGTAATTAATGGTAGAAGTCCGACGCTTATAAATTCTGTAGAGCCAATACCAAAAGCACTGATCGCAAGTGCGAGTAATGTTAGTTTAGCATTCGGCACTTTTGTATTTTTCATTCTATTAATATCTCCTTTGATTTTTTTTATAGTGTATAGTAATATTCATACATACCAGAAAGTTATGTAGGGTACTTTTAGTTACTTTTGAATATTACAGGGGGTTTACAATGAAAAAAGTTTATAATATTGGTGTCGAAGCCACTCTTGAAGTAATTGGGGGTAAATGGAAACCGGTCATTCTTTGTCATCTAACCCACCATGGTAAGATTCGTACGAATGAATTTCGCCGATTAATTCCAGGCATTTCGCAAAAAATGCTAACAAGCCAATTGCGTGAATTAGAGCAGTCTGGATTAATTAATCGCAAGGTTTTCAATCAAGTACCGCCAAAAGTTGAATATTCGCTAACACCTTATGGTCAAGAGATGGACCCTGTGCTGAACATCCTTTGCACTTGGGGTGAAAAACATATCGAAGTGATGCAAGATAAAGGTGAAGATGTACTGTTAATGCAACGTGATGAAGATATCGCGATGATGCATACATCTTAAATAAATTGGAAAGAGACTGTCTAAAAGAGTTTTCTATACTAAGAAAATAAGACAGTCTCTTTCACTTTTACATAGCTATCGTTTACATGACAAAATCAAACTCATCTGGGTTTGGTCCAACACGTTGATCTAGATTCATGGCGTTAATGATCGCCATCTCTTCATCAGTTAGTGTGAAATCAAAAATATCAGCGTTTTGAATCATACGTTCTTTGCGCACAGATTTTGGAATTGTGACGATACCATTTTGAATATCCCAGCGCAAGATAACTTGAGGATTTGATTTCCCGTATTTTTCGGCTATTTTTGAAATAGTTTCATTATCAAGAAGTCCACCTTGCATTAATGGTGCCCAAGCCTCCATTTGGATATTGTGCTCTTCGCAGAATGAACGTACCTCAGTTTGTTGTAATCGTGGATGAAGTTCCACTTGGTTAATAACTGGTTTGATACGAGCTATTTTAAGAAGATCCTGTAAGTGCGAAACTTGGAAGTTACATACCCCAATAGCTTTAATTTTCCCTTGCTCGTATAAATCTTCGAGTGCTCTCCAAGCTTCTGCAAATTTATTTTTACCTGGCCAATGAATGAGATAGAGGTCTAAATAATCTAGCCCTAATTTTTCTAAGCTGTCTTCGTATGCTGCAATTGTCTCTTCATAGCTCAAGCCATCGTTCCATACTTTTGATGTAATAAATAAATCCTCACGTTTTAAACCAGTAGTTGCTAGTGCCTGACTAATACCTTCACCAACACCTGCTTCATTACCATAAATAGCAGCAGTATCGATACTACGGTAACCAACCTCGATCGCATTTTTCACCATTTCTGCTGTGACATCATTCGGTACTTGAAATACGCCTAGACCCATACCAGGCATTTGTAAGCCGTTATTTAATGTAATTTTATCTTGTAAATGATTAATCATTTTTCTGTCCTCCAATTTTCATCTGTTCTTTGTTGCTTTCTTATTATGCTTCCATGCCATTGCAAAAAAAAGTACGCACTTTTTAGTTTCATAGAAACGTGGAGGTTACTTTTGTGGAATATCAATGGTTCGCTGTAAGAAATTTTTATTAGTTTACGTGGTTCAGTCCTCTATATGCGTTACAATTAATGGTAGAAAATTGAATCTTCGAAAAGGGTTGGTGAACGTATGGTAATAACAAAAAACTTTGCAAATCACTTAGAAAAGATCGAAATAAAGATGTTCGAATCAAGGCTGAATGCAATTAAAGAAATTCAGAACAATGCAATGGGAGTGAAGGTTGGTCAATTTGATGGTGCCTATGCTTTCGCCATTAAAAACATTCCCGGTCCCTCTTACAATGTGGTAAAGGGCGATAGTTTTAGTTCGGAGAATACGATAGATAAAATCCTTAGCTTTTATAGAGCAAGAGAAATACCAGCTCGTTTTGATTTAGCCCCTCAATATGCAAATGCTACTTCGCTACAAAAGTTACATAATGCTGGCCTTTTTCAGAGTGATTTTCATGCAACATTATATTGTGAGCTAAATGAAGAGAGGGTAGGGAAAACAAAGAATTCTTCCATTAAAATAAGACAAATCGATGAAGCCGAATTTGATCGTTACGGAAATATCTATGTTGAAGGTTTTGGTATGCCAGCATTTTTAGCAGAAAGTGTCACAGCAAACAATAAAGTTTTGTATGACAAGCCAGGTTGGTCGTTTTATATCGCTTCTCTTGAAGGTGAGGACGTTGGTATTGGCTCCTTGTATATAAATAATGGAACAGCCATTTTAGCCGCATCTGCCATGAAACCAACTGCCAGAAATCAAGGGATTCACCAAGCATTAATACAGTTTCGTATCAACGAAGCTCTTCAACAAAATTGTAGTTTAATGATAGGTCACGCGAAATTTGCATCCATCAGCCAAAATAATATGGAGCGCTGTGGATTAAGAATGGCTTATACAAAAAGTATATGGACAGAAGTAAAATAAACCGTTTCTAGAAGTTGGAAGGGTATTCGCTGCTTGAAATAGAATAAGTAATTGATGCTTTTATAAAGGAGATGGATAGATGAATCGTTTAAATCTAATTACGTTGGGTGTAAAAGATATGGTCGAGTCTCTTAGGTTTTATCGAGAGGGTCTGGGGTTTGAAGTGATTGTTTACGGCGAGGAAACAAATCCGGATGTTATTTTCTTTAATAATGGGGGGACAAAAATCTCACTGTTTCCGCTTGACCGTTTAGTAAAAGATATTAACGAAGCAAACCCACCAGCAATCGGCAATGGCTTTAACGGTATTACACTTGCTTATAACGGAAAGTCTAAAGAAGAAGTTGATCAAGTATTTGATTTAGCTAAAAAGGCAGGAGCGAAAATCGTCAAGGAGCCGGAAACAGTATTCTGGGGTGGTTATAGTGGCTATTTCCAAGATCCAAACGGCTACTATTGGGAAGTTGCCTATGGAGACATGTGGCAGTTTGATGATAATGATATGTTGATTATTACTGATAATTAAAGAGAAAGACGTATTTGGGGGATCCAAATACGTTTTTTGATGGTTAGCTTGTTTTATCGATGGAATTTTAAAGTTATCACCCAACTTTTTGATTTTATTACCTAACTTTTAAAATTTATCGCCCAACTTTTTAGTTTTATTACCAACTTTTAAAATTTATCACCTAACTTTTTAATTTTATCGACATACCCCTAGCCTTAGATGTGATTTATTAAATGAATCTCTCACTTTACAGACAACGATTGAGTACAAATCTATGAAATCGTATAATACAGAATAACATTTATTTCTAAAATCTATCGTAGATTGGGAGGATTACCATTGTATCGCATATTGTACATAGAAGACGAAAAAGAGATTGGTCAATGGGTGACAAAGGATTTAACAGAAAGAGGATATGAGGTTACATGGCTTGAATCTGGAGAAGAGGTCGATCAGCACATAGCTTTTAAGGATATCGCTATATTGGATGTGATGCTGCCAGGCTTAGATGGCTTTTCGATTGGCAAAAGAATTAAGCGGGAAAATAAAGAAATCCCGATTTTAATGCTGTCAGCACGAACTGCTGTAGAGGATAAAATAGAGGGGCTTAACTTTGCGGATGATTATTTGACAAAGCCATTCCACCCAGATGAACTTATAGCTCGTGTTGAGGTTTTACTAAGAAGATATCAGAAAAATGATGATGTGCTAGATCTTCAGCATTTAAAAATTTATACGAGAGATATGCGGATTATCAATAAGCAGACGGATGAAGAAATTCAATTAACAGGTAAGCAATTCTATCTATTACAGTATTTTATTCGCCACTTAAATCAAATTTTAACGAAGGAACAGCTTTATGAAGGTATCTGGGGAGAAAGTTACATAGAAGGCGATAAAACATTGATGGTGCATATTCGATACTTAAGAGAAAAGATAGAAATAAATCCAGCCAAGCCGACGATTATTGAAACCATTCGTGGCATTGGATATAGGGTGAAGCTATGAAATTTTTTCGATCATTATTAGCAAAGTATATGTTTATAATACTGCTCGCTATTTCTATTGTTCAAATAGCCTATCTCGTCATACCTCTTTTTGTTTTAGGGATTGCCCAAAATGGACAAGATGATCTTTCGAATAGAGCAGAGATTGAGAGTAAAGTAGAGGGAAAATGGCATGCAGAGGCTAAAGGTATAAAAAATGTTACAGAGGAAGAAATTGTTCAGCACTTTGAAAATTGGAAAAAACAATACCCTAAAGCATCTATGTTTTGGGTAAGTGAGGATGGTAGATTGCTCACAACATTGAATGTGACGGAGCAGTTGCCATCAAAATGGACACCAGCATTTACTACAAAATTTATAAAAGAGCGTTATGGTGGGGATCCATTTACCGTCATTGCCTTTTTAGGTGAGGATGAATCAAATGGGTTTATCGTTTTTGAGATTACTAAAGAAGTGTTTAAGCCACCAATTAGGAATGTTTATGAAAAATATGGAGCATTTGTATTTTTCGGTGTTATTGCGATTATTTTATTTTACATTATAGTCTCTTTTTTATTTTTCAGAGGGATTAGAAAACGACTATTACACCTTCAAGAAGCGATGGAAATACGTGATGTAGATGGTTTACCTATTGAAACGAAGGTCAAGAAGAAGGACGAAATTGGTCAGCTCGAACAAAGCTTTAATCGTATGGTGTGCGAGCTTAGGGAGAGTAAGAATCGTGAGCAGAAGGAAGAACAGCTACGACGTGAATTGATTGCTAATTTATCACATGACTTACGAACACCATTAACGAAAATACGAGCACAATCATATTCAGTTAGTAAAGAGGTATTATCAGAAGATGGAAAGAAAGCGATTAAGGCAATGGAAACGTCGATTGTTAATATTGATGCTTTAATAGAAAATTTAATGTCTTATACATTGCTGACGGCTAGTAAATATAAATTTGAGGCGAAAGATATCAACGTTATTCGTTTTGTGCGTGAGCAAATGACTACTTGGTATCCAGTGTTTGAAAAGGAAAGCTTTGAAATCGATATTGAGATACATCCATTTGAGAAAAATGAATGGCAAATTGATCCGATTTGGCTTGGGCGTATATTTGATAATTTGTTTCAAAATATTTTACGTCATGCGAATAGTGGGAAATATATTGGCGTAGAAACCGAATCAACGGAACATTATGAGGCATTTATCATAAAGGATCACGGAAACGGAATGAAAAATGAATCCAATGCCAAAGGTGCCGGTATCGGCTTATCTATTGTTGATATTATGGTGAAGGGCATGAACTTAGACTGGGATATTGAGTCGAGCGAATCCGGCACAAAGATTAAAATTAAACATTATAAATAGAATAATTCGTGAAGCATGTTA
The DNA here is from genome assembly GCF_041262405.1 of Lysinibacillus sp. RC79. NCBI lineage: Bacteria > Bacillati > Bacillota > Bacilli > Caryophanales > Bacillaceae > Lysinibacillus > Lysinibacillus sp. RC79. The sequence continues at coordinate 9,339 of NZ_JBGCCD010000007.1, forward strand.
AAGCATGCTTCATTTCAGTAATTGTCCAAACAGTATGCCAGCAAAGCTTATGGCATGCTGTTTTTTTGATTCATAATCCATGCAGATTCATATGGAAAAGCATAGAGCCTTACCATAGCGTGGGATTTCCGTTCCGACTGGGCGCTTTCCTGGGGGCGTCCGATGAGCCGCTTCACTCGCGTTGCTCGCTCCAGGGTCTCGGGCCAACACGATGTTGGTCACGAAGGCGTTATCACAGGACGTGATGTTTTTAGCCTTCGTTCCTCTATTGCTGATCCCCAAGGAGTCGACCAGTCTCCAATCCAATCCAATCAACTTATATAAAGAGTCTTTTTTAAACAAAATTTAAACTTGGGCCATACCTGTTTTTAACCTTCATTGCTTATGATAATTACAGAGGTGAGGACAATGGAATATATCGTACAAACAGAAAATTTATCAAAGAGCTTTGGTAAAGAGCAAGCTGTATCAAATATAAATTTAAAAATACGCAAAGGTGAAATATATGGATTTTTAGGACCTAATGGAGCGGGAAAAACTACGACGATTCGTATGCTTCTTGGACTAATGAAGCCATCTTCTGGGACAATTAAAATCTTCCAAAAAGATTTAACGAAAGAACGAATTAATATTTTAGCAAAGGTTGGTTCATTAGTAGAGAACCCTTCTTATTATCCACATTTAACGGCTTATGAAAATTTAGAAGCGTTAAGAAAAATTTTAGGTGTACCGAAGTCACGCATCGATGAAGTATTAGAAATTGTTCGTTTGAAGGATGCTGCAGATAAAAAAGTCAAAGGCTTTTCTCTTGGGATGAAGCAGCGTTTAGGTATAGCTGCATCTTTACTACATAATCCTGAATTACTTATTTTAGATGAGCCAACGAATGGTCTTGATCCATCGGGTATTATTGAAATTCGAAATTTAATTAAACGACTTCCTTCAGAGTATGGAATGACGATTATTATTTCAAGCCATCTATTATCTGAAATTGATCAAATGGCTACACAAGTAGGCATTGTGACAAAGGGGAAAATGATTTTCCAAGATTCAATTGAAGCAATGCGTAGATTTGCCCAGCCAAAGGTAGTAATTAAAGTGAGCGATAGTGAAAAGGGCTGGCGTTCACTGGTTGCACATGGCATTAAGGCAGAACATAAGGATGACCTCATTTTATTCGATGAATGCTCAGATGAAAAAGTAGCGCATATTGTACAAATCCTTGTACAAGAAGGTATTTCGGTTTATCGAGTAGAGGAAGAGAAACGATCATTAGAGGAAATTTTCCTTCAAATGACAACAGGAGAGCAAGCGCTATGATAGGAAAACTGTTAACTTCTGACTTTTTGAAAATTAAACGCAAAGGATTATGGTTTTTAACAGCATTAGGACCAATAGGTGTTGTTGCTCTACAAATGGTGAATTACGGTGTAAGGAAGGACTATTTGTTAGAGCAAAGCGAGGACGATTGGGGCTACTATTTATTAAACGTTCATTCATTTACACCACTTGCTATCGTGTTAGGGATTGCTATTTTAACTTCATTTATGGCGAGCATTGAAAATGAAACGAACGCTTGGAAGCAATTAATTGCACTACCTGTGTCTAAATTAACAGTGTATTTATCAAAATTCACTGTTCTAGCAATTTTACTGTTCTTGTCTTCTACGATTTTAATGCTATTGACACTAACTTATGGAGTCTTTTTAAATTTAGGGGATAGCATACCGTATGCGGAACTTGCTAAATTTGCTTATTATCCATATTTAGCTTCGTTGCCAATATTGGCACTTCAGCTTTGGATTGCAAGCGTTTGTCATAATCAGGGGATACCAATTACAGTAGGTATTTTCGGCGTGATTTTTGCCTATTCCTCATATGTGTTGCCTGATTGGATGATTTGGAAATGGCCATCGTTAATGAATCAATGGGATGAGCCCGTTATTAATGTCATGCTTGGAGTAGGCATTGGTATTTTACTGTATATTATCGGAATGATAGATTTCGCTAGAAGGGATGTAAAGTAAATGTGGTCTATACTGAGCGCTGAATGGTTTAAATTACGAAAATCTAAAATGGTGCCAATAATTTTAGCAGGGCCCATAATCGGACTTTTTATCGGGTTAACATCGAATTTTAGTGATATGGCAGATTCTGAAATTAATGAATGGTATAGCTCATTAATTTCTATGAATTTATTGTATGCACTATTATTCCTACCTTTAATTTCAGGAGTATTTGCGAGTCTTATTTGTAGATATGAACACCAATCTGGTGGCTGGAAACAACTTTTAGCACTACCTGTGACAAGAGGGAAAGTGTTTGTTGCAAAGTATGTATTAATTATGCTTCTTGTGATGGCGATGCAGATACTATATTTATGTTCTATATATGTAGTAGGTATTATGAAAGGCTACTCAGATCCTTTCCCAATGGAAATTGTGTGGAAAAGTATTCTTGGCGGATGGTTAGCGACAATGCCATTAGTCGCGTTGCAGCTTTGGATGTCCATTATGTTTAAAAGTTTTGCTGCTCCATTTGCAGTAAACGTTATTTTCACTTTACCGTCTATATTAGCAGTCAATTCTGCACGTTTTGGACCTTATTATCCATGGGGGCAGCCCTTCTTGATGATGAATATAGGTGGCAATACAGGTGATGTATTCTTCGTGCCTTGGGATCAATTATTAACAGTTGTAGGAGGAGGGTTCTTACTGTTTTTCCTTGGAGGATATTTATATTTCCAACGAAAAGCTGTATAAAATGAATCTTTAATTAGTGGGAATTTACTTCCCCCCACTGATTATTAGTCTTCACCGATCGGGCGATTACTGCCTGTTATAAGGGATAAACTTTTAAGGGAGATTTTTATAAATGGTATTTGTTAAAAAGAGCTTTTTATTAATTTCAGCATTATTTCTTTTGTTATCTCTATTGGGATGCGGCAAGGGAGAAGCCATTAAAGATGCTTCAAAATATACATCCGCGGTTGAAAATATCGACATTCCAAATGATGTGAAAGTAATAGGTTTTGGAGAAGCAACACATGGGAACGTTGAATTCCAAACATTAAAGAAGGATGTATTTCAGGCTCTAATTAAAAATGAAAATGTCCGTGTTTTTGTATTAGAAGGGGATTTTGGTGGCGCTCAGCAAATTAATCAGTTTATTTTAAATGGTACTGGCACAGCTGAGGAAGCGGTAAAAGCTTTGGATTATGGTATCTACAAAACGGAGCAAATGATTGAGTTTGTACAATGGATGCATGATTATAATATGACTGCCGATGAGAAAGATAAAATTTATTTTTACGGTAACGATATGCAACGCTATGATTATAGTAAAAAAGGGTTACTAGATTATTACGAAGTGGTCAATAGTGAAGGTGCTAAGAAATATAAGGCACAGCTAAAAGATGTGACGAATAACACAATGAGAGATTTATCAACTAGTCAGCTAGAGGAGCTTGACAAAAATATTGATGCAATCATAAAAGATTTACAAACAAATAAAGACTCTTATGAAAAGCAATCGTCGAAAGAAGCTTATTTATTTGCTGCTCAATATGCACAAATTATGAAGCAGCGAACGCAATTATTTTTAAATGACAGTAATTATATGAATCTTCGTGATGAATATTTAGCGAACAACTTACAATGGATTGTTGATTTTGAAGCGGCTCAAGGTCATGATAAAGTACTAATGTCTGCTCATAATGGACATATAGAGAAAACTTCTGCAAATGTGGCAGGATACAAATCTATGGGCCAATACTTAGACGAAGTGTATAAAGATGCATACTTTGCTATTGGGATTGACTTTGTTAACAATACGTTTCAGGCACAAAATGGGTCTGGCGAAAGAAAAAATTATACGATTGAGCATCATAATGCTTTAGTAGACGCCTTTAGTGAGGTCAAGGACAATATTTTCTATGTTGACTTTAAAAAGGCTAATGAATCTCAGGAGTTAGCTGACATCGTAGCAAAAGAACAAAGAATGGGCAATATCGGAGATGATTTTAGCTTTTGGTACAAGTTCACACAGATGCTTTATACAATTAAAATGACACCTGCTGAGGCATATGATGGCATGATAATTGTTCAAGAGGCAACACCGACAAAAGTTATTGAATAATGCGCGAAAAAAATGCTATTACCTTCATGTAGGTAATAGCATTTTTGGGAATTATGGATGAGTTTCTTTACCAGAAGCCAGTAAACATCCATATACTTCTGTTTCATTACACCTTCTGTATTGAATACTTCAATTTTGTTAATGATAAAAAAAGAGGAGGTGTGGAAACAATGGCACAAGAAATTCTTTGTGAAGTCAATAACTGTACATTTTGGAACTCTGGAAACAGATGTGGTGCAGAAAAAATCTATGTTGTAAGTCAAAAGGGACAACAGGCATCTAATAGTGAAGAAACAGATTGCAAAACTTTTAATCCTGAAACACATTAAATTTTTTGAGGGTAACCATATTAATGGTTACCCTTTTCCCATATCTTTATAAATAGACATCGACTTTTACCTTGCTAAATAAAAGCGCATGAGCATTTTTCACTTTTTCCTCTACATAATCTAATGAATACTTTCCATAGGAATCTGTTAAATCGCCAATGGCACGAGGTAAATTATCAATAACAGGAATCAATGTTTCTAAGTGAGTAAGTTCTTCACCTTTATTCATTTCATCAGTAATTTCATGAGCAAGATGTTGAATCTTTCTTAGTCTCATTTTTTCCGAATGCATATAATCCTCCTTATTGAACCAAATGATGATGTCTAACTATATGTCTAGCACCAAATTTTCATGAATGAATCCTGTCCTATTTAAAAGTAGTTATTAGGACTTCTAAGGGCGTGAGCAATTCCCTTTATACCGACATCAATTTTTTGGTCAGCAACATTCGAAACATTTAGTTTTAAAATTCGTTCTCGGTAAAAACCATTTAAATAATTACGATCAATTGTATCTAAATAAATGTCCTGCTGTGCTAAATGCTTTATAAGCATATTTGTATTGACCTCCCTTGGCAATACGATATGACTATGCATGCAACTTTCTGTAGATGCTGGATATTTTGGCAAATAAGTTTTAATGGATTGTTGAAGTATATTGGCACGTATTGTATAGGATTCGCTCACTTTCTTTTGGTAGCGTTCAAACATACCACTTTTTAAATATAGCTCTAGCGCAGCTTGTGAAATCATGGAACTATCAATATCTGTGGTATTTTTATGTTTCTGAAAAATATCAATGAATGCATTTGGTAATATAGCAAGTCCAATACGTAAGCCTGGAAACATAATTTTAGAGAAGCTTTTTAAATATATAACATGCTCCTCAGTATCATCTGTAAATATTGGATCATTTTTTGTATTTTGATCGAAATCCGCTAAATAATCATCTTCAACGATATAAACATTATATTTATAGGCAAGCTTTCGAATATCATCCTTCTCTTTTTTACTAAAGGAAGTACCTAGAGGATTGTGCAGGCGTGGCATTGTATAAAAAAACTTAATGTCATGCTTCTTAAAAATAATTTCTAACTCTGCTAAATCTAGTCCTTTTAATGTTCTTTTAATGCCCATTACTGGTATTTGATATGTTTTTAAATAATCCATGTATAGATGGTAGCTAGGTTGTTCTACTAGAATTGTTGTCCGATTATTAGGAAATGGCATAACACTTAACAAGAAGAGAGACTGCTGTACACCAGAAGTGATAAAGATATTATCTTCCTTTGTGAATATTTGATACGATTCTAACAATTTTTTTGCTTCTATAATTAGCGATGGTAATCCTTTTGCTGTGCCATATCGAAATAAGTCTGCTTGATATGTCTCAATAGCTTTATTAATACAATGCTGAAAATCCTTGTAGGGGAATGCATGCCAACTAGGTGATGATGTCGCAAAATCTATACAATTGTACTCTTGTGGCTTATCTGGGAGTTGATTGTCAACAACATAGTAACCACTTTTGGATAGAGCATAGATAAGATGCTGATCTTCCAGTTTCCTTAAGGCGGTCAAAATGGTGCTTTTACTACAAGAAAATTCTTGTGATAAATTACGAATAGAGGGGAGCTTTGCACCAGACTGTAGGGCACCTGTTTGTATTTGGTTCAATAGCTTGGAATAGATTAATTCATATTTAAGCATATACATCCTCCTACGCATCTGTATCGGTACAGATGTGTATTTTTTATATCGTGCGAGTCTTTACTTTTTATTACTATAGCTTTACCGGCCGGAATGAAGAGAAGGAGTACATTATATGACAGTGAAAAGAAAGGCGTATTTGGCAGCAATTATTTATGCTTTTGTCATTGGGCTTTCATTTATGTTTGTTAAAGTTACATTGACAGTGGCAAGCCCTATTGATACACTTGCACATCGATTTACTATCGCACTTATTGGTATTGTCTTTTGTATAGTCATTACACAGAATAAGTTAAAAATTAATAAACGAGATGTAGCCAAAATTCTACCTTTGGCCCTATTATATCCGATAGCATTTTTTACTTTTCAGGTGCTTGGGCTCGCAAGAATTTCCTCCACAGAGGCTGGCATTATTCAAGCGACAATTCCTATTTTTACATTAGTGCTTGCAAGTGTACTTTTAAAGGAAAAAGCTACACGTGAACAACTTATTTTCATTAGTTTATCAGTATTTGGTGTTATCTATATGCTTTTTATGAACAATGGAAGTGCTAGCTCAGGAAATTTAATCGGTAGTGGATTTATATTACTGTCAGCTTGCGCGGCTTCGCTATATAACGTTTTAGCAAGAAAGCTTACAAAACAATATTCATTACTGACATTAACATATGTGATGACATTATGTGGGTTTGTCATTTTTAATGGAGTAGCAATTGGAAATCACTTAATAAATGGTACGCTTCTTCAATTTTTCAGACCATTTGTTCATGTAGATTTTGTTTTAGCTATTTTATATTTAGGCATTCTATCCTCCCTCGTTACTTCTTACTTGTCAAATTATACTTTATCGATATTGGAAGCTTCCAAAATGAGTGTTTTTAGTAATTTTGCTACGCTTATTACAATACTTTCGGGTGTGATTTTTTTACAGGAAACATTTCATTTCTATCATTTGATTGGTGGGCTAGTCATTATTATTGGCGTAATAGGAACCAATTATTTTGGGCATAGGAGGGGAGCACAATGAGTAAATATATCCTTTTACTTTTAATAAGCTGTATTTGGGGTTCTCAATTTTTCTTCATAGCACTAGTAACGAATGATGTTGGAGCAGTTACCCTATCCTTGCTAAAAGCTATCATTGGTGCTCTTTGTTTATCCTTCATTAGTTTATTTTTAAAAATAGAAAACAGCTCGACCGATTTCAAATTGTATGTTGGCATTGCTTTTTTTGAAGTAGTGTTACCATTTATCCTTATTGCACAAGGACAAAAATATGTATCGAGCAGCATTGCATCTATGCTTATAGCGACAGTACCAATCATCACTTTAATTCTTTTCGTCCTTTTCTTTAAAAAGAAAGTAAGTCAGTTTCAATTTTTCAGTATTTTTTTAGGTTTTTTAGGAATGGTTATTCTATCATGGCCGACACAAGCAATGAGCGGCTCAGGAACAGTATTTGGAAATGCACTCCTCTTATTGGCGGCAATTAGTTTTGCACTGTCATTAATTTTAATGGAAAAATTAGATAATCGTTCGCCAGTTATTCATATGCGAAATGTATTATGGATTGCTACAATCATATTGTTACCAGTAGCCTTTATCTTTGAACAACCATTACATTTGGATATAGATAGGCTACAAATAGCCTCGATTGTTATTTTAGGTATTTTCCACGCGGGGATTGTTTACATGCTATATAACCTATTAATTAAAAAAGAGGGAGCATTATTTGCTTCCTTTAGTAATTACATGGTTCCTGTAGTTGGTGTACTGATGGGGTATTTTATTTTAAACGAATCGTTAGCATTGCAGCATATGATAGGAATATTTATTATTCTTTGTGCGCTTTTGTTGTCAAATAAACAGGCTTTCAAAAGTGACTAGGCAAGGGGAAAAAGCTTGGTTATTTGGAGTTTTTAGTATAAAAAAATCACCTCTTAGATGTTAGCTTCTAAGAGGTGGATTTCTATTTTTTAGGTAATGTAATTATAAAAGTAGTCCCATCAGAAGGTTCACTCTGTACTGAGATAGTGCCGTTATGAGCTTGAACGAGCTTATAAACGATCGCCATGCCCAGTCCAGTACCTTCCGAGGAGGCATCTGTTGTTGTTCCGCGATAATATTGCTGAAAAATATTTTCTTGCATGTGTGTGGACATACCTACACCGTTATCCACAATGTGAATTTCTACATGCTCTGTCCTATCAAAAATCTGTGTATAAATATTTGTGTTAGGTGGATTGTGGATAATGGAATTCATAAGAATGTTTTGTAATATGCGTTGCATGAATTTCGTATCAAAGTCAATGTTTATAACAGTTGTATCAGTTTTAAAGTGCAAGATATAGTCATTTGCCTGTGGATTGTTGCTTATAGTAGCAACGATTCTTTTTGTAAAATCTACAATATCCTGATTGGTTTTATGTAAGGGTAACTTTCCATCTGTATTATTAAACTGAATGAAGAGACTTAAATCTTGAATAAGTTCCTCCATATGCTTGCCTTTATCTGCAATCTCTTGGATAAAAGAACGAGCTTCATCCTTAGACCAATCGTATTGTTCGTTTAATAATAGAGTAGAGTAGCCTGTAATATACGTTAATGGTGTTTTTAAATCATGCGAAATACCGGCAATCCATTCTTGTTTTGCTTGTTCAACCTTTTCACGTTCTGTTTCAGCGGCTTTTAATTTTCCTGATAAGGTTTGTAGGTGTTGAAGTACCTCTTGATATAACATATAACGCATACGGAGCTTTCCTTTACGTGTATAGACTTTTGATAGTCCAACAGGCTGTTTGTAGTTTTCCTGTGAAAGCTGATGAATCCAAGACATTATAAAACCAAGGGGACCCCCGAAATACCAACCAAATACAGCAATACAAACAATGGTACTAAACCCGAAAATCCATGCGACTAGTAGACTCTGGTAATCTTCACTAACAGATTTTTTAAAGAGTGGGAGAATACCTTCGAGTCCGATAACAATACAAATTCCGCTCAATAGTATCCACAGAATAATCCCCAGTGCAAGATGCAACGTAAATCGAGTGTTTATTCGCATAGTGAATCCTCTTTCGGTGGAATGAATTTATACCCAATGCCCCTTAAATTCACAATTATTTTAGGTTTACGCGTATCATCTCCGAGTTTTTTCCTTAGCTTTGATATATGAATTGTTACGGTTTTCTCCTCACCATATACATCATTTCCCCACACGAATTCATAGAGCTGTGAAGTGGTGAAAATACGATTTGGATTTTTACAGAAGAAATGTAGTAGTTCTAACTCTTTAGCTGTACACTCGACAGACTGATTGTTAACGGTTAATGTTGCAGATTCAGGATTTAGAGCAAAGTAACCGAAATCAAATTTTGTACTCTGCTGTTGCTGAGAACTTTCATTCATTTTTTGACGTCGAAGGATGACCTTTATTCGAGCAACGACCTCTAAAGGATTAAAAGGCTTTGTAATATAATCATCTCCGCCAATACCCAATCCCGTTAATTTATCAAAATCAGTAGAGCGAGCACTGACAAAAATAATGGGTGTATTTGTATACTTGCGTATTTCTGTGCAAAGTTCAAAACCGCTTATATCTGGGAGCATTATATCAAGCAAAATAATATCGTAATGATTTTCTTTTACAAGCTGTAGTGTACCTTTGCCCGTTGAAGAAGTATCAATATTTATAAAGTTTTCTTTTATTAAGGTAATTTCTAGTAATTTTAATATACCGATTTCATCATCTACGATTAGGATTTTTTCAACAGTTTCCATTTTTATCCCTCATTTCAATTTCATCATAACAGCTTCTGATCTTTATATCCTTACTCTCTTGAAAAAATTACTGTCATTTTCCATCGAGTTTACTTTGATTTTACTTTCACTTATTAAGCTTAATGTAACGAATTCAAAATGGTAAGGAGCACACAACATGGAAACCGTTATTCAACTACATCAATTAAGTAAGAGCTTTAAAGGAATCGAAACCGTCTCGAACGTCAATATGAACGTTAAGAAGGGGGAGATTTATGGGTTTCTAGGTCCGAATGGGGCTGGAAAAACAACGATTATGAAGATGATTTTAAACTTAGTAAAACCAACTTCAGGTGAAATTAAAATATTGAATCAATCCATTTCTACTACTTCCTATCAATACTTGAGCAAAATAGGCAGTATTATCGAGTACCCTGAATTTTACGACAGGCTAACAGCGAAGGAGAATTTAGAGCTTCACTGTGAGTATATTGGGGTTTATGAAAAAGGAGCCGTTGAGGAGGCATTAGAAATAGTAGGTCTTAATGGTGTTGAACATAAAAAAATATATGAATTTTCGCTAGGGATGAAGCAAAGATTAGGCATCGCACGTGCCATTGTTGCCAAACCGGAAATTCTTATTTTAGATGAGCCAATTAATGGTCTTGATCCAATCGGTATTAAAGATATTCGGGAGCTCCTACTACATCTAAAGGAGAAGCTTGGAATCACCATATTAATATCCAGTCATATCGTGTCAGAAATTGAATCAATAGCAGATACAATTGGCATCCTTCATCATGGGGAATTATTGAAAGAGGTAAGGATGGACGATATTCGAAAAGAGAACATGGAGTATCTGGAGATACAAATAGACGATGTGAAAAAAGCGATTCATGTGCTAGAGAACAAGTTAGGAATTCAAAAATATGAAATTGTCGGTCAGCATTGTATTCGGATTTTTGAACATGACATTTCCCAATCTCAAATTAATAAAGAACTTATATTAAATAACATTGCTGTCAATGGCATTGAAAAACAGCAACAGCATTTAGAAGAGTATTTCTTAAATCTTATTAATGGAGGGAATCAAATTGCGTAAACTATTAAGACTTGAATGGAAAAAGAATAGTATGTCTAGCTATTTTAAAGGCTTAATCATTTGTATTATTGGAATTTTTGCGGCAGTTGCACTTATGGCAGTCGGTTCTGGAGATGAAAAGATGTTTCTAGATTATACAGATTTTATGTCTTTAACAAATATTTTAATTCGCATTGTTTTTATCATTTTTGCGAGTGTAATTCTATCTCGTTTAGTTATTGACGAATACAAAAATAAGACGGTTCAATTATTATTTACGTATCCATTAAAAAGGAAAAAAATTATTTTTGCTAAGCTAACTTTAGTTTTCGGATTTTGTTTCTTTAGCATTATCATTGCGACCTTAATGATTAATATCGCGGTTTACTTTTTAAATCCAATGATGAATTTGTTTGAAGCTCCTGTTGAGATACAGGCGATGGCAGCTACTATACCATCTACGTTTATCAATGCTTTTATGATGGCTGGGGTAAGCTTAATTCCTTTGTACTTTGGTATGCGAAAAAAATCAACAGCTTCGACAATAACGTCAGCTGTCTTAATTGGATTTTTGATTAATGCAACGGTTTCAAATGGGGATACATCTACTAGTTTATCTCAATTTATCATTGTCCCAACAACAATGTGTCTATTAGGACTTATTATCGGCTATCTGTCCTATTATAAAGTCGACAAAGTAGATTTAACCTAAAAATGAGAAATGAGGATGTAAAGTGAAAAAAGCAATCATAGCCTTAATATTCGTTATTGGGGTAGGAGGAATACTCTTCACCCTTAAAATTAATGGAGAAAAGAGCATCACTGAAGAACAGTCCTTTGATGTTAAGCAAATTGAAGAACTAGAAATAAACATAGAGTCTTGGAATATAGCATTAGAAAATACAGAATCTGATAAACTAACGATTGAATTTGAAGGTAAGCAACAACAAAAGCAGCAAAGCAATCCTGTTGAAATTGAGAAAGTTGGAAATAAAGTAAGGGTATTTCAACAAGACAATGAAGAAGGGCTTATGAAAAACTTTAGCTTTGGAAAAAAAGATACTATTCACATTTCGATCCCTAAAAATGCAGTGAGTAAGATTGCATTAAAAAATAGTTATGGTGATATCAAAATTAACAACATTGAAACGGAAGAACTTTTGATTTCAACGGATTCTGGCGCTAAAATCATTAAAGGATTATCGGCTGATAAAGGTACAATTACATCAAAAGATGGTGAATTGAGTATCGTAGACAGTTCTTTAAATGAATTAACAATAACCGCTACAAACGGTGATAGCTATATTACTAGAGTCAACAGTTCGAAAACGAAAATTACTTCGACTAGCGGTGAAGTCTTAATGAAAGAAATCATCGAAGGAAAAGCACTATTTGTAGAAACTGCTTCAGGAGATATTACAATATCATACAAAGAGGCACCAAAATCATTAGAGCTTATAGCGAACAGTGAATCATCTGACATAAGCGTTAATTTAGAAGGTTATCAGAAGGAAGAACATACGGATCAATTAAAGAAAGGTAAGATTGGTGATGCATCAAACAAGTTGGAACTACTTAGTAAAGGCGGTATAATAACTGTAAAATAAATGCAGAGACCATGTTTCTTAACAGGTATCATGCTGTATCAAGTCTATATTTAAAAGAACATGAATCACAACAAAATGCAGACGTTGTAGGTAATAACAATGATATCAGTTCTCCATATTTCCTCTAGGAGGTTAGAAATGGCTAAACATATATATGTAATAAGACATTGCGAAGCCAAGGGACAGTCGCCGGATGCTTTTTTAACAGAACAGGGCTTTCACCAGGCTGAAATTTTAGCCGAGTTTTTCACTGACAAACAAATTGATCGAATTATTGCTAGTCCCTTTTTACGAGCAATTCAAACTATAGAACCGCTAAGTAAGAGGGAAAATATAAATGTTGAAATTGACGAACGCCTTTCAGAACGCATATTAAGCACAAATGATTTACCAGATTGGTATGAAAAACTTCGAGCAACTTTTACCGATATGGAGTTAAAGTTTGAGGGTGGAGAGTCAAGTAATGAAGCGATGGAACGTATCGTTAACGTAGCTGAGGAAACTTTCAAAAGTGAGTCTGAACATACAATTATCGTTAGTCATGGAAATATAATTACCTTATTGTTGAAAAATTATAATAGCGATGTTGACTTTCAATTTTGGACTCAACTAAGTAACCCAGATGTTTTTCAGCTAAGTATTAAGGATCATGAAGTGATTCTAGAACGTGTATGGGAATGATTAAAAATCGAATGGAATTTTGTGTAAATGTATTTTGTGATAAAAGGAAGCGGTAGTGGGGGGAGAGAGATGGATAGGTTATTGCAAGAGATCGTTACTTGGGCCAACAAGGAAGATAAACCAATCGTCATTGGTATTTCAGGACATGGTGCAGCAGGAAAAACAACGTTTGCCAATAAGCTTATTAACTGTTTAAACCAAAGTGAAGTGAATTATATTAATACAGACCCGTATATTGTTAGTTCGGATATACGCAAGCATACAATTATCAACTATACTTTTCGAAACGCACAGCATCATTTTAAAATGACCGCTTGCCATCCAGCGGCACATCATTTACCTTCTTTGGAAAGAGATATTCAGATGGTTAGAGAAGGTCTGGATTTATTGACAATTGATACGCATTATATGAAAAGTGCGTTAATTTCTTCAAAAACTAAAGTAACCATTGTTGAGGGAATGAGTGTAGCATTTATTAATCCGAAGTTATTTAATTTAAAAATTTATTTTTATACAGATGGTGAGACGGAATTAAAGAGAAGGTCGGGCCGTGATGTACTTGAAAGGGGAGCCGATATCAATTATTTAAAGCAGTCGCATGAAGAACGTAGAATTCAATATGAATTGTTTATGCATTCGTATAGTCAGCATTTTGATATTATTGTAAAAACCTCTGATGAAGTAATATGTCTAGAAAGAAATACGTTTGAATTTAACTACAGATAATCGCTACAAGCTTCAATAACTTTAAGAGCCTTCATGTTTTAGGCAGAAGACTCATTTAATATTGAAACTTCACTCGGACAGTCGCATTAATAGTCATTTGACCTTGTTCAATAGGTGTAGAAATGGTGGAATCAACCGTCGACATGGATCTATACAGGACTGGTTCAATTTCATGTTCCTCAATGATTTCGATTGGCTGAGGCTGGATGGGCAAACGCATCGTCTCGGCAATTGTTTTAGCTTTCATTTGGGCATTATGAAGAGCTAAACTTAGTGCCTGCTGGTAATAGGCATCCGTATTTTCAATGTTAAAGTGGATAGAAGAAATGCGGTTTGCACCATTTTGCACAGCTGTATCAAGGACTAGGCCAACCTGATTTGTCTCAGTTACTTTAACGGTAATGGCATTTGTCACTTCATAGCCTTTAAAAACTTGTTTACTGTTCTCAAATTCATAATGAGGTGCAATATTGTAGCTCGCCGTTTGGATATGTTCTTTTGGGATATGAAGAGCTAAAATGGATTGGATAACACGATTCATAATCATCGCATTTTCCTGCTGTGCATCTTGTGCATTTTTCCCTTGTGTACTTACCTCTACTTGAAGCTGGACATAGCTTGCTTTAGCCATTACTTTTCCATTTCCGGTCACAACTATAACACGGGGGACATGAGGAGTTTGCTGACCGACATTTGTATAATACATAGAATACCACCTTTCGAAAGGCTCATACTATGCTTGTGATAAGATGAAAATCATTCAATATAAATTTTATAATGAAGAAAAAGCGTCCAGTTTAACTTCTTTCAGCAGAAATCTCCCACCTCTATAGGCGGTGGGATGAATGCAATTTTAAGGCGGGTGTCCAAACATCCGCTGAAAGAAGTTAAAGCCTCCGGCGGATGTCGCGGAATCGGAAAGGAGTTCTTTGTGCAAGCACAAAGCCGATTCCGGACGCAATTATGCCGAGGCATAATTGATTGCCTTGACGCTTTATTTATGCACAAAAATATCTGTTACACCATTTTTAATAACGCCTCTACACCAGACATTCCTTCAGTAATACCAAGTTGATGCGCTTCATATGTCACGGATTCTAATGGAGCCGTCAATAGCTCATCAATTGTTTTCACACCAACTGCCCGACCAGCAATAATTTTTCGGTCTGCTAAGCGATCATTTAATAGGCCAACATCTAAAGCACCACACATAATGTAGCCTGTATCATTTGAAATTGTCAGCAGTGTTGTTTTTGGTAATTGAACAATTATCGCAGTGAAAAAATGGCCTTTAATCATAATAGGCTCAATTGTTACCATCCGAAATCACTCCTTTTCTCTATATACATATGGTAATAGATTAAAAGGTGTTCGACATTTTCACTAAAAATTATTTGTTACCTAAAATAAAACGAACGGTACAAATGTATTCTTTGTTAGCACTGCGCTTTCGCACAGATATAATTGCTGTAATTTCTTTTTATCACTATAAATTACAGTGACAAGCAGAAGATACATGCAGTGAAGTGGTTGATTGGAGTGGAGACTGGGCGACTCCTTGGGGATCAGCAATAGAGGAACGAAGGCTAAAATCATCACGTCCTGTGATAACGCCTTCGTGACCAACATCGTGTTGGCCCGAGACCCTGCAGCGCAGCGAAGCGGCTCATCGGACGCCCCCAGGAAAGCGCCCAGTCGGAACGGAAATCAACCACTCGTTTTGCCGAAAGGTACATTTTTAAAATTACAATTTTATTTTTATTGACACAATAGTTCCCAACAAAATAAAAGAATCAACCCGTTTTAAAGTTGATTCTTCTTTTTAATTATTTTGTATAAGAAAGCATAGCTGTTTGCTTGAAATTTTTTAATGCAACCGTTGCCTCGTTTTTAGTTTTATACTCGAACATACGATAAGTATTTTGTTCAAAAACTGTAATAATCCACATAATGAAAAATCCCCTTTGTTGTTTTGTACTATAACAATCGGTGAAAAAATTAATTTTTTCTCTCGTTGTTATATATCAGTTATGTCTATCATTTTACATCAATCAGTGAAAAAATAAAGTACTACGAGAGTGTTTTCACATTTCGTTCAAAATATAACAGGGAATTTATAAAATTTTTATGCATGAATTAATTTTTGAAATAATTAAGAGGAGGAAACGGCCAAACCTTCACAAGTATAATTCATTATAATTCGTAAATAGTAAGTTGACGGAGTTATGTGAATTTGAATTTGGGAGGTGATGCTTATGACACGTAAATATGTATTGGTTTTATCCCTTTGTTTTTTAATCATATCGGTATTTTCTACAGAGCTGACAACGTATGCGGATAAAGGTCGACCTTATTATGAGGAGACAGGGGAAGTTGTGTGGGACATTAACACAAAAGACAAAATAATTGCTCTAACCTTTGACGATGGACCTCATCCCAAGTATACGGCAGCTATTTTAGATTTATTGGCAAAGTATGATGCAAAGGCGACGTTTTTTATTATTGGAAAAAATGCAGAAAAATATCCAGACCTTGTTTTACGATCTTATTCAGAAGGGCATGAGCTGGCCAATCATACGTATTCACATCCGTTTAAAGCTTCCGTAGCTGAATTACAGGCACAACTGCGTAAGACAAAGGCAATAATTTATGGTATTACTGGATTTGCACCAATTTTGTTCCGTCCTGTAGGTGGTTACTATAATGATCAAATGATCAATGCCGCTGTAAAGGATGGATACAAAGTAGTTATGTGGTCTTGGCATCAGGATACTCAAGATTGGAAACAGCCAGGTGTTAACAAAATTGTCCAAAAAGTGATGAATGGGTCGAAGCCTGGAGATGTTATTTTGTTCCATGATGGAGGCGGCGATCGTACGCAGACTATTAAGGCACTGGAAGAAATCTTACCAGAACTTAAAAAACAAGGTTATACATTTGTCACAATATCCGAGTTGATTAAAAGCAAACAGCAACAAGAGCAAGTGCAATAAGGAAAATAAGCCATCTCAACAGATTGAAATGGCTTATTTTTTTCCATGACAGAAGGTTATCATAGCGCAGCGGATATGCATAAATTAAAATTTCAATATTACCAAAATAATAGTGGTGCTAGTGCAATTCCGGCAATTAATCCAAATGCGATTCCAAAGCCAAAGCCTGCTCCTCGTCCTCCCCAACCCCAATAACCTAAACCATAACCGCCAAATCGTCTATCAGGTTGAATCCACACCTGTCTTCTATCCACCCTAGTTATTTCTCCATAATGTACTCTGCCACATGTTTCTGTAATTCTTACACGTTTCCCATGATAATTACAACAAAGATTATAAGTATCAGCTGGATTCACAAACTATCCCTCCTTTCGACTTCCTTACAAGCTAATATATGCGGTTGCAATCATTATCACTAGCCGATTGTCTACTTCGGACATAAGCTATAGTAAGGAGGGAATGTATGTCAGTAATACCAACAGATGAGTGGCTCAATGAATTAATAGCTAGTCAAAGGCTTAATGAAAGTAAAAATCCTGAGGACCTACAACGTTCTATTTTTTGCGATCGTTTAGTAGAGATTTTTATTGGTGGATCTCCAGATGAAATACAATTTGAACTACAGCAGCAAGGGCTTTTTAATTCACATGAAAAAATAGACATTAACAAGTTAAAAAAACAAAACGTTTGGGAAGTAGTACAGAAGGAATTTATCTATTTAAAGGAGAGATGGAGCGGTCCCAATATACCAATCTATATCTTCCCGATAACGCAGGAGCAAACAATAACGAATAAAAACGGTGTTGCCTATCCAAATGCTATGTTTTTATATATAGGAGAGCTTGAAAAGCAAGAGCTTAAATCTTTATTTGCACATGAGTATAATCATGTTTGTCGTCTGCAATATTTAAATAAATCTCTAAACGAAGTGACTCTGTTAGATTCTTTAATTTTAGAGGGATTAGCAGAATGTGCAGTGGAGAATATTTACGGTGAAAAATGGTTAGCACCATGGTTGAGGTCCTACTCATTAGATAAAATGTTAGAAATTTGGAAGGAGCATTTTTTGCCTCAAATCAATATTCAGGGTTTAAACAATCACGCTGAATTTTTATATGGTGGAAAGCTTCCTCAATGGATTGGGTATTGCATTGGTTATGAAATAGTAAGGTCATATATAAAAAATCATTCATCCAATAACCTGCATATAAAAAGCTCGAAGGAAATACTTACTGGCTCTGATTTTTCAATATAATCAATACCTATGTAAAAGGTTCATCACCGAAAGTTGGGGATGGCATTTTGTTAAGACGTATGTAATGAGGATAAGTTGATTGGAGTGGAGGCTGGGGACTCCTTGGGGATCAGCAATAGAGGAACGAAGGCTAAAAGCATCACGTCCTGTGATAACGCCTTCGTGATCAACATCGGTGCCGCTGCCGCTTCGCTTTCGCACAGACAAAACCCAGTTGTTGCCCCGACGCCCCCAGGAAAGCGCCCAGCCGGAACGGAAATCAACCCCACGCTAAGAGGATAGAAAGATAACCAGTTACCGATCAATGCTCGACAACTGGTATTCTAGTTAATTTAGATAGCAATAATTCCTAATGCTACAGCAATAAATAGTAAAGTAATGCTCAATCCCCACATCCAGAAGAAAGAGTATTTTAAGTGTTTCCCCATTTCTAAGCCTGATAAGCCTAAAGCTAACCAAACAGCAGGGGCAAGTGGCGATACAAATGTACCTACAATATTACCAATAATCATTGCATAGGCAGTTGAAAGAGAATCAATATCGAAAGATAAGCCAATCTGTTCAACTACAGGGAATAAAGCGAAGTAATATGCATCCGTACTTAGTAATAAATCAAATGGTACTCCCAATACCCCGATAATGATATGTAAATAAGATAATAGGAATGATGGTAAAATATTTACAGCATTATTGGCAATAGCAGTTAACATTCCTGTACCATTGAGTATACCTAAAAATAATCCAGCAGCAATTATTATGGATGCCATCGTTAAGGCATTCGGAGCATGTGCTTGTACACGTGCCATTTGTTCTTTAGGAGAACGATAGTTGATTGGCAAGGCGATGGCCACGCCAATTAAAAAGGCTAATCCTGCTGGTAAAATACCTGCAACTAAAATTCCAATAACAAGAACAGTAACAATTGCATTGATCCACAATAGTTTTGGTCGTTGTAAACTTGTGTCTACTTCGGATGAAACAACACCTTGTGTCATAGCATGATCATCATTTGTGAAGTCAAGGGTACCGTATTGTTTTAGAATACGGCGCTTTTCTCTAAAACCAAGGAACACAGCTAAAGCTATCATTAACGCGACACCAATGATTTGAATAGTGATTAAAGGATACCAAAGTTCAGTTACATCCGTTTCTAAAACTGAAGCAACACGACCTAATGGACCACCCCAAGGAATCATATTAATTACTGCTGCAGCTCCTCCAACTAGTAACAGCAATAGATATGGATTCATCCGTAAACGTAAATATAAAGGCAATAATGCTGGGATTGTAATTAAAAATGTTGAAGCTCCAGAACCATCTAGTTGCGCCACAACAGCAATTATCACTGTTATCACTGCAACAACAATAATATTCCCTTTTGAAAGCGCAATCATTTTATTGATCAATGGCTCAAATAATCCTACATCCTGCATAATACCAAAGAAAATAATTGCAAAGATAAACATAACAGCTACGTTCATCACAGAGCTTAATCCAGAACTAAAGAATTCTCCTAATTCATCGAAATTAAAGCCAGCTATAAATGCTGCTACAATAGGTGGTATAACCATTGCTACAAGTGGTGATACTCGACCACTAATAAGTAGAGCAACAATAATAATAATTGTTAAAAATCCTATTATACTTAGACTCAAAAACATTTCCTCCCTTTTTGTTCAATCATTCAGATTATTTAAAAAGTATCATAGTGCTAAAGAGAGGAAAATAATATAGTCATATGTTAAATAAAGAACATACTATTAGTTTTGTTCATAAGTTCCATGATATACATATTTTCGTTCAGGTCTTCCAACGGTTCCATAAATTAGTTTTGTCTGTAAAAACTGCTCGCCTACTAAGTATTCTAAATAACGGCGAGCTGTTGAACGACTAGAACCGATGAGTTCGCTTAATTGTGAGGCTGTGAGCTCCTGGGTTTTGAGATCTTCAAAAATGCTTTTAACAATTTGTAATGTATGCAAATCAATACCTTTTACAAACGTTTCTTCATCTACTATTTTATTGTTTGATTCACTATAGAATAATGAATCAAGGTCATTTTGAGTGACATTTTTGCTATTTTGAAATAAACGAGGTTCCTGCAAATATTTTTGAAATGCGCGTTGAAGCCGTTGCTCTTCAAAGGGTTTTATTAAATAATCTAAAATTCCTAAGTCTACTATATCCTTTATTAAACTTATTTCAGTTGCTGCTGAGATTACGATAATTTTTATAGATGGATAGAGGTGACGTATATGGCTTACTAATGAGCTACCTTCAACATCAGGAATATACAAATCTGTTAATATAATTTCTGGTAAACTAGAAGTCACTTTCAGCTTTTCAATCGTTTCTTTTCCTGTGCGTAAATTTTCAGTGACGATAAATCCTTCTATATTATGAACATAATCTGCATGAATTTTTGCTACTCTAAAGTCATCTTCAATAATCCATACACTTTTTAATGTTGTCATTCTCAATGTCTCCTTTAGGGACTATAATTAAAAAACATGCTCCTGATAAATCACCTGAATCCAATAAAATTTCCCCATTTATCTCCTGAAGGGCTCTCTTGCTTATAGCAAGTCCATGTCCGCGATCTAACCCTTCTTTAGTAGATACACCCTTTGTAAAAATTTTATCGTAAATATTGTTATCAATACCTGGTCCATTGTCTTGAATCTCAAATAAGTAATGGTTTTTATAATTGTTGATCGATAGTTGAATCACTTTTTCTGATGATTCCCAGCTTTTTAAAGTCTCAATAGCGTTTTGAAGTACATTACCAAGAGCTGTTAGGATAGCATTTTCTTGCTGTTTAGATAATTCAATAGATGAAGAAATTTCGCTTAGCTCGAGTTTGATGCCTAGTTCCGCGGCTTCTGCAATTTTCCCCTGAATTAATGCAAGTAGAAGAGGGGTTGTTACATTGCTATTTAAAAAAGCTTGATTTTTAAGTTGTATGTTTCGTTCTTCTTTAATAAATTCAATTGCTTCGTTGTATTGTTTATGAACAAGTAAACCTAAAATGATATGAAGCTTATTCGCAAATTCATGAGTATATGCTCGTTGAACATTTGCATACTGCTTCATCTGTTTTAATTCATCAATGACTTTTTGAATATCTACTTTCTTTCTAAAGGTGTACAATGAACCGATTTTCCTTTTCTTTTCAACTAAAGGCGTTTTATTTAAAATGATAATATGCTCATCAAGTGGTAGCTCTAAATTATGAATGCTTTTCTCTGCAACAATTTTAGGCGTAAAAATATGCTCAATTTTTGTACCCATCCAATCTGATAGAGATTTATTGTGAGCTGAATCTAGCATTTCATAAGCACTTTTATTAATGGTCGTAATTTGATTAAAGTGATCGACAGCCAGTATACCCTCTGCTGTTGTTTCTAAAATGACCTTGTTTTGTTGATATAATTTAGCAATTTGAATAGGTTCCATATTAAACAATAATTTTTTTATATAAATGGAAATAGCTATTGCACCTAATATTCCTATTAACAGAATAATAATGGTGTAGCTGATCCATTTGTGAATGTAGCTTTCGATGATTGTGTCGATATTTTCTGTTAAAAAACCGACAGATACAACACCAATAATTTTATTGTCTAATATGATGGGGGCTTTACCTCGAATAGATTCACCTAATGACCCCATAGTTTTAGAAATATAAGCTTGTCTATCTAACAATGCGGCATCATTGTCTCCGCCAACCATTTTTTCTCCAATTTTATCTTTTAAAGGATGTGAATAACGAATTCCTTCAGAATTTCCAACGACAATAAATGCTGCGTCAAATTCTTTTCTTAAAGGCTCGACGATTGGTTGAATGATTTCACTTGGCTTTTCTTTATCAAATGCGGTAATGATTTCTTCCATAGATGCGAGGGTTTTTGCAATATTTAATGCTTCCATTCCCATCTGTTTTTCTGTCGTATCTCGGATATGTTCTTGCAAAAGATACATAAACATTCCACATATTAAAAGGATCAAAATACTTATTAAAAAAATCATTTTAACTGTAAGAGATTGGAACCAACTTCTCATATTTCACCTCTATGTAGTTTGATACTCGGAATTAATTTTTCTTCGTATAGGCACTTTAAAAAATAAGTGACAGTATGCTAACAAAAACATCTAAAAAAGGGTGCATTTGAATTAGTCTATCATAAATATCCAACAAATAGAGAAAGGCCCTCAAGCTTGATTTATTTTAAAATAATGGGAAAACTATCACCAAAAGATGTGGATGACATTTGTTAAAACGTATGTTTTGTATGTAGGTTGATTTCCGTTCCGGATGGACGCCCCCAGGAAAGCGCCCATCTGGAACGGAAATCAACCCACTGTATAGGGATGAACCTTGATTTTTGGTATTTGATACATGCCCTTCAATGACATTGACACAAAATTTCCGCTACAATATTAGGAAGGAGTGATTGTAATGTCGGAAGAACTTAAAAATGTATTACCACCAGTTATTGATTTATCAACGAAGGTGTTAATTGTCGGCTCAATGCCAGGAAAGCAATCATTAGAGAAGCAGCAATATTATGGTAACCCACGCAATCACTTTTGGCCGATTATTGGAGGAATATTAGAGGTAGATGTACCTCAGGATTATGGGCAAAGATTAAAATTGCTAAAGGATCATCATATTGGTCTCTGGGATACAATAGAATCGTGCGAGCGTAAAGGAAGCTTAGATGCAGCCATTCGTAATGAAAAACCGAATGATTTTAAAACGCTTTTTGAACACTATCCTAATATTGAGTTAGTGCTTTTTAATGGCGCAAAGGCATTCGAAGTTTTTAAAAAACATATTGGCCTTGAGGTTTTAGATGGTCGAGCATATCAGAAAATGCCTTCGACTAGCCCAATACCAGGTAAAAATATTAAATCTTTTGAAGAAAAGCTTGAGGATTGGCGAGTAATGCAATCTTATTTGCCGAGATAAGTACATTACAAAGAAATCCCCTCCGAGGAGTGTTACTTAACGGAGAGGATTATAAGCCATGAGGGTGGACATTACTGCCATGTGTTGTAGTATGATCCTGCCGCGCTATAAAAGAATTTAAAATGATATTTTTCAGCTAAGGTACGACTTTTTTCTTCATCGTTAAATCCAATTGTCATCACCTGTGTACCGGATTTTTCTCGTATCTGTACTAATTGCTGCATCATATTCAACGACCATTCATCTTCTCCGACTACATCATACGAAAAATTTTCCCACATAATAAAATCGACATATGGAGCTGTATAATCAGCTAATGTTTGAAAACCCCAATTTTGAGCAACAGACAGGTCGTTATATTGCTGCTTTATTTTTTTTATAAAGGCAAGCATTGCTTCATTTTGCGCGCCCTGTTCTTTTTCAGGTAAGTAGGACTCGATATTGCCAACAGTATCTAAAAACACACCATCCAAGCCTTTTTGAACAATTTGTTTTTGAATTTCTTCTAGCAAAAGCTCTTGATAGTGTTTAGATGTCATATCCATTAGATACGAATCCCACTCAGAGAAATACATCTTTTCTCCACGCTCGTCTTTATAAAAATCCTCTTCTTTCAATCGGCTATAGAACTCTGAATTCCATTTGTCTGCTTCCATTGCGTTAATATAGCCATAAATTAATGTTCCGTTTTTTTGAGCCTGCTTAATATACTTCTGCTGCATTTCGATAGGCTCCACAATGACTAAATCTACTTTAGCCATTTCCTTGCCAATCTTATCGTTCCCTGCATCTAAATAATATTTGTACTTCTTAACAGCTGCTAGCTTGTCTTGAATACTTGTTGATACTGCAGAAGAATTTGTAGAGTTAAAAAATAGCCATATCCCAAAGGACAGTAGGATTGTAGTGATTAGTAAAAATATTTTTCGCATAAGAACTCCTTTTCTTGGAAAACATACCTTTTATTATACAATGTCAACCATGAAAATACGAATGCAGTTTGGGACGACTAAATACTAAGCTAATAGGCAATTGCTCAACGGTTATTAGCCCTCTTACATATATTGAATTATGTAAAAGGAGGAGTTTGTCATGTACAATCCATATGAAGAAATTATGCCGCTTCCAGAACCTGGTTTCGAACCATCATTCGGACTGCCTGGTGTTGGAGCACAACCATCGTTTGGACCGCCTGGTTTTGGACCGCCACCATCGTTTGGACCGCCTGGTTTTGGCCCACCACCATCGTTCGGACCGCCTAGTTTCGGCCCACCACCAGCAGGTCAAATGCCTCTTGGTCCACCACCTAGCTTTGCGCCATCACTTCCACCATTCGGAATAGGTTCAAGTGGTATTCAATCATGCTTATTTAGAAATACGTATATATGGATGTTTAATGGATCAGGCTTTTGGTTCTTCCTAACTGCTGTAGGAAGAGAGTTTGTTGCAGGG
This sequence comes from Lysinibacillus sp. RC79, assembly GCF_041262405.1. Classification (NCBI taxonomy): domain Bacteria; kingdom Bacillati; phylum Bacillota; class Bacilli; order Caryophanales; family Bacillaceae; genus Lysinibacillus; species Lysinibacillus sp. RC79. The sequence continues at coordinate 34,041 of NZ_JBGCCD010000007.1, forward strand.
TTCCGATGGAGTAGCAGAAGTGGTTGGCGCTTCCAAACCATCGCAAGAAGAAATATTCGCTCGTATGAATGTTCGAGATGGTAATTAAGAGTATTAAGAAGCCGTGTTAAATGGTTCATTTAGTTGTAAACTATTATGTCTATGAAATAAAGGTGTCATTATAAATAAAATATAGCTATTCAGCAAAACGAGGGGTTGATTTCCGTTCCGACTGGGCGCTTTCGATGAGCCGCTTCACTCGCGATGGTCGCTCCGGGGTATCATCTGTGACGCTAATCCCCAAGAGGTCGCCCAGCCTCACTCCAATCAACCACTTCACACAGCATGTCATTCTAATTCACGAAGATTGCCTTTGCCGTTTTTTAACACCATGAACCAATAAGAATTCCCTAATTAGCATGATGTTACTTGGTGTATAACTATTTACCAGTTTTATTGTTTTTATTTTAAAGACAACGATGTTACAATTATTGTAATTAATGATGAAGGGACGATGGGTGGCTAATGATTAACTAATCTTATTTTTTACACATGAAATTTTATCTTCGTTTAATAGGTGTTCAAACACCTATTAAATGAAGATAAAGCCTCCGGCGGATGTCACGGATTTTCAAAGGAATGAATTGTGCGGGCACAATTCAAAATCCGGACGCAATTACGCCAAGGCGAAATTGATATTTCATCACTGAATCAAAAATAGGATTAGTCTGCCCATTTTCCATAACGCGCACTTCGTATCGGCGAAGCTTTGTCGATTTGAGGTTGTACTATACTTACAGGTGCTTCATTTTCCATCTGAACGTTTTATTTAGAAGCAGATAGGAAGTAGCTTGCTTAGTAATGGAACACAAACAAAGCTATGTTCATAAGCTTATTTGTGTATGATATTTTTGCGACTAATCCTTCCAAAATACTTGGAGGGATTTTTTTGTCCCTCCGAATGGAGAGGAATGAATGTTATGAAGGAACTTTTAAAATTACAAGACGTACATTTTGAAGTAAAGGATATAAAAATTTTTGAACATGTAACAGCAACCGTAAAAGAAGGCGAAGTAATTGGCATTATTGGTAGAAATGGTGCTGGAAAATCAACATTATTGCAGTTGATTGCAGGCTTGATAGTGCCAACTGCTGGACAGTTACGTTGGGTGCAGTCTGCTAAAGTTGCCTTTGTGGAACAGGAAATCGCACATTTTGATACGCTGGAGGTAACTGCGGGCGAGGCTGATTTGCTTGCTAAATGGCAAGTGCCGAATGTGTTATTTTCAGCCTTAAGTGGCGGGGAGAAACTAAAAATGCGTCTTGCTGATGGTTTTGCACAAAAGACTCAATTACTTTTATTAGATGAACCTACAAATCATTTAGATGAGCAAAGCACCACATTGCTCATTGAACAAATAAAAAGTTACGATGGCGCAATCATTGTTGTTTCACATGACCGCTATTTTTTAGACGAGATTGCAACAAAAATTTGGGCTTTAGAAGAAGGAAAACTTATAGAGCATAGCGGCAATTATTCTAGTTATATGGCCGCTAGAGAACAGCGAAGACTAACACAGCAACGCGTTTATGAAAAACAACAAAAAAACATCGAACGCATAGAAGCGCAGATGCAGGAGCTAACATCATGGTCACAGAAGGCACATGCCCAGTCTACAAAGCAGGAGGGCTTTAAGGAATTTTATCGTGTAAAAGCAAAACGTATGGACTCGCAAGTTAAATCCAAGAAAAAACGATTAGAGAAGGAGCTTGAAAAGGCTAAGGTTGATGCTGTAGAACCTGAAGAAAAGATTCGTTTTTCTTTAAATACAAATCAACGGGTAGGGAAGCGTTTTTTAGAGACAAAGCATTTAACGAAGTGCTTTGAGCAGCGTGTTTTATTTAAAGATGTAAACGTAATTGCTCAATTTGGTGACAAGATTGCCATTACTGGATCGAATGGTAGTGGCAAAACAACTTTATTAAAGGTGCTCTTAGGACAGATAAAGGCAGAAGGAGAGGTTTGGAAATCTCCTGCCGCGAATATCGGCTATTTAACGCAGGAAGTATTTGACTTACCACTGGATCAGACACCTGAGCAATACTTCAATAAGGAAACCTTTGAGGAACAAGGGAAGGTTCGAAATTTAATGAAGCATTTAGGCTTTACGCCAGCACATTGGACTGCACCAATAGGCGAAATGAGCATGGGCGAGCGGGTAAAATGTAAACTAATGGCTTACATTTTAGAGGATAAAAACGTGCTTATTTTAGATGAACCGACGAATCACCTTGACTTGCCTTCAAGGGAGCAATTAGAAAAAACGCTAGCGCAATATAAGGGAACTTTACTTGTTGTCTCACATGATAGATATTTTCTTGAGAAGGTAACAGATAGTGTGTGGGAGCTTAGAAATCAACGTATTGAGAAAAAGTGGAGAAATAACGCGCCTTCTCAAGTCGATGATAAAGCTACTCTTCGTTTAAAGCTTGAAAATGAAAGACAAGAGATACTTGGTAAGCTTAGTTTTCTTACAGCGAAGGATAAGGATTACGCTATGCTTGATCAAAAGTTTAATGAATTGACGAAGCGAATTAATGAGCTTAAATAACTACAAGAGTTTTTAGGTAGGGAAAGAAAGGAGTGACCTTACACGATTAGTTCTGAGATGAACCTGATCACTTCGGGGCGCGCGAAAGCGAAGCGGCAAATGTTTTCTGTGCGAAAGCAAGTAGCTTGAAACGTAAATCACCTTCATTTAAATATAACGTTACCTTGACCATTTTGTTTTTCAACACTATGAAAACTCCTAGAGCATGTATCTCTGCCCTAGGAGTTTTATTCGTGATATGCTTAAATCTTTTCAACGTCATCCACAAGTTGCTTATACTTTGCAAACCATTTTTGCCATTCTTCCATTGGAAATTCTTCATGTACAGTTCCATTTAATAAATCCAAAAGCAGGTCTAAGCATATATGCCAGCCGGCTAAATCTTTAGGCGTATGGTCAGTTAGCTCACCAATCGTTTCAAGTAATACTAATATGGAGCCATTGCCAGTGGGGGAGAGTTCAAATCTTACTGTATCGTTGCCCCAATCAAATTCGAGTACTTCCTTCTCGGCATAGTCTGTAATCGCTATTTCCTTATAAGCATTTGTTCCATCATTCATATTAAAATGGATTTTGCCGTTTTTTTGAAGATCAATGATTTCTAAATTATTCATCCATTTTTGAAGCTTTTCATTCTCCGTTAATACTGCCCAAACAGCATCAACTGAATGTGACAGCGGACGGTTGAATTTCACGACATAGTTATTTTGTTGTTTTTGAATAGTAGCGAGCATAAAGATCCTCCTTATTTACTTTACCTCATCATAAACTGTTTGAAATAGTCTTGTCACACCTTCTGCTATTTCATTCTTCTTTAAATGTCCATAACCTAAAATAATTCGATTAGTATATTTCCCTTTCTCTATCGTGTGATCCTCTACAGGGTATACCCTTACATCAAATTGTTCGATTTGAAACAATAATTCTTTAGAAAAATGAATATCCTCCAGTTCAACAATTAAATGCATGCCAGTAGAGTAACCTAAAACTTTCACTTTATTTGAAAAAGTTGTATGTAAACATTGGATAAGGAAATCTCGCTGGCTTTTATAAAATTTCTTCATTTTTGCAATATGTCGTTCCAAGTAGCCTTCCTTAATAAAACGAGCGAGAATAAGCTGATCTAATGATGGTGTGTGTAAATCAGTAAACCATTTCAGCTGCCGACATTTCTCAATTAGATGAGTTGGAAGAACTATATAACCTATTCGTAATGCTGGAGAGAGGATCTTACTAAAGGAGCCGATATAGAGTACACGTTCTGGATCTAGGCCTTGTAGAGAGCTGACAGGTGAACCTTCATAGCGAAACTCACTATCATAATCATCTTCAACTAAAAAACAATTATTCCTTCTAACGAAATTGATTAATTGAATTCTGCGCTGTATTGGTAGCGTGCCTCCTAGTGGGAATTGATGAGATGGAGTCAGGAAGACAAATTTAGGCTGCAAATTTTCTGGTATTAAGGATGTCTTCATCCCATCTACATCTACAGGTATTGGATAAATAGAGGCACCTGAAGATTTAAAAATTGTTTGAATATCATTCGTAATAGGATCTTCCATGATGACGGTATCCTTAGGCGTTAAAAGCAACCTAGAAACAAGTGTCATTGCTTGTGTAGCGCCTGATGTAATAACAATTTGTTCTGGATGACAGTCAACACCTCTAGTTCTCAATAAGTAGTGTGCGAGCGTTTGTCTTAATTCTAGACGACCTTCTGGGGAGTCATATCCAAAGTTAGTTGATTCAATATCGTTCCACAGTTGATGTGATAATTTTGCCCAAGTTTTACGTGGAAATAAGTCTAATGCAGGAATGCCTGAGCGAAAATTAATCATATTATTTTTAGGCTTCTTTTCACTGACTTCATTTAATAAAAATGATGAATCATGCTGTGTTAAAAAGGCCCCCTCTGCAACAAATGTACCTGATCCTCTTCTTGCTAATAAAAACCCCTCTGCTAACAATTGATCGTAAGTGTCCAATATAACGTTTCTCGAAACCTTTAGCTCTGTAGAAAGTTCACGGGTTGATGGTAGTTTTTCGCCTGCTTGAAGATGTCCATTTAAAATTTTTTCCCGAATTTGCTGATATACTTGCCGATTTAAAGGAATATCTGAAGAACGGTCGATCGGTATCCATAACAACTTTGTCTCGCCTCCTATTTAAAAGTGGTACCTTGAAAAAAACTATAAAGTGGTTCTTATTCTACCAATTTTATCATGTTAAAGTACTGGTAAATAGCTAAGAGGAGGAATGAAAATGAAAAAAGCAGAAGAATTGGTGGTTCAAGCATTAAAATCTGCAGCGAGAGATAAACAAATGAAACATGCCGTTCAACAGTCAATGGAACTCTATCCGTTAATATGGAAGGCGGCGAAACGGTATGTTACAGGTGAAAAGAGACGGGATGCCCTCACGATGGCTCTAGAATTCATCGCCAAGGATTATCAAATATCCATTGAATTTATTGGGGAAAATACAACGGATTTGTTGGAATGCCAAAAGGCCAAAGAAGAATTTTTGCAACTTATTGAGAGCATGGGTGCCTCGTCAATGAAACAAACCGTTTCGTTGGATTTATCTCATATTGGTCTTTCTGTCAATGCAGAACTTGCTTATAAACACTTGGAAGAGCTAGCTCGAAAAGCAAATCAATATGAAATTACTTTGATGATTAGTATGGAGGAGTCTTCAAAGACAAGCGATATACTCGATATTTATAAAAAAATAGCTAGTCAATTTTCTAATGTCGGGATTACGGTACAAGTACATCTCTATCGTACAGAGGAAGATATACAGCAGCTCATTCAATACCCAGGGAAAATAAGACTTGTTAAAGGTGCTTTCCAGGAACCAATTGATGTTGCACTGGAAAGATCAGAAGAATTGAATGAACGTTATCTTCTATATGCTGAGCAGTTGATTAATGCCAATCATAAAATCTCGATAGCTACGCATGATGATGTATTGATTCAAGAAATGGAACAAAGACAATATTTTAATCAACCTAATGTTGAAATAGAGATGCTTTATGGCATACGTTCAGATTTGATTCATCAATTAAAAGCGAAGGGATATCGTTGTAAGGTTTATCTTCCGTATGGAAGCGAATGGTATTTATATTTATGTCATCGTCTTGCTGAATATCCGGAGAATCTATTTTTGGCTGTAGCAGACATTATTAATCCATCCATGTTAACTAGAAGTGAAGGTTATTAAACAAATACATCAAACTAAGTTCTTATGTCCTTGGTATTATTAGACCCTTATGGAGAGCAGAATTTCAGCTAATATTGGTTGATAAGGGGGGGCGACCGTGCCGTATCAACAAGCTTTAGAGAACTATATTGCAGCTACAAATTCGCATGATTTTAATAACGTAAAGGAAATTTTGCATCCGCAAGCAGTGTATTGGTTTTCGGATAAAACGTGCGTGACCATAGAAGAAATAGGTGCTTATTTAAATAATGCTTGGAATTTGATAAAGGAAGAGATATATTCAGCTACTAATGTCCAGTGGCTTACGGTTGATGAACAATCAGCTACCTGCATTTATACATACCACTATGAGGGCTATCATAACGGAAAATTTGTATCAGGTAGCGGAAGGGCAATGAATATTTTTACTGTCCTAAACAATGAATGGAAGTTAATTCATGAACATTTAAGTAGTTAAATGATTTTTATTGCTACTTGAATAAGTAGTAATGTAATGATGATTATTAGTAGTATTTTAGCTGCTTTTATCGGAATTTTCGGTAGAATTAAAAGTCCGAGTTGGGAGCCGATAATGGAGCCTATTGCCATCGCTATTGCATATTGCCATTGAATAAAGCCCGTTTGGTAAAATACTAAAAATGCCCCTGTACAGCTCCCGAATATAAGTACACGTGTGAGCTGTACAGCCTTTATGTAGGAGTTATGATAGCGTAAATAATGCAGTATGCTGAAGGTTGAAGAGCCGGGTCCAAAGCCGCCATCATAAACTGCAATTAAAAATGGCTGCCATAATTTATTACTGTGTTTAGTGTCATTTTCTTCTGAGCTAACAGTCCATTCTTTATTTTTCAACGTTATAAATAGGGCGAAAATAAGTAGCATACATGCAATAATATTCATTGTTTTTTCTGAGATGGATACTGTTAGGAGTGCTCCACAAACGCCTCCGGCAATGGCTACAGCAACATATTTCATAATAGCTGCTAGACGAAGCTCTTTATGATAAAGAAGATAAAAGATGCTCGACAACGCTGCAATGCCCGATGAAAATTTATTCGTAGCAATGCCTGTTTGAATAGGTATACCAACAAGCATCATAGCAGGGATCGTAATTAGCCCAGCACCTCCAGCAAGTGTACCGATAAAAGCAGCAATAACTCCGATACCGACGAGCGTCAGTGAAAGCTTTGTATAAAAAAGTCCTATTGCAATGGCAACGGTCACAATGAAAATAAAAGATTTCTTCATAAGCGGCTCCTTTAATGTTGTTAGTTAAAGGGTAATGGTAAACAATTTATAAATCTAATATATTATTTTTCGTTTTGTATAAATGATATTTATACAAAGTACAACTGATTTTTTCTTTTTAAATACAGTCTCCTTAAAGCTTCAACCTCTCCTAATTTATTATGCTTACGTTCATCTGCATAACCCCTTTGAAATTGAAAAATAAATAGTTATTATTGTAAGTAATGGAAGTCATTGTTGAGCGAAGGGGATAGTAGCAATGAAACAAAATATATATCAATGGGGAGACTCACAAAATCCAACTTTAATCTTTTTACATGGGCTAGGGAGTACGGGCTTAGCATTTGGAGAACTAGCAAAACATTTACCAGAGTATCATACCGTATCCTTTGATTTACCTGGACACGGCTATGCAAAAGCCTTGGAAGAAGAAAAGGCTTATTTTCCGTCCAATTTGATTGAAGACATAGAAGAAACAATAAATCAGCAGTTAGGTAATACATCTCATTATTTAATTGGTCATTCTTTTGGGGCTGATTTGGCATTGCATTATGCCGCTAAATACCCTAAACGAATTAAGGGAATTATTTTGTTAGATGGCGGTTATTTGTCACCGCAAGATTTAGGGATGACATTAGAAAACGAATTACAAAGTATAGAGCAATTTTGCGATGAAGTAAGATTCTCATCTTGGGACGTATTTTTTGAATCGGAAAAAGAAGAGCTTTCACGATGGTCGGAAGAGCTTGAAGAAGCATCAAGGGCTCAAGTTAAGGAGCAGGATGGAGAAATTAGACTAACGATTTCTACTTTTACAGGACAATCCATAATAAAAGGTATTTATGCGGAACCAGTCACAGATATAGTAGAACGGGTGCTTTGCCCGACTCTATTGATACGGGCAACAAAACCAAGCGAATTAGAATCTACTAGAAAGAAGAGTATTCAAATTTTGCAAACTAGCATTAAAAACTTGGATATTGAACCGATCGCTGATGCAGGCCATGATATTTTTCGTGAAGCACCTAAGGATGTTGCTAAAAAGATAAGAACATGGCTTGTGGATCATTAATTAGGAAGCAGTGCAAGCATTGGTATGACAAATTCAGAGGTGAATGAAACTGATAAAAACAGAAGAAGAGTTAAAAAGCTTAATTGCAGCAGATGAATGGATGATGCACATTTTAACTACTGTAGAGAAGCTACAATTACCTGATTCATGGATATGTGCTGGATTTATTCGTACAAAGGTGTGGGATTTTCTACATAAAAAAGAATACAGAACATCATTAGCCGATATTGATGTGATATATTTTGATAAAGTAAATCCCTCAGAAAAATATGAGAAGCAGTATGAACAAGAATTGACGAAGTATTTACCAAATGAGCCTTGGTCTGTGAAAAATCAAGCAAGGATGCATGTAATAAATAATAGTGAGCCTTATCAATCCTCTATTGATGGCATTGCGCATTTTCCGGAAATACCAACAGCTATAGGTGTGAGGCTTACTAATGGAATACTTGAAATAGCTGCACCTCATGGTATCAAGCACTTAGTTTCTGGGATTGTCGCTCCTACACCATATTATCAAAAAGGCTCTCAAAGGCATGAGGTTTATATGAATAGAGTTCGTAACAAGCAGTGGGAATTATGTTGGCCGAAGCTACAGATTGTCTACTAAAATGAAGCGAAGGAGCTAAAGACTTGTATCACGATAAACATCATATAATTTCGCATTATGAAAGATCTATCGTGTTTGTGGAAAGTTTAGCAAACATAACCGAAGAACAATGGCGTATGCCTATAGAACCTGGAAAATGGACAGTAGCAGAGGTAATTGGGCATCTTACTCCATGGGATAAATTCGTAGTAAAACAACGTCTACCATTTCTTTTTACAGAAGAAAGCTTACCAAAAGGGCCAGATGTAGAAGAGATGAATGCTAATGCAGCAAGGAATAGTCGTGCTCAAAGTAAAGAAGAAACGATAACTAATTTTATCAATCAGAGACATCAGCTAATTGACGCACTTTATCAAATCGTTGATAAGCAATGGCTACAGCCTTTTACAATAGGTGTTTCAGAATTAACACTTTACGGTTACTTTGCTAGTTTAGTAGATCATGATGTGCATCATTTTTCACAAATCCAGAATATAGGAGCTATAAAGTGGACATCAAGCATTTAATCGATTATTATGCACATGCATCTGTAAGTTTTACGGATGTTTTTACAAATAAAATGGAGCCAGGGCAAATAGATATTGGTCGAACAACAGCCCCTGGGAAGTGTGGTTTGGTTGTGCCGCTTGCTGGTAGTGCTATATTTAGCTTTAACGGTATCCCTTATGCAATGGAGCCGGGTATGGTCGTACATGCAGGGTCACAAATGCCAATCGAAATTAAAGTTACTAGCGATAAGAAATGGGAGTATGCAGTTGTGCATTATCATATCCCTCCCGAAGAAATACCTCAATATTCATTATCAGATCAGCACTTTTTAATCAATACAGGCTATCATACAAAAATTATTGACTATGTACAGCAGCTAATAGAAAGCCAAGCAATGCCAGGTAATATGTCAATATTCAAAGCAAAGACTCTATTTATGAATCTTTTGGAAGCCATTCTTATTTCGGCAAAAGTGAAGGTGCTCGATACAGCTAGTGAACAGATGGAGCAAGCTTTACAGTATATACATGAGAATTATGCTAAACAACTTTCTGTTTCAGAAATTGCTTCTGAATTTGACGTGGAGCGTCGTAGGTTTGCCTATCTGTTTGAACAGCATACTGGGATGAATCCTAGCGTCTACTTAACGGAATATCGCATACGACGGTCGAAGGAGTTACTAAAATATGACGATTCACCAGTAGCGGAAATAGCTGAATGTGTAGGCTATGCAGATTGCTTTTATTTTAGTCGAGTATTTAAAAAATGTACTGGAATGTCCCCGACAGCTTATCGGAAATTAATGATTGAGGAAGCTAAATACGTATAAAAAGTTGTTTCTTGACAAAAGAAGCAGCTTTTTTTGTTGTTCAAAAATAGGCAAAAGTCCATGTGATTCATGAAATTGTCCATTCACAACTGCTTTTCTCTTTGTTAGGATAGTATCCATAAATGATAATGAATATCAATTAAAGCCATATATTCTATTGACTTATAAATGAAAATGATTATCATTATCAATATAATTATGTTTGTTAGGAGAGAATATCTATGAATAAATATTTTAAAATGTGTGCACCTGCTCTATTAGCTTTATCCTTGGCTGCCTGTGGTACGGATAAAGCAGAAGAGTCTACTGCATCTACAAATAATGCCGCAGCAACTAGTGCAACAGAAACGCAAACAAATCAAGCAAAAACACAGACGATTACATACTTAGGCGAAAAATATGAAATTGCCGCAGATGTCAAAAACATAGTAGCTGCAAGTTTAGAGTCTATGGAAGATGCGGCAATGCTCGGTATTAAGCCTGTTGGCGTGCTTGATATCGGTGGGAAAATTCCATCATATCTTGCTTCTAAATTTGAAGGTGCTGAGCTTGTTGGAAATAAAATGACACCGAATACTGAAGCCATTCTTAAACTTGATCCAGATGTTATTCTAGGTTCCTCAAAATACCCTGAGGAAATGGCTGAAAAACTCAATAAAATTCAAACGATGATTCCATATTCACATGTCTCTACAAATTGGAAAGAGAACTTAATATTACTTGCACAACTTTCAGGTAAAGAAGACGAGGCTAAAAAAATTATTGCTGATTATGAAGCGAAGGTTGCTGATTCTCAAGTGAAATCTAAAGAGCAGTTAGCGGACAAGCAAGTTCTAGTTATTCGAGTACGTGGTGGCATCATGTATATCTATCCTGCAGGCGTTTACTTAAACCCTGTTCTATATGAAGATTTAGGGGCTCCAATACCAGAGGTTTTAAAAACTGCAAAGGCACAGGCTGAACTATCTCTTGAAACATTAGCAGAGGTTAATCCTGATGCTATTTTCCTTCAATTCGAGGAATCAGAAAATGCCGATGCACCAAAAGCATTAGAAGAGCTACAAAAGAATCCAATCTTTGCAAGCTTAAAGGCATCACAAAATAATCAGGTTTTCGTGAATGCCATTGAACCTTTAGCACAAGGTGGTACGGCATGGTCTAAGGTAAAATTCTTAGACATCGCAGCTGAAAAATTACTTAAATAGTTTAGAGAGGCTGGTAGTAGATTTGGTGGCATCACCAGGCTATTACCAGCTTTTTATAAGATAGAGTTTAACTTCTTTCAGCGGGTGTCCAAACATCCGCTGAAATAGAGGAACTTAGTCTAAGAGCGCCACGTCCTGTGGCAACGACTGAGTGACCAACTTCGTGTTGGCCTAAAGCCTCCGGCGGATGTCACGGAATCGGAAAGGAGTGCTTTGTGCAAGCACAAAGCCGATTCCGGACGCAATTATGCCGAGGCATAATTGATATAGAAAAAGGTGTGGAAGTTGAAAAAAACAAACATTGTGGCATTTTCAATATTAGCAGTTTCTCCATTCCTAATTGCGATTGTGGCATTAGTCTCCGTTATGTACGGCACAAAAGACATTAGCGCAATAACGGTGTGGCAGGCGATTACAGCATTCGATCCTTCAAATGTTGACCACCAAATTATACGAACTGGGCGTATTCCTAGAATTGCCGCAGTTTTATTGGTTGGAGCATTTTTAGCAGTAGCGGGGGCAGTGATGCAAGGTATTACACGAAATTATTTAGCCTCTCCATCATTAATGGGCGTTAATGATGGATCTGCATTTATGATTACGATAGCAATTGTATTTTTCCCAGGGCTTCCAAATTACCAAATGATCTTACTTTCAATGCTCGGTTCAGCATTAGGAGCAGGTATTGTATTTGGTTTTGGCTCTTTAATTCGAAATGGTTTATCACCAGTAAGGCTCGCCATTATTGGGACGGTCATTGGTACGTTTTTAAGTAGTATTGCTACAGCCATTGCGATGTATTTCCAAGTATCACAAACGGTAAGTGTTTGGTATAACACAAAGGTACATATGGTGGACATGGATATGGTCATGCTATCTATTCCATTTGGCCTAGTCGGTTTAGTTCTTGCATTATTATCAGCAAAAGCTATTACGATAACTTCACTAGGAGAAGATATCGCTATTGGACTTGGGCAAAAAACTAAATCAGTGAAAATTATTAGCATGCTTGCTGTTGTATGTTTAACAGGTACGGCTGTTGCACTTGTAGGGAAGATTGCATTTGTAGGGTTAGTCATTCCTCATATTACACGTTTCCTTGTTGGAGTTGATTACCGCTTTATCATTCCATGTGCAGCTGTAGTAGGGGCGTTTTTCTTAGCGCTTTGTGATGTACTTAGTCGCTTTGTTAATTACCCATTCGAAACTCCAATCGGCGTATTAACGGCATTGGTTGGTGTCCCATTCTTCTTATATTTAGTTCGCAAACACGGAGGTGAAAAACGTGCGTAAGAAAACCTCAAGTGTATTCGTTTTGACTGTTTCAATACTCATGTTATTTATTTTTGGTGCTACCTATCTCCATCTTACAAATGGTGTCTTTGATATGTCGGTGATGGATGTCTTAAAAACATTGTTACGCATTGATCCAAATCCAAAATTTGATCTTGTCATTTTTGAATTCCGTTTACCACGTATTGCCATTGCAGCATTAGTCGGTGTTGGCCTAGGGATGGCAGGGGTTGTGCTACAAGGTATTACGCGAAATGGCCTAGCAGACCCTGGAATTTTAGGAATTAATGCTGGTGCTGGTGCAGCAGTGGTCATATTTATGTTTTTCTTCCAATTACGTCTCACATCTGCAGATATGAGTAGCTGGTTCTCCATTTTGATGATGCCGATTTTTGGATTCGTCGGTGGTGCGATGGCAGCAGTGTTGATTTTCTCGGTTGCCATGAAGAACGGCCATTTAGATATGCAACGGCTAATTTTAACAGGGATTGCGATTAATAGTGGCTTTGGGGCATTGTCACTGTTTTTATCATTAAAAATGAATGCTCAGGATTATGAAGCTGCCGCAGTTTGGATGGCAGGCTCTATTTATAATGCAAATTGGATTTTTGTCGTGACTATGTTGCCGTGGCTTATTTTATTAGGCTTTTATGTTCATCGGAAATCGTATTTGCTCGATTATTTTCAATTAGAAGAGGATAGCATTACTAGCTTAGGGATAGCAGTGGAAAAAGAGAAAATGAAGCTGTTATTGGCAAGCGTCGGCTTAGTCAGTGCTTGTGTATCGGTATCAGGTAGTATCGGTTTTATTGGATTAATGGCACCACATATTGCTAAACAGCTTGTTGGTATTCAACATCGTTACGTCATGCCAGTCAGTGCGTTGATAGGTGCGGGATTGCTTATTTTAGCTGATTTTATAGGAAAAACAGTATTTGCGCCGTCTGAGCTGGCAGTTGGTATTGTTGTCTCGATAATTGGGATTCCGTACTTCTTATATTTATTAGTGAAATCGAAGGCATAGGAGGAAAAAGTGTGCAAACTGCATTTAGAATGGAAAATTTATCTTCTGGCTATGAGCAGGTTCGTGTGTTTGAAGGCTTGAATTTAACAATTGAAGAAGGAAAGGTTACGACCATTATAGGTCCCAATGGATGTGGAAAATCTACACTATTAAAAACAATTGGTCGTATATTAAAGAAGCAACAGGGCACGGTTTATTTACAGGATCAAAACATGCAAAATTTATCGACAAAGGAAATTGCGAAAAAGCTAGCAATCTTGTCCCAGACGCCTGTTGCACCAGGTCAGTTGAAGGTTGAGGAGCTCATTGCTTATGGTCGTTATCCACATCGAAATAACGTTAATCGCTTAACAAAAAAGGATGAGGAAATGATTGAATGGGCTTTAAATGTGACAAATACGATGGAGTACCGAAATCGAGAGCTTGCTCAGCTTTCAGGAGGTCAACGCCAGCGTGTATGGCTTGCAATGGCCTTAGCGCAAGAAACAAATATTTTGCTATTAGACGAACCTACAACATATTTAGATATGGCACATCAGTTAGAGGTGCTAGAAATTGTGAAAAACTTAAACGAACAGCATCGTTGTACGATTGTTATGGTATTGCACGATATTAATCACGCGGCACGATATTCAGATCATTTAATTGCAATGAGGCAGGGGGCTGTAACGAAAACTGGAACACCTGAGGAAATTTTATGTGCAGATGTTATGCGGAACGTGTTCAATATTAATGCACGTATTATGGAAGATCCAGTTACGAAAACACCAGTATGTTATGGCTATGATGTTATGAAGGAGGCCGACAAATGATTGAGGAGAAAATCGTGAAAACACTTGATTATGTGACGCAGCAAATTGTATCGAAGTTTACGGATTATACGTATACGGTAAATATTTATGTACCGAACGGAGAAGTACCAGAAGAAGGTTTTCCGGTCTTATACGTATTAGATGGATCATCATATTTCCATCTTGTAAAGGAAGCGGTTCGCATACAAAGTCGTAATTCACCTAAAACAGGAGTCTTACCAGCCGTTGTCATTGGCATTGGGCATGGTGCTGACATGCATGAACGACGATTTTATGATTTTACAGGACAAGCAGAAACGTATACTTATCCTGCAAGATTTAAAGGTAAGGGCCATGAGAAACATGGAGGAGCAGAGAACTTTAATAGATTTTTAGAGGAGGAGTTAAAGCCAAGTATTCGGGCTCAATTCCCTGTAAATATGCAACATGAAGCACTGTTCGGGCATTCATTAGCAGGTTATTTTGTTCTTTGGCAATTATTTCATCATCAATCAAGCTTCCAACGTTATATAGCGATTAGCCCTTCTATTTGGTGGAATGGGCATGAACTATTAGATTATGCGTCAAAATTTTTAAAAGAGCTTCCATTTGCTTATGAAAAATTATTCATCGGTGTGGGAGAACTGGAAACCTTTATGGTTGATGATGCGCAACAAATTGCGAGTAAATTACAGAAAATCATGAATATCTCCTTCTATGAAGCGTTGGAGGAAAATCATGCTTCAATCGTTCCAACTGTTATGAGTAGAGCAATACGTTTTGTGAACAAAAAATAAATAGTAGTGACCGCATTATCTTATGGTAATGCGGTTTATTTTTAATCAAAAGGAGTACTGACAAATGAACATTATTTTGGCTCATCACCAAAAGTTGTGGATGACATTTGTTAAAACGTATGCTATTTATAAGTTGATTGGAGTGGAGACTGGGCGACTCCTTGGGGATTAGCGATAGAGGAACGAAGGCTAAAAGCATCACATCCTGTGATAACGCCTTCGTGACCAACATCGTGTTGGCCCGAGACCCTGCAGCGCAGCGAAGCGGCTCATCGGACGCCCCCAGGAAAGCGCCCAGTCGGAACGGAAATCAACCACAGGTTATGGGGAGGAACTATTATTTGAAGAAAGGAGAGCACGCCTTCATAGGATATATCGATGAACAACCTGTTGCGATGGTAAGATTTACACTTAGTGCTCAGGGGATATATCTTCATTCAGCAGAAGGCTCCCTCCTCGGAAGATGTTGAGATGAATGCGGATGTAGTTCCTTTTAAGTGGGTGTCCAAACACTGAATGAAGATAAAGCCTCCGGCGGATGTCACGGATTTTGAAAGGAATGAATTGTGCGGGCACAATTCAAAATCCGGACGCAATTACGCCAAGGCGAAATTGATTTTTTAGATTATCTGTAATTCCAGAAAAGCAAGGACAAGGATTGGCTAAAGCATTAATTGCTGAGCTTGAACAATTCGCATGGGCGAAAGGAAAAACGATTAGCAAATGTAAAGTACGTATGAGTGTACCAAGAAATATTGAGTTATATCGCTCATTAGGTTATGTTGTCGTAAAAGAGGGCAAGACAGAAAATCGTAACGGTTTCTCTCTTTCTGTAGCGACAATGGAAAAACAGCTTACGAATTAGGGGGGATTGCTCTTGAGAAAAAAGCTTGGCTGTTTACATGCACATCATTCAAATATTGAGTATATAGAACAGGCATTTCAAAACATTGAGAACGTAGAACTAGTCCATTTTGTGGATCCAGGTCTTATACAGCAAGTTTCAAAAGGGGCTGACGGGTTAGCTTTTAAGGTGAAAGAGCAACTTAAATGGATGGAAAGCTGTAATATGGATGCCATTTAACTTCTTTCAGCGGCTGTCCAAACATTCGCTGAAAGAAGTTAAAGCCTCCGGCGGATGTCACGGAATCGGAAAGGAGTTCTTTGCGCAAGCACAAAGCCGATTCCGTACGCAATTATGCCGAGGCATAATTGATTAAATGTGTACTAATTATATTGCATTGTTAGAGGAAGAACAGCTGAAACTTTCTCTCCCAATTATTAAAATAGATGAGCCGTTCTTTGAAATAATATGTGAAGAAAAACAGCCTCAAACGATTCTTTTTACAAATTCGGAGACTGTGGAAGGAACGTTGAAAAGACTGCAGCAATACGCTGAGCAGCATGAAAAAACTTTAGATGTAGTAGCAAAAGTTATCGACAATACTTTTGAACTGATTATGCAGGGGAAAAAGGAAGCGTATAATAGCGCTATTAGACAAACTCTTCATCATCTAGCAGAGGAGCAACGGCATATTTCAGTTGCGCAACTTTCAATGGTTGAGGCTGCACGGCAATTCGAAAAAGAGTCAACGTTAACGATTACTCATCCGCTAAAGTCGTTAGCTAAATTTGTAATGAGAGCTATAGAATAATAGTTTGTGCGTAGTTTTCGGAATACTCTGTAACAATTTGTGCGAAAAATTCGTTTCATAGGAAATAGCCATAACTTATAGGGAGTGTAGTAATGGGGAGATGGGTACTAATTGTAACGGTGTTGTTATTGTTGGTAGGCTGTTCAATGAATGAGAAAGCGGTTGCTCTGCCAAATGATTTACCTGATTTTGTGCAGGAAAATGACTTTAAATCAATTGATTGGGACAAAAAGGCAGTAGAATTTGGAGAGAGAGGTATTATTGGTAATGAGGATAAATCAGGTGTTATCGGGTCCAATATACCGAGTTTAAACACTCAAAAATGGATGTGGCATCTTTGGGGAATTGAAGAAGGTCATAATACCAAGTTAACAATTGTCGGGTATCATAAAGATTCTAAAACGGTGTATCCCATCTTGGTAGATGGTTGGACTATAGGGCTTGGTGGACCTGTTAATGGTGCAGATGCTCATACACCTTCAAATGTAAAAATCCCAAAACCTGGTGAATGGGCAATTTTACTTTATACGAATGGGAGCTATTTTGATACGTTAATTTACGATATTAATGAATAGAGAATGAATATTTCACACAATTACCCTCGTTTTGTAAGCTAAAATTCTTACAAAATGAGGGTTTTACTTAAAAAATTTAATGCAAATAGCGTGAAAAATATAAAATTGGTAATATGAAAAGTAAGAAAATAGAAATGGAGGAGAGCTACATGACCGATTTACGATATCCAATTGGACAATTTCAATTTCCGGAAGTAGTTACAGCGCAGCAAGTAAAGGAATGGATTGCGGATATTCGTCTATTACCGAAACAACTTGCAGATGCTCTTAATGGAGCAAACGAACAAGCATTAACAAAATCCTACCGAGAAAATGGCTGGACGGTTACGGAGCTTGTCCACCATATTGCAGATAGTCATATGAATAGCTATATCCGTTTTAAGCTAGCTTTGACGGAGGATATTCCAACGATAAAGCCTTACAATGAGGAAGATTGGGCTAAGCTTCCCGATTCAGAAATGCCTGCCTCAACATCGTATAAAATGATTGAGAGCTTACATGAACGTTGGGTTTATTTGCTAACAAGCTTAACAGAAGAGCAATTACAACGAGCATTTAATCATCCGGATTCAGGATTAATGACACTAAAAAAAGCTGTAGCCTTATATGCTTGGCACGGAAAGCATCATCTTGCTCATATTAAAAATGCTTTGGCGAAATAAATGCTCAAGTAAATAAGGTATTGGATCAATCAATGGATTTTGAAAAGCAGTTGAATCATAAATTACACTTGCTTAATGATTTGGACCACAAATTGAACGAGCTAACTATAGAAATAAATACTGATAAAACTGTATAAAGTATGTTGTTGAAGGCTGTTTCAAAAGCAAGAAAAGGACTTTTGAAACAGCCATTTTTTATGTTATTAGAGAATTCTACATAGTTGTAGAGCAATCATAACATGCCTTGTTCAGACTAGGTATAATATTATTTCGTTTCTCGGTGCAATGTAATTCTTTTGAAGCGCGGGGAATATTTCTTAAGCTCTAGCCTTTCAGGATTAGTTCGTTTATTTTTTGTAGTGATATAGTTTTTATCACCTGTTTCTGTACAAGCTAATGTCACTTGTATACGCATAAAATAACCTCCTTTTAAATCGTAAAAATTACGCTTTATACATTATTATTTTTATTGAAATATGTCAATATCGTATTTCTGCAAAGTTTTTAGCGTTGCATTTTGTAGGATTCTATGTTTTAATTACAAACTATAAATAGTAATCATTACGATTTAAGGAGTTGTGAAAATGACAAGAAAAATTCCAGTTACAGTTTTAAGTGGTTATTTAGGTTCTGGTAAAACAACAATGATGAATCACATTCTACAAAATGAAAAAGATATGCGTGTAGCTGTAATCGTCAATGATATGAGTGAAATTAATATTGATGCAGAGTTAATTGCAAAGGGAAGCGGTATTTCACGTACAGAGGAAAAATTTGTAGAGTTATCGAATGGTTGTATTTGCTGCACGTTACGCGAGGATTTATTGCAGGAGGTGGAGCGTCTCGCGAGGCTCGGTACTATTGATTATATTTTAATTGAGTCGACAGGTATTAGCGAGCCAATACCCGTTGCCCAAACGTTTAGCTATTTAGACGAGGAGCTAGGTATTGATTTAACAAAGTTTTGCCAGCTTGATACGATGGTGACTGTTGTAGATGCGAATCGCTTTTGGCATGATTTTCAGTCAGGGGAAAGTCTATTAGAGCGTAAGGAGGCGGTCGGTGAATTAGATGAACGGGATGTTGCTGATTTACTCATTGAGCAAATCGAGTTTTGTGATGTCCTTGTATTAAACAAATGTGATTTAGTATCAGGTGAAGAGCTCGAAAGATTAGAGAGTATATTACGTGCTTTACAACCCGAAGCAAAGCTAATTCGTTCAATTAACGGCATTATAGAACCATCAGAGATTTTAAATACTGGACGCTTTGATTTTGAACGAGTATCGGAATCGGCTGGTTGGTTAAAGGAATTAGAGCTTGGTCATGAAAATCATACACCTGAAACGGAGGAGTACGGCATTTCTTCGTTCACCTATATTCGTAGAAGACCCTTTCATCCAATGCGTTTTGTAGATTGGTGTGACCAGATGCCAGAAACGATTGTTCGAGCAAAGGGGATTATTTGGAGTGCAAAGCATCAAGATGTTGCATTGTTGCTATCACAGGCAGGCTCATCGGCAAAAATAGAGCCCGTTTCTTATTGGGTAGCTGCTTTACCAAAGGAACAGCAGCAGGATGTTTTTTTGCAAAGCCCCGAGGTACTAGAGGATTGGGATGAGGAATTCGGAGATCGCATGACACAGCTTGTTATAATTGGTGTTGAATTAGATAAAGATTCGATTATAAAAGAATTGGACACATGCTTATTAACGGAAGAGGAGTCTAATAATTCATGTGAGGGTTTACAAGATCCGTTCAATTGGGAATGGCATTAAAGATAAAAACAAAGAAGATTTCGGCTAGGATTCCGAAATCTTCTTTTGAAATATATGATTATAATTTGTAGCATCTCGCAAAGCTTTTTCCTCAATTGGAATGCGTACGGATAGCATTGTCACATTTAAAAGTGTAAAGCAAAATGCTGTGAAATATGCTTGAAACATTAAAGGCAGAAGAATAATTTCTAAGCAAACCACAGCGTAATTTGGGTGACGCATAAATGTGTAAGGGCCTTTCCGTACAACTTTTGCATCGGGTAATATGAGTATTTTTGTGTTCCAAAAAGACCCTAATGAACGAATACACCAAATGCGTAATGCTTGAACGGCAATAAATAATATGAACAATAACGGAAATAAAGGCGATAAACTTTTATGATTAGTAACTACTTCAATAATTAAAAACAGGAAAAAACCGGCGTGCAAAGAAACCATATATGGATAATGAGAGGAACCAACTTCATAAGCCCCTTGTGAAAGCATCCATTTTTCATTGCGTTTTGCAATGAAAACTTCTGTCAATCTTTGTAGAATGACGAGGATCAAAATAATATAAATAATCATGCTACTCCCTCCATTTAAGTAATACAGCTTCAGCACAGAAGCCGGGGCCGAGAGCGACGAGCAAACCAGTATCCTCTACTTGTCCTTCGTTTAACATAAATTGCTCCAATACATATAGCACCGTAGGAGATGACATATTTCCATGATATTTTAATATTTCCCGAGAAATGTCGGTTTTTTGGGGAGCTAGATAAAGAGTATCTTCATAAGCTTTTAACACTTTTTTACCGCCAGGATGTGCAATGAAATGGTTAAGCTGTTCACTATATAGTTCATGTTCCAATAAAAATTGTTCAATGAATGGCCCGAGCCAATTGGTGATTATGGCAGGTATACTTTTCTGAAAAACGACATGGAGACCATTGTTTTTAATATTCCAGCCCATAACATTCTCTGAATCTGGCATCCATTTAGAGCCAGTCCCGATAATAGAAGGTATTGATTTTTTTACTGCGATATTCACTTCATCTCCACAGACGAGTATACATGCTGCTCCATCTGCAAAAAGAGAGGCACCGATTAAATTACTTTTTGAAAAATCATTTGGCTGAAAGGTTAAACTACAAAGCTCGACACAAACGACAAGAACTTTTGCTTCTGGATGGGCACGACAAAAATCATAGGCTCTACTAACACCTGCCGCACCCCCAGCACAGCCAAGTCCCCAAAGAGGAATGCGTTTAAGCCTGTCTGAAAAAGGAAGTTTATTCATAACCCGTGCATCAATACTTGGTGTGGAGAAGCCTGTAGTACTCACGAAAATGATGGCATCAATGTCTTTAGGAGAAATCGGCGATTGTAAAAACGCTTCATTTTGTAAACATGCTTGAATGACGTCAACGCTATATTGTGTAGCTAGCTCAATATATAAATCGTTACGTTCCTCAAAGGAATGATCAGTACGATGCCATTCTGGTGGTACACAAAAATGACGTGTTGCAATACCACCATTCTCAAAAACTTTTAAGTAACGTTCTAATTTAGGGATTTTTGCATGAAAAAGCTCCTTCGTTAGCTCCTCTGCGTTTGTCTGCTGTAATGTGTACGGTGGTTGGTATGTACTGATAGAAATGATTTTTGACAATTCAACATCTCCTTCGCAAATAGTGGTCTTGTTTATTGTATGCAGGGGGGGAGGGGGTACATGCTTGTTAGATTATAATTGACAATTTCAGAATATTTTGCTACATTGATATTAACTAAATCGGAAGTAGGTGATGTGACATGATGAATAGATCCGTTTTTAACGAACTGCAATTCGGTTTGTTCAATTTCACACGCCTAAAATATATAAATTGACCACGCAGTGTATTTAAATCACAATTGTGGTGATTTATATATTCTCTTAAATGTGCCTGTGAACCTTGTAACTGCCGAATTGCGCAGAGACAAGGTTTTTTGTGTTTTATTTTCAATTGATGACAAATGATATGCACATTTAGGAGGAAAACAAATTGAATTTAACAACTTTAGGATTTTCAACATATTTTGAAGAGCAAATGACTGGGTTTAAACAGGAGGCTAAGCTAGAGAACTGCGTGCCTGCTAGGGTTACCTTAGAGCATAAGCATTCTTATCGTGTACTGGCTGAAGAAGGAGAATGGCTGGCAACGATTGCTGGACATTACGCGTATACATCATTAGCACGTGAGGATTTCCCGGCGGTTGGAGATTGGGTGCTTGTTGAGAAAATGTCGGGTGAGGAAAAGGCGATTATTCATAAATTGTTTACACGAAAATCAGTCTTTTCCCGCAAGGCCGCGGGGCTGGAAATACAAGAGCAGATTGTAGCATCGAACGTTGATATCGTGCTTCTCGTTATGAGCTTAAATGCAGACTTTAATATTCGTCGTTTAGAACGCTATTTAGTAGCTGCGTGGGATTCGGGTGCGAAGCCAATCGTTGTATTGACGAAGGCTGATCTCTGTGAAGATGTTTCTAGTAAAATACGTGAGGTTGAGTCTGTAGCGTTTGGTGTGGATGTTTTTGTGACTAGTGCTTTGTCAGGCGAGGGCTTAGAAGATATTCGTGCGCTATTTACGGAAGGTGTGACAGGAGCATTGCTTGGCTCTTCTGGCGCCGGGAAATCCACATTGACAAATGCTCTTAGTGGTGAGGAGCTTATGAAGGTTTCGGATATTCGAGAAGATGACGCGAAGGGGCGCCATACAACAACACATCGTGAGTTAGTTTTATTGTCAGGTGGCGGCTGTTTAATTGATACGCCTGGAATGCGCGAGCTACAGTTATGGGATCAAAGTGATAGCTTATCCTCCAGTTTTCGGGATATTGAGGAACTTTCTGCGGCCTGTCGTTACAGGGATTGTACACATAAGAAGGAGCCGCATTGTGCTGTACAGCAAGCAATTACAGAAGGTGTACTTGAACAATCACGTCTTCAAAGCTACTTTAAATTGCAAAGAGAGCTTGCGTTTATCGAACGCAAAACAAATGCTCAAGCAAGACTAAATGAGCAACGCAAATGGAAGCAAATTGCGAAAGGCTTAAAGAAAGGCAAATAATCAAATTAAACTTGATATAAGAGTGAGCGATTTATCAGCGATTTCATAGTTGGAGGGGCACACGCATGACAATCCAGAATATTAATCATCTATTATTTTCGGTTTCAAATTTAGAGCAATCCATCGCATTCTATGAAAAGGTTTTTGACGCAAAATTATTAGTGAAAGGTAGAAGTACAGCCTATTTTGATGTAAATGGGCTGTGGCTTGCCCTGAATGTAGAAAAGGATATTCCACGCAATGAAATACATCAATCCTATACACATATAGCGTTTTCTATCCATGAGGATGATTTTGACGACATGTATGAAAAGTTAGTCCAGTATAATGTCAATATTCTGGAAGGAAGACAAAGAGATATAAGAGATAAAAAATCGATTTATTTTACAGATCCAGACGGTCATAAATTCGAATGTCATACAGGGGCTTTACAGGATCGATTGGATTACTATAAGAAGGAAAAAACGCATATGGAGTTTTTTGATGTCTAATGGCTGCAACACTCCTTCTAATGAAAACGTTGATATTATTAGAAGGGGTGATTTTATGAAAAAAGCTATTATTTTTGATATGGATGGTACTTTATTTCAGACAAATCTAATATTAGAGCCAGCATTATCGGCAACGTTCGATGTGTTACGTGCAAAAGGCTTGTGGCAGGGTGAAACACCAATAGAGAAATACCGCGAAATTATGGGGGTTCCATTACCTGTTGTCTGGGCAACGTTATGTCCTATGCACGCGCTAGAGACACGTGAAGAAAGCAATGCATTATTCCATGTTAAGCTTATTGAACAAATACGTAATCGCCAGGGCGCAATGTATCCAAATGCAGAGCAAACACTTGCTACTTTGGCAGAAAACTATGATTTATTCATTGCCAGTAATGGACAAACCGAGTATTTACAAGCAATAGTAGAAACCTATCAATTACAGCGTTTTATCAAAGGTACATATAGTATTCAGTCCATTTCGAGCGGTCATAAATCTGATTTAGTGAAAAAGGTAATCGAGGAAAATGCCATTGAACGCGGAGCGGTTGTAGGTGACCGTTCTTCTGATATTCAGGCGGCTCATGACAATCAGTTACTCTCTGTTGGTGTACGTTTTGACTTTGCGCAGGAAACAGAATTACAGAAAGCAGACATAGTCATCGATGATTTAAAAGAGTTACTTTATATAAAGATAGGATAAAATTTTATCGACTACATTTTCTGATTTATCGAGAAGATAGAATGATTTATCACCCAACTTTTTTGATTTATCGCCTAACTTTTTCATTTTATCGAGAACTTTCAGTCATTTATCGACATGCATTGCAATTCAACGGTAGAAAGAGTAAAATGGTGGAAATCTATAGTAAAAGCATTGATAAGGAAAAGTAAATTGGGTAAGCATTATGTAGAGAGCCTCTGTTGGTGGAAATGAGGTAAATGCCCCCTTTTGAAAATGACCTTTGAGCTTCGTACCGAAAGCAAGTTTGCGAGTAGATTACGACGAGATGGGCACTCGTTACAACAGCGGCAGTATCTCTCATTTAAGATGAGACGTACTGATGGAGGCAAATAGTGTGAGCTATTTGTAAATATAGGTGGTAACACGGGTATACTCGTCCTAATCAATTTTGATTAGGGCGTTTTTTTTATCTTCATTCAGGGCTTACCTGAATAAAGATAAAGCCTCCGGCGGATGTCATGGATTTTAAAAGGAAGAATTGTGCTAGCACAATTCAAAATCCAGACGCAATTACGCCGAGGCGTAATTGATCTACACTTTTTTTCGAGGGGAGCAACTAAAGATGACAATTGTTATTGGAGGAGCGTGGCCATATGCAAATGGTTCTTTGCATTTAGGGCATGTTGCCGCATTATTACCAGGTGATATTTTGGCTAGATATTACCGACAAAAGGGCGAGAAGGTTTTATATGTTTCGGGAAGTGATTGTAATGGCACACCGATTTCTATTCGGGCTGCACAGGAAAACACGACAACGAAAGCAATTGCTAATCATTATCACGAGGAGTTTACAAGATGCTTCAAAGATTTAGGGTTTACCTATGATTTGTATACGAGAACAGACGCTCAGCACCATCATGAATCTGTGAAGACAATTTTTTTACAGCTACTAGCGAACAATTTTTTATACAAAAAGAAAATTGAACAAGCCTATTGTGAAACGGACAAGCAGTTTTTGCCGGACCGATTTGTAGAGGGGATTTGTCCAAACTGTGGTGCGAAGGCGCGTGGTGATCAATGTGATAATTGCTCAACAATTTTAGATCCGCTCGATTTAATCGATAAACGCTGTAAAATTTGTGGGAATGAGCCAATTATCAGGGAGACAGAGCATTTTTATTTTGCTTTTAGTCAGTTTCAAGGGAGGTTGGAGACTTATTTAGCGGAGGCAAAGGCGGAAAAACGCTGGCGAGACAATGCTTTAGGTTTAACAGAACGTTACTTGGCAGAAGGGGTTCCGGACCGCGCTGTAACAAGAGATTTACCAAATGGTATAGATGTGCCCGTACCAGGTTTTGAAGGCAAAAAAATATATGTGTGGATTGAAGCAGTAGCAGGTTACTTAACAGCGAGTATTGAATGGGCAAAACAGCATCAAATAGCGATTGAAGATTTGTGGAATGAAGAAACGATTTCGTATTATGTACATGGTAAGGATAATATCCCGTTCCATACAGTTATATGGCCAGCCATTCTTATGGGGATAGGAGCAAAGGCCTTACCTACACATATTGTATCAAACGAGTATTTAACATTAGAAAAACGAAAATTATCGACGAGCCAAAACTGGGCGGTATGGGTACCTTATATTTTAAGCCGATACGATGCAGATTCTATTCGTTATTTTTTAACAATGAATGCGCCAGAAAATCGTGATACTGATTTCTCTTGGCGAGAATTTATTTATAGTCATAATGGTGAATTACTAGGCGCTTACGGTAATTTTGTCAATCGAACATTGAAGTTTTTAGAGAAATCGTTTGGTAGCCGAGTGCCTCAAGCTAAGGTAGATGACACTATCCGAAAACAAACGATTCAGCTGTTTAATGATGTTGGGGTTCATATAGAAGCAGGTCATTTTAAGCAAGCTTTAGAGGCTATTTTTGAATATATTCGTGCGGCTAATCGTTATTTTGACGAGCAGCAGCCGTGGCTACAGGTGAAAGAGAATGTAGAAGCTGGAAATCGAACACTAGCAACGTGTGTTTATATTATTGCTAATCTTGGACAGCTGTTGCATCCATTTTTACCGTTTTCAGCTGAGAAGGTAAGGGAAATGTTAGGAATCAATGAAGTGATGTGGCATGAGCAAGTGGACTTACCAGCAAGCATTAACGAAGTGACACCACTCTTTGAACGTCTTGATGTTGAATTAATTGAAGCGGAATATCAAAAGTTAGTGGAGGGTAGCCGATAAAAATGAAAGCAGTATGACTCAATATTGTCATACTGCTTTTAACTATTTAATTAGTTCATAACAGGCGTTAATTTAGCAACAACAATACTATTGATAGCATTAATATAAGCTAGCGCACTCGCTTTTAAAATATCTGTATCCGCAGCTTTTGCGATATATTTTTCACCTTCATGCTCGATTGTAATTTTTACTTTACCAAGCGCTTCTTTTCCACGAGAAACGCTATTGATATTATATTCTACAAGTTTCACATCAATGTTTGTAATTTCTGCGATCGCTGAATATAGGGCATCAATCGGACCTGAGCCAACTGCACTTGCTTTAAATATCTCCCCGCCTTTACGTACTTTCACACTTGCTGAAGGGAAGCTAGCGTTGCTGACGACTTGTAAATCATCGAAGTCAAAGAACTGATCACTATAATGAGTGGCATTAGCATTGTTTGCGTCATGTTTTTCATAATAGCTTTCCACAATAACATATAAATCGTGATCGTAAACTTCTTTCTTAGCATCAGCAAGTTTCAAAAAGCCTTCGAAAATCCCTTCAAATTCATCTGTAGAAAGATTTGAGAAGCCAAGTTTTTCAAGGGCATTTTTCACCGCGTGACGCCCGGAGCGAGCTGTCAGAACAAGCTCCATATCATCAAGACCTACATCTTCTGGATGCACAATCTCATAGGCATCACGAGATTTAAGAAGGCCGTCTTGATG
Organism: Lysinibacillus sp. RC79; assembly: GCF_041262405.1. Lineage (NCBI taxonomy): Bacteria > Bacillati > Bacillota > Bacilli > Caryophanales > Bacillaceae > Lysinibacillus > Lysinibacillus sp. RC79. Next base: position 61,120 of record NZ_JBGCCD010000007.1, read on the forward strand.
AATACCAGATGAGTGGGCAAAAGCATTATCCCCAGTAATTGCTTTGTTTACTTGTACGTCTAAGCCCATAAAGCTTGAAACAAGACGAGACGTATTCATAATTTCTCTTGTATTGATACGTGTCTCAGCATTGTATACAGAGCTACGTGTTTTCAACGCCATGACGACTTCTTCTAATGCTGCATTTCCTGCGCGTTCGCCAATGCCGTTAATTGTACATTCTACTTTATCTGCGCCGTTTTTAATCGCAGCAAGCGTGTTAGCGGTTGCCATACCAAGATCGTTATGGCAATGAACACTTAGTAAAACGCTATCGTCTAAGTTTTTCATACGTTCATTTAGTTTATAAATCATTGCTCCGAATTCTTCCGGTTCTGCAAAGCCGACTGTGTCAGGTACATTAATCATTGTGGCACCAGCCTTCATGACGGCTTCGATGGTTTTCCAAAGATACTCGAAATCAGAACGAGATGCGTCTTCTGTTGAATATTGGACTTGTGGTAGAAGTGTTTTTGCATATTTTACTGCATCAACGCCAATTTGTAGAATTTGATCCTTGGATTTGCTAAATTTCTTCTCAACATGAATGTCAGAAGTACCAAGCACCATATGAATCATCGGATTTTCAGCGTATTTTACAGCGTTATAAACAGCATCAATATCTGCCTGTACAGCACGTGCTAAAGCAGTAATCATAATGTCACTTGTGTTACCAACTTTCTGTGCGACAGCTTTAACTGCATCAAAATCACCTTGTGATGAAGCAGGGAAACCAGCTTCGATAATATCGACGCCTAATTTTTTGAGTTGCTGTGCAATCTCTACTTTTTCGTATAAATTCAGTTTTGCACCTGGCACTTGCTCGCCATCACGTAAAGTTGTATCAAACACCCAAATTTTTCTTCCCATTTTCAAACACTCCTTTTGTAGTAGTTGTCATTATATTGATATTGTCTCTGCTTTGAACCGTTAGCTCTGCGGCTAGAGACGAAATACACACTTAGGCCAATAAACTTTTTGGAATCAATAAAAAAACCCGCCTCTATATAAAAATATAGAGACGAGTTTATGCTCGCGGTACCACTCTAATTGACTTTCTCATGACAGAAAAAGTCCCCTTATCGACAGCTATCACTGTCTATCCTGTTAACGGAGGAAACCGACGTCCCTTACTCAAAGTTCAGGGAGTGGCTCATGGACGAGTTCAAAATGTGTGTCTATCGGTTTGCACCAACCACCGACTCTCTACAAGTACACTTGCATTTCTACTATTTCCAATCTTGGCCTACAATAATGTGTTGTTGAAAGCAATAATACTTCGATATCTCTGAAATGTCAATAATATTCTAAAAATTATTTTTTTTCTGTCTTATAAGAAGCTCAATAATTTATTATGAAATCGATCATTTGATAATGAAAAAAACACTCTTAATTTTGGCTCATCGGACACCCCTAGGAAATCAACCCCACGATATGTTGATGATCATTATTTTCACAATCAATGTAAATATTTATGAGATAATAAATGGGCAATTAACAGTTTAGAAAGAGGGCGTGACAATGAAATTTGTATTTGATTTAGACGGTACGATTTGTTTTAAGGGTCAACCATTAAGTGAAGGAATTAAAAATGCTCTAGAAGCTTGTATAGAGAATGGGCATGAAATCATATTTGCATCAGCTCGTCCGATTCGTGATTTATTGCCTGTATTACCTGAAACAATGAGAAAATTTCCAATGGTAGGGGGAAATGGTGCATTTGTTGCACGGAACGGAGAAACTGTTGAGGTAACAGCATTTGCAGCAGAGATTGTAGAAGAGATTCAAAATATAATTTCTACCTTTCAACTACCTTATTTAGTAGACGGTGATTGGGATTATGCGTATACAGGTAGTGAGACACATCCAATTTATCAAAATTTAGATCCACTAAAGCTTGCGAAAAACGTTTCATTACATGAACTAAAGGATATCGTAAAAATTGTTTTATTTCCTGGAGAGCAACATAAAGAAATATTTGCTGAATTACAGAAGTTGCCTATCTCATTATACGAGCATAGTGCAGAAAATATTGTAGATATGAGTCCTACTGGCATTGATAAGTGGAATGGCTTAATGAAATTAGGTGTCGCTGAAGGTGAATTTATCGCGTTTGGAAATGATGCGAACGATGCCTCCATGTTTGTAAAGGCGAAGACAAGCGTTTGTGTAGGAGAGCATAAAGTACGTGAGCTTGCATCGTTACAAGTACCAAGTGACGAAACTGCAGTAATTGACATGCTAAATTCATTAAATGAAAAGTACAAATAAGAGGTAGTACCTGCTCGGATTTCTTGGTAACCCGAGCATTTGTAGGCAGTACCTGATCAGATTTTTCGGTTACCCGAGCAGTTGTAGGCTCCCAAGGCTTTAATAAATGAAATCATGGAATGACGTATACTAGATTCAAAAGACATAAAAAAGTTAATCTCCCGAATTGTATTTAATTAACAAATGTAATTCGGGAGATTTATTATGGATAAACGATAACTTTAATAAAACAAGCTTCTTGAAAAGACTTTTTACTCCACCTTAAAACGCGAAACCTGTGTTTGTAATTCCTCGGCCATGTTTGATAATGTAGCAGCGGAAGCGGCAACTTCTTCAATAGTCGCTAGTTGTTCCTCAGAAGCAGAAGCTACATTTTGCAAATTAGATGAAGACATCTTTGCAATTGTTGCAATTTCATCGAAGGATGCGTAGATTTGCTCAGCACTCGATGACATTTCCTCAGAAACTGTTGTTGCTTCTTGAATTTGGTGGGATACTTGTTCGATCAGTTCAACGATTTTTGAGAAGCCTTCCTCAGCTACTTTTACAACTTGCATACCCACCTGTACCTCTTGTGTACCAGTATCCATAACAGTTACGGCACGGTTTGTATTCTGTTGGATTTCTGAAATCAAAGTTGCAATTTGTTCAGCAGATTGTTTGGATTGCTCCGCTAACTTCTTCACTTCATCGGCAACTACTGCAAAGCCACGACCATGATCCCCTGCACGTGCTGCCTCAATTGCAGCATTCAGTGCTAGTAAATTTGTTTGCTCTGCGATATCCGTAATGAGACCAATAATATTTCCGATTTCAACAGAATGGTTTTCTAAATTTTTCACAACGCTAGCAGATTCTAAAACTGCTGAATTTATGGTGTCCATCTGTGTAATAACGCGGTGTAGCGAATCATTTCCTTTATTAGCTTCAGTATTTGTCTCTATAGCAAGTTCTGAAACGGCAGCTGTAGTCGCAGCTAATTGTTGAATGCCTTTTGTCATATTTTTCATAGCTGTTGAGCTTTCAGTAGCATTTTTTCCTTGAGCTTCGGAGCCACTTGCTACTTCTTGTATAGAGGAAGTAATTTGTTCTGTCGCTTGGATTGTTTGTTCAGCACTTGCGGTTAATTCAGCAGCAGAACCACTTACTTGCACGGTGTTATGACGTACATTTGTAATAAGGTCCTTTAAGTTTATCGCCATTTGATTAAAGGCAAGTGCTAAATCACCTACCTCATCACGATTCTTAATGTGAATTTGTTCGGCTGTTAAATCGCCCTCAGCAATCTTTTTCGCAGTCTTTGCCATACCTTTGATAGGGCGGGAAATAAGGCTTCCCATGACAACAGCAATTATCAGACTAATAACAACGGCAAACACGCCAAGGATAATCATTTGGAATTTAATAGCTTGAATTTCTTTTGATGTAGCAGCGATTTTACCTTTTATATGCTCATCTTGGTAGTTCGCAAGGTTAGCTACACGTTCATCGAATTGTTTAATAATTAGTCGGCCTTGTGTGCTATCAAGCTTTTCGTATTGCTCTGTTTCTCCAGCAGCCTTTAATGAAAACATTCGATCTGCGAACTCTTGGGCATCTTGCTCGCTTTTATTGATGGCCTCTAATAATTCAGTAGATTTTTGAGAATCGAACGATGCCATTAATTCATCATATTTCTTTTTAAATTCTTCACGGGACGTCGTATTACTTTGGAAATTTTGCTTGTCCCCAAGTAATAGATAACCTCTCATACTTACAATTTCTTGTTTAGCAATTACGCGTAGCTCTTGAATACTAATAGATTTAGTTGTTTGTTCTTCAAGTAACACACGATATGTCTTGTTTACGGAATTAAGCTGTTTAAAATTTAATCCGATTGTGCCAACTAATACTAAAATAACAATAAAAAAACCAAGTATTAACTTCTTGTAGATAGTAAATCGCATAGTTGTTGTTTCCTTTCTCAGTATCTTAGTAGAAATGTTACAAAAAAATGAAATATGTATATACCATTTATATCAGATTATATGAATTTTACAAAGTATTATGAGTATTTTTACTATATTCAATAGGAATAATAAGGAAATTAGTTGTGGGTAGAATGATAAAAAAAGCGGAGTAATTTGCTGTTTTACTGTTAGTAAAAGCGGATAGTTACCTATATATCACAAACAATTGTGACAATTTGCATAAATTTGAAACTAATTGAACTGTAGTAACGTAAAATAGAAAAAGGAATACGCAATAAGCAATAAGCAAGGATGTGGGAAGATGTATAGGCCAATTTTGAAATTGTCGAAAACGAAATATGAAAAGATTTGGAATTTTATCGGTGGCGGGTTATTTGTACTGTCCATCCTATATATTTTTGCAATGTGGGGCCAACTCCCCGAGAAGACTCCAGGTCATTTTAATGGTGTGGGAGAAGTTGATCGTTGGGGTTCGAAAATAGAATTATTCATACTGCCGTTAATTGGAATATTTCTATGGATTTTTCTAGGGCTCATTGAAAGAGCTCCCCATATTCATAATTACCCAGCACGCTTAAATGAAAGTAATGTAGAGGCATTTTATTTGAATAGCCGTAAAGTATTGAATGAAACAAAAAACCTCTGTCTAATTTTATTTGCAGCTATATCATTCCAAATGGTACGTATTGCACTTGGGGAGGCAAATAGTCTTGGCTGGTGGTTCTTACCAATCGTGCTAATTGGAACAGCCATTCCGATTATTAAAGGAATAGTGGCGACTACAAAAATAAAGTAGTTGTAAACTTTTAACGCTCGAGAAAATGTTCGAGCGTTTTTTTTATACGAAAATTTCACTAAATCAGCTATACTATCAAAACTAAGAGAAAATTGTATTGATAATTAGAAGAGGTGTCAAAGCTATGCAAAAGAAATTTAAAATTAATGATGGACTGTCCATTGCCATTCATAATCAACCACAGGATTTGGTACTAGAGGGAATATCCCAAACAGGAAATGCACCTCATGATCGAATCATTACCTTTGTGTTTAATATAGATGAAATGATAATGTATTTACAAAATGCACTAAAGTTAAACACTCTCGCGGAACAGGGCTATTTATTTTTTGTTTATCCGAAAAAGGGTAATAAGAAGTATGAACAATTTATCCATCGCGATGAAATCTTCCCAGCAATTCAAGTGGACGAGGAAAAATACATTGTTGACAGTGATTATAAATTTGCAAGTCTTATGTCGTTAGATGAGACATTTTCTATATTAAGTATAAAGAGAGATGGCAAGGGACGTGGCAAGAAGAAGACAGCGAGTAGTCAGTGCGTTAGTGACTATGAAGGTATGATTCCTCAATTGCGTGATTCACTTGCGGAAAATCCGGATGACTTAACATTTTACGATGGATTAACACCGGGTTATCAAAAGGACTGGGCTCGTTATATCTATAGTGCGAAAAAGGAAGAGACGCAAGTAGCACGCTTAGAGGAGATGCGTGAAATTATTAGATTGGGCTACAAAACAAAGGAATTATACCGAAAAGCAAAGGCAGAGGGTAAAGCATAAATAACATAGAGGCTTTATTGATTCCTTTAAATGATGCTATAATTGGCAATCCTATCATTAGCCTAGCTTGTGAAAGAAGGCAGAGGGTTAGCAACTAGGATTGATTATCTAGCGGAGCGATTAAATATTTAAGTTGATTGGAGTGTAGACTAGACGACTCCTTGGGGATCAGCGATAGAGGAACGAAGGCTAAAACCATCACTTCCTGTGATAACGCCTTCGTGACCAACATCGGTGCCGCTGCCGCTTCGCTTTCGCGCAAAAAACATCTGTTGGCCCGAGACCCTGGAGCGAAGCGGCTCATCGGACGCCCCCAGGAAAGTGCCTAGTCGGAACGGAAATCAATTCTTCGTTATGGAATGAGTCTTCTAATTAATAAAAATACACACCTAGCAATAATACTATGTTGAAAAGAGGGTAGAGTATGAAAAACACATATATTGAGCAAGTGGATGAAAAATGGCGGGAGAGTTTTGCCAAACTTGTAGAAGTGGTAGAAAGCAATTTACCAGAGGGTTTTGAAGAAAATATGTATTATGACATGATAAGCTACGCTGTCCCGTTATCTACTTATCCGAAGGGCTATCATGTTACACCAAATACTCCATTGCCCTTTATAAGTCTTGCTGCACAAAAACGTCATATTGCAGTTTATCATATGGGCATTTATGCAGATCAAGCGTTACTCTCTTGGTTCCAGGAGGAATATGCGAAACGAGTATCGACGAAGCTCAATATGGGGAAAAGCTGTATTCGTTTTACAAGCACTAAAAATATTCCGTATGAATTAATTGGAGAGCTTGTTTCGAAAATGACACCAGAACAATGGATTATAAAATATGAAGGGGAGTTAAATAAATGAAAAGTGCCACTACATTTTTAATGTTTCAGGGACAAGCCAATGAAGCTATTCAGCAATATCAACAGTGGTTTTCAGAGTTACAGGTGGAAAGCTTAACTTATATGGAAAACTCACAACAAGTTGCGATGGCTGTTCTTCATTTAAAGGGTTTGAAAATGATGGTGAATGATAGTGTAATACAGCATAACTTTACGTTTACACCGTCAACTTCTATTTTTATGGAATGTGAGTCTGAAGAAGAAATCGACAGTCTAGTTGCTCAAATTTTAGAGGGTGGTCAGGCGTTAATGCCACTTGATAATTATGGATTTTCTAAGAAATTTGCCTGGATTCAGGATCGCTTCGGTGTATCCTGGCAACTAACGTATAATTAAATTTAGGGATAAATGAATATACCTTGTCGTCAAAAGTTAGGGATGATTTTTTTAAAACGTATACTATGTGTATAAGTTGATTGGAGTGGAGACTGGGCGACTCCAAGAAAGCGCCCAGTCGGAACGGAAATCAACCTCACGTTATGGTGATGAGCCATAGACATGAAAAATAGACGGAATAAGCTCTTATGCAACTAGAGGACGATAAAAATCCGTTGCAATGAGGCTTAATCATGTTAAAAGGAGAATAGCATATGGTAGTAACTTTAGTGAGACACGATTTAAAATATGCTGAAGCGATGCATGCACTGTCTTCTATGCCACAGGTTCGAGATGCACTAGGGTTACCTGCTGGCAAAGTGGAAGATACGATAAATTTTATTAAACGTGAATGTGTAGACGAAGAAGCTGGAAAGACAGTCCCTCGTGTTGTTCTGGATGAGGAAGGACAACTTATTGGTGTGACGGCATTAATGTTTATTGATCACACTAAAAAGAGCTGTCATATTGGCTCATGGCTGGGCTATGAATTTTGGGGAAAAGGCTATAATCTTCAAGCAAAAATTGCGATTTTAGATATTGCATTCTTTGAGTTGGGGCTAAAGCGTGTTTTTGCAGGCGCTAGAAAGGTTAATATACGCTCACAAAAAGCACAGGAAAAGTTGTCTTTTATTCGATTAGGAGTTGAGAATGATTTTCCGCAAGAGCATTCATGGCTAGAAATCAAAGAAAAGCAGCCGTGTGTTTTAAATGTTTTTGAGCGCGGAGATTTTGTTCGATATCGTACATCCTTAAAGAAAGTGGAAGGTGTGCGGGAAGACTATATACCACAATTATTATTAGCTGATGAAAGTGAAGTCGCTGTTCGAGAATATTTAAATGACGGTGAATTATACGAAATTAAATGTGGTGAAGAATTAGCGGGTGTAGCGTTACTTCTTCCACAGTCTGATTCGACAGTCGAGTTAAAAAATATTGCGATTGTACCGAAGTATCAAGGTAAAGGGCTTGGGAAAGAAGCACTGCGACAAATAACAACGGTTTGTCACTCACAAGGATATCATACGATAATTGTTGGAACTGCCAATTCTAGTATTGATAATATTGCATTCTATCAAAAAGCAGGTTTTCGTATGGAAGCAATTGAAAAAGATTTTTTCAGTAATTACCCAGAGCCAATCTATGAAAATGGAATTCGTGCACTAGATATGATTTTCTTTTCAAAGGCATTGTAAAATAATATAGACATAAAAAATACCCGTCCAACTTGAGTTGTGCGGGTATTTTTATTCGCCAAGCAACAGTGCCATCAACTTTTCTTTCGAATGTAAAAAGTCATCAAGCGTATAGCGGTCTAAGACTGTTAAATAAGCTTGTAATGCTTCGTATAATACGCCTTTTAGCTGACATTCTGGTGCGATTTTGCATAGATTATTTTCTTTGTCAAAGCATTCGACAAGATGAAAATCCTCTTCTGTATGACGCACGATTTCACCAATTGTAATGGTCTTTGGATCAATTGCTAGGCGAATTCCTCCACCACGCCCTCGAATCGTTTCAATATAGCCCAATAATCCAAGTTGGTGTGTCACCTTCATTAAATGGTTTTTCGATATATTATAAGCATTTGAAATTTCTTGGATAGTTGATAATTGGCCATCTTCCTTCGCACCCAAATATATGAGTGTTCGGAGAGAGTAATCTGTGTATAAAGTTAAGCGCATAAGAACACCCTACTTTCTATAGTTCAAAATAATTATAGCATTTTTACCTTGAAGTATTATAAATTCAATACTTTTTTAAAGATGTATTTAAAATACATTAATTATGTCCATTTTGTTAAAGATGTATTTTATATATTGCTTTTAAAAGGTGAGAGCGTTATATTGTAATCACGAAAGGGTGGTAAGCGATATGTTAAAACAAGAAACAGTACAAATTATTAAAACAACAGTTCCTGTATTAGAAGTTCATGGAGTGGAAATTACTAAAACGTTTTATAAAAATATGTTTCAAGCTCATCCAGAATTATTAAATATTTTTAACCATACAAATCAAGAAAAAGGTCGTCAGCAAACGGCATTAGCAAACACAGTTTATGCTGCGGCAGTTCATATTGAAAATTTAGAAGCTATTTTACCAGCGGTGATGTTAATTGCTCATAAACACCGTAGTCTAGGTATTTTACCTGAGCACTATCCAATAGTAGGAGAATACTTATTAAAAGCGATTAAAGAAGTGCTTGGTGATGCAGCAACAGATGATATTATTAATGCTTGGGCTGAAGCATATGGCCTAATTGCAGATATTTTCATTCAAGTAGAAGAAGAGCTATATCAAAAAGCAGAAGGTAATGGCGGATGGCGCTTATTTAAACCATTGAAAGTGGCGAAAAAAGTAGTAGAAAGTGAACTTGTTACATCTATCTACTTTGAAAATGAAGATGGTTCTCCTCTACCGGCTTTTGAACCAGGTCAATATATCAGCATCCGTGTGAAAGTGCCAGGCGAAGAATATTTAATGAACCGTCAATATACACTTTCGCAAGCAAGTACAGAAGATGGCTATCGTATTTCTGTAAAACGTGAAAGCGATCATACGCCAAATGGTAAAGTATCTAACTTTATTCACGACGTATTAGAAGTCGGAGATTTAGTAGATGTAAGTGTTCCAGCAGGACTATTTGTCTTAGAAGAAACTTCTGCTCCAATTACATTTGTAAGTGGTGGTATCGGTGTAACACCATTAAACAGTATGCTGCAATCGTTAAAAGATGATGCGGCAAATGAAGTGAGCTTTATCCAATGTGCACGCAATGAAAAAGTTGTAGCATTTAGCGATGATATTAAAGAGAAAGTAAATGTGCTTCCAAATGCAACATACACAGCGTTATATTCAGATGAAGATAAGAAAATCACAAAAGAATTTTTAGCTGAAAAAGTAGCCAACAATGCAGATGTTTACGTATGTGGACCAGTTGGCTTTATGGAAGCGGTCATTAAAAATTTACATGAGATTGGCGTGAAAGACGAAAAAATTCATTATGAATTTTTTGGTCCAGCTATGCAATTAGTAAAATAAAATTCAAAATTGTGGATGACGTGCTCTTATTTAAAAGCACGTCATCTTTTAAATTTCATAAAGAATTAGTCTTTAAAATAATCTGGTCGGTGAAATCCTTCGTAGTCTTTATTGGATTCAATAAATTTTTGAAAATCTGCAGAATGATATGCTTCAATTAAATCCTTTACAAATTTTTTATCTTTATCCTCAGTGCGAACTGCTAATAGGTTTTGGTATTCGAAGGTTGGGTTCTCTAATGCTAAGTTCGATGATAGTTTTCTTCCAGATGACAAAATAAAGTTACCGTTTACAAGTGCAAAATCTACGTCAGACAGTGAACGTGGCAATTGTGCTTGCTCCATTTCAACGAATTCAATGGTGTATACGTATTTAGTGATATCTTGTTTACTCACTGTAGTGGGTGAATAACCTTCTTTTAGTTCAATCCATCCAAGATCGTCTAAGATTCGTAGAGCACGTGCAATATTAGCTGGATCATTAGGAATTGCTATTGTATATTCTTTATTTTTTTCTAAACTGTCGATAGAATCAAAACGGTCCGAATAGACCCCCATTGGTGCAGTAGGAACTTTAAGTATTTCTGTCAAATCTAAATGCTTCTCTTTTTTAAAGTTTTCCAAATAGGCCGTGTGCTGAAAAATATTAGCATTAATCGAGCCATCTCCCAAAGCGATATTAGGCTGGATAATATTACTGAATTCAATTGTTTCAATTGTATATCCTTTTTCTTTTAGTATCGGTGCAATGCCATACTGAAATTGGTCGCTGTATGGACCGGGTGTAAAACCTATTTTAATTGTTTTATTTGATGTATCTTGTGCAGTTCCGTTTGAATTACAAGCTGCTAACACTAATATCAATAGCATGGTACTTAAAAGGAAAAGAAATTGTTTCATTATTTTGCCCTCCATTATCTAAAAAAGTAATATTGACACTGACTACTAAATATAAGCAATAAAAAAACGCGTAAACGACAATTGTTTACACGCCTCCGGTGATTCCGGTCAGTAATTATTTTAATACCAATTGGATTAGTAGGATTATAACAAACGCTTTTTTATAAATCAATAAGTTTTTAACTTCTTTCAGCAAGTGTTTTATGTAACGAAAGTGAAACGGCAGTTACAAGTGTTTTGGTAGCGAAAGCAAAGCGTCAGCTACAGAAGTCTCCTGCCTCTATAGGTGGTGAGATGAATGTGGTTTTAAGTCACTTTTCAGGGGGTGTCCAAACAGCCACTGAAATAGAGGAACTCAGGCTAAGAACTTCACATCCTGTGAAAACGCCTGAGTGACCAACATCGTGTTGACCTAAAGCCTCCGGGCGTAATTATGCCGGGGCATAATTGATTAAATGATTTTTAAAATATACTTGACTTATCGGTTTTGTTTGGTTTAATATGTAAATTAATTTATATAATGTGGCGACTGAATAAATCGGAGCTTTGGTTTTAGGACTAAAAGCTCCGATTTTGTTTTTTAGGCCATAAAAAATATTCATAGTGACCATGAAAATGGAGCTCTCATTGATATCTTAAGCGAAGATTTGCGAAGGAGATTTGGTGGGAGTTTTTTGTGTTCATGAAAAAGGAGTTGGAGATAACAAATGTCTTTTAGTGGAAGTTTGAAAGATGGGAGAAGTGTGTGGCTGGACGGAGTAAAAGTGGACGTAACAACTCATCCTGCCTTTACGGGAACATTAGAAACTATCACGTGTTTATTAGCACTTCTAGATGATGAGAACAATCAAAGCATTGCAGGTTTTAAAAGTCCGAAAAGTAATCGATTTGTTCATAGTGCATTTTATATTCCACATAGCTATGAGGATTTAATAAAGCGAAAAAAAGCATTTGCTTTATGGTCGAATAAAACCTATGGGGTGATGAGCCGTTTATCAGATTATGCTAATTCTCTAATCACCGGATACTATTTGGATCGTCATCAGTTTGCGCAATATGATGCTGGATTCGTTGAAAAAATAACGAAATATTATGAGGTAGCTAGAGATGAACGGCGAATTGTTACTACTGCAATTTTGGATCCTCAAATTGATCGTTCGAAACCAGCAGAAGAGCAAGATGAAGATGCATTATTGCGTATTATACGGGAGACCGAGGAGGGGGTAGTTGTACGTGGAGCTAAAATGATTGCAACTGGTGCTCCTTATGCACATGATGTCATTGTCACTTCTCCGCAAAAATTATCATCAAATCAAATAGCACAAGCAAATATGTTTATTGTGCCATTAAACTTACCTGGACTACAAATTGTTTGTCGAGAATCATTTGCTTCAAATAAAGAGCATCATAAATTAAGTTCAAGATTTGATGAAATGGACGCTGTTTTATTATTTGACGATGTTTTAATTCCTTGGGATAGGGTGCTTATTAAGGGTTCACCTGAGGGCGTGTTGAAAGCTCATCGTCATCAGCAACTCGATGCACTAGCGCAGCATCAAACGGTGGTTCGTTTACTATCAAAATTAGAATTTATTGCTGGAGTTACAACGGCAATAGCTCAATCAATTGGTGCAGATTACTTTCTACATGTTCAGGAAAAAATAGGGGAGCTTTATACACAAATTGATAGTATTGAAGCTTTATTAATTTCATCAGAAAAAGAAGGGCATTTAAATGAGCAGAATGTTTATTTACCTAATATTACTCCTCTACAAACAGCAAGAAATTTAGGTACCCATTTCTATGGCCATGCTCTAGATATTTTAAAGCAGATTGGTGCAGGAGGATTTATTCAATTATCGTCATCTCCGATTCTAGAAAATCACGAATTATACCCATTATTTTCTAAATACTATAAAGGAGCAAAGGTGGATGCACGAACAAAAGAAAAGTTATTTAGAATCGGATGGGAACTTATTGGCAGTCAACTTGGCTCACGTCATGATTTATACGAGCGGTTCTACACAGGAGATCCAACGCGCGTTTATGCATTGCAGTATGAAACTTATGATAAGTCCTATTTGAAAAATAAGTTAAATCATTTCTTGAATAATTTAATTGAAAGGGAGGTAAACGAAGATGAATACGCCGATTCCGTATTTGCAGAGGTTGAATAATGGGCGAACAGTCTGGTTAGATGGGGAGATTGTTGATAATTTTGAAAAACATAAGGCCTTTAAAGGGACTGTTCAAACAATACAGCATTTATTAAATTTACAAACAGTGGAGCCGACAAAATCGATTTTAACGTATGAAACGGAAAAAGGTACAAATGCCCATTTATCTTTTTTAGTTCCAACATCAATCAATGATTTGAAAAGGAAAAGTTTAGCTTATAAATGCTGGGTAGATGAAACATTTGGAGTAATGAGCCGTTTATCCGAATATTCTCGTTCGCAGTTAGTAGGTTGGTATGCAAGTAGACAACAATTAGATGTTTTGTCACCGGGCATTGCAACAAAGCTTGAAAAACTATACGAAGTGGCACGTGATTTAGATTTATTATCAACGGTAGCTGCACATGATCCACAAAAAAACCGTTCAAAATCTGTTGAAGAGATAGAGCACGGAAAATTACGTGTAGTTACTAAAAATGAAGAAGGAGTTTTTGTGAGCGGTGCCAAAACAATTGCTACAGCAGCACCATATGTAGATGAACTTCTCATAACCTCTTATCATAAGCGAGGGTTAGACGAAGCACCGATGGCAAATATATTTTATGTTCCAACCTCAGCTCAAGGGCTGCATATGGTATGTCGTGAATCGTTTGCTTCTACTGATACAAACAACCACCCTTTAAGCTCTCGTTTTGATGAAATGGATGCTGTCTTAATTTTTGATAATGTTCTAATCCCTTGGGAGAGGGTGTTGGTAGCAGAAGATCCTGAATTAGCTTGGAAGCTACGAATTGAAACGGCATCATCCTTGTTAAGTCAGCATCAAACGGTTGTACGCCTGATTAGTAAATTAGAATCTGTAGTAGCAATTGGCAACGAACTAGCGGAAACAGCTGGAGCGACGGAGTTTTTACATGTAAAAGAGAAGTTAAGTGAGTTAATCATACAGTTAGAAACTATAAAGAGCTTATTAAATGCGGCTGAATATGAAGCTATCGAACACAATGGGATTTATCTACCTAAACAACGATTTTTAACGACTGCCCGAAATTTAGGTACGCGTTATTATCCACGTGCTTTGGAAATATTACAGCAAATTGGAGCAAGCGGATTATTGCAAGTGCCGTCTACTATTCAAGAAATCAATGGGCCAATAGGTGACAAGTTACAGGCGTATTATGGAGGTACACATACAAGTGCATTTGCAAGAACCAAATTTATTAAACTAGCTTGGGATTTAATAGGTAGTCAGCTTGGAGCGCGTCACGAATTATATGAACGTTTTTATTCAGGTGATCCTGTTCGTACCTTTGCAGCGCAATATCAAAACTATAGTGAAAAGGATCGATTGTTAAAGCTTGTTGAAGAATTTAATTAGGTAAGGAGAGAGAACTATGAAACCACATTTTTATTGGTTTGCTCCTACAAATGGAGACGGAAGGTATTTAGGGTTAAAGCAGCCTGAAAGAGAGCCGACCTTTGAGTATTTAGTAGATGTAGCTCAAACGGCAGAAAAAGCAGGATTTGAAGGGATTTTGATTCCAACAGGTATTCCTTATTTAGATTCATGGCTCGTAGGGTCTGCTATCATTCATCAGACAAAGTATATAAAACCGTTAATAGCGTTTAGACCTGGCTTTGTATCACCGACAGTTGCATCTAAAATGGCATCAACTTTAGATCAATTTTCGAAAGGAAGATTGTTGGTCAATGTTGTAACGGGCGGTTCAGAAAAAGAGCTAGCACAAGACGGTGACTATTTATCACATCAACAACGCTATGAACGTACAGATGAATTTTTAACTGTAGTGAAAAAAACATGGCAAGGAGAATCGTTTCATCATGATGGCGAGTTTTTTAAGGTAACTGAAGGAAAGTTGATTCCTACTCTTTATCAAGAAAAAGGTATTCCTATTTATTTTGGAGGTTCTTCCGATGTAGCTAAGGAAATAACTGCTAAAGCTGCAGATGTTTATTTGCAATGGGGGGAGCCCATTGCGAGCATTCAGGAGCAAATTCAAGATGTTGAAAGTAGAGCGGAAAAGTATAATCGTCAATTAGAGTACGGTATTCGAATTCATATAGTTGTACGGGATACAGAACAAGAGGCTTGGGATGCTGCTTATAACATTATTAGTAAAATTGAAAACCCTGTACAATCGAATCTTAATCGATATTATGAAACGGTAGATTCGGTGGCTCAAAAAAGAATGAACGTCCTTACTGCTGAAAACGAGCGATTTGATCAATACAGTTGGGCTGGTATCGGTAAAATTCGGAAAGGTGCAGGAACCGCTATTGTTGGTACACCAGAGCAAGTAAAAGCAGGATTGCAAGCGTATATTGATATCGGTGTAACGCACTTTATTTTATCAGGCTTCCCTCATAAAGAGGAAGCGGAAATTTTCGGTAAAAAGGTATTGCCATTATTTGAATAAATGGAGTGATCATTGAATGGAATTTGTTATTTGGGGCTCAAATTTAGCGGGTGGGTTTTTACGATCTAGGATAGAGCAAAATACAGAAGGAGGCTTTGAGTACAATAAAACATTGATAAAATTAGCTGAAAAGTTAGATATAAATGCTGTTTTATTTCCGATTCGATATATAGGGAATATTGGTGGTAATGGTAGTGCTGAAGAAGGACAGCTGGATGCCCTAACGATTGCAGCAGCGTTATTTGCTGAAACGAAAAATATTCACTTTATAGCAGCTGTTTTGCCTGGGTTCATCCATCCAGCAACTTTAGCCAAAATAGGTTCAACGATAGACGTCATTTCAAATGGGAGATTTCATATTAATTTAGTGAGTGGCTGGTTTAAAAAAGAACAAGAAACCTTTGGTATTGAGTGGATCAACCACGAAGATCGCTATCGACGTTCAACAGAGTATTTAGAGGTATTGAAAGGTCTTTGGTCACAAGATAACTTTAGCTACGAGGGCGATTTCTATACAATTAAAAATGCGACGCTTACACCAAAATCAATTCAAAAGCCATATCCTCCAATTTATCAAGGTGGTAATTCAGAGGACGCTCAAGTTATGGCAGGCGCACACAGTGATGTTTATTTTATGAACGGAGCGCCGATTGTAGAGTTGCAAAAACAGATTGAAAATGTAACTGAGATTGCGAAAAGAAAGAGTCGGACGATAAAATTTGCTGTTAATGCATTTGTGATTGCCCGTAAAACTTCTGAAGAAGCGTTCCAAGAATTCCAATCTATTATTGACCATGCTGATGAAGAAGCAATCCTGCAGTTCCAGAATCGCAAAGAAACGTTAGGGATGTGGAAAAATGCCACTCAGTTAAGTGATTTTGTAGCTAATAATGAAGGTTTTCGTACAGGGTTAATCGGTAGTTATGATGAAGTAATTGCTAAATTACAAGAATTAAGTAGCATTGGTATAGAAAAAGTGCTAATTACTTTTAAAGAACCGTTAAAGGAATTACCTGAATTTCATAAACATATTAGTACAAAACTAAATCACAGTATTTTTAACCCTTAAAACATTGTAATTCTATAGGTTAAATACAAAATGGAGGGATGCACTTCCTGAAATCGGCTTAGGAATTAGGCAAACTTTTATTTTTGCATAGCGTACAATTCCTTGGTAATCATACTGCGAAAAAAATTGATAAACGATCATTATAAGAAACCTTTACAAAAAAATTATTAGCAGAAAGAAGTTGAAAATTTACATGAGATGGGCGTGAAAGACGAAAAAATTCATTATGAATTCTTTGGTCCGGCCATGCAATTAACAAAATAAATAAATAGATGAACCCTTGTTATAAGAAGCAGTTTTCTGCACTTGTAGCAGGGGTTTTTGTGTGCATAGGTTTGAAAAAATTATTAGATTTTTCATAGTTATTAAAAAAGTAATTGAATTCTTAGTAAAACTAGTGGTAATATACCCAATAAGAATACTAAGGTATTGGAAGGGGAATGATAGATGGGTCAAATGATTATTACGGGACTTATTTGTGGAGCTTTACTTGGATTTGTTATGCAACGTGGTCGTTTTTGCTTGACTGGCGGATTCCGCGATATGTATTTGACAAAAGATAACCGTATGTTTTACGCATTACTTATTGCGATAGCAATTCAAAGTGTTGGTGTATATACATTAATTAGTTTAAAGGTATTTGAATTCAGTGCTGGTTCTTTACCAATCGTAGCTGTTATTGTTGGTTCATTTATTTTTGGAGTGGGCATTATTTTCGCTGGTGGTTGTGCAACAGGGACTTGGTATCGCGCAGGGGAAGGTTTAATTGGCAGTTGGATTACATTAGCTGGTTATATGCTTGTAGCAGCAATGGTGAAATCAGGCGTACTGTTGCCATTGGATAAGGCTATTAAAGAAACGAGCATTGAAAGTAATTCTATTGCCGAGACGATTGGCGTAAACAACTGGTTGATTATAACGATTTTTGTAGTAGTTGTAGCATATATCGTTTACCGTGAGCTGAAGAAGCCACGATTGAAAATCCCGGGGTTAAAGCCGAAAAAAACGGGATTAGCACATATTTTATTTGAAAAACGTTGGCATCCATTTATAACTGCAACAATTATTGGCGTGATTGCAACTTTAGCATGGCCATTAAGTGTTGCTACTGGTCGCATAGGTGGGTTAGGCGTTACAACACCTTCTGCTAATATTTTGCAATTTTTGGTGACTGGACAAATTAGCTTCATCAACTGGGGTGTTTTCCTAGTACTAGGGATTTTCTTAGGATCATTATTCGCAGCAAAAATGAGTGGTGAATTTAGATTCCGTATTCCAGATACAAAAACAGCGATTAACAGCTTTTGCGGTGGACTTTTGATGGGATTCGGCGCAGGTTTAGCAGGAGGTTGCTCAATTGGTAATGGATTGGTGATGACAGCGATGATGACTTGGCAAGGTTGGATTTCATTAGGGTTTATGATTTTAGGTACATGGACAGCATCTTACTTTGTATTCGTTCGACCAAGTAAAAAAGCTAAGCAAGCTGCGCAAGTAATAACAGCGTAAAAAAGGAGCGTTTTCATATGAAAAGAACATTAGAAGTAATGGGGATGGTTTGTCCATTTCCTTTAGTAGAAGCAAAAGAAGCTATAAAAGACTTAAATTCAGGCGATGAATTAGAAGTGCAATTTGATTGTACACAAGGTACAGAATCCATTCCTCGTTGGGCTGCTGAAGAAGGGCACGAGGTAACGGAGTATGAACAAGTTGGCGAAGCTGCTTGGACAATTACTGTTAAAAAGAAATAAGCCTTCATAGCAATGTGCTATAAAGTCTATTTAAGCGAGAAATTCGATGATGAAATCATCGAATTTCTCGCTTTTTTTATAAAAGAAAGAAAAGAAGATAAGGATGATGACCTGATATTGACGGGATAAAACGTTGATACAAGAGAAAAAAACATTGTAACGATGTATAAGAAAAAATTAGAACTTTCATGTTGACATTATACCTAATGGGGTATATTATGAATCTCGTAAGTGAGTTCAATCAATCGTTTTGGAAGGGAGCGTGATAGTATGGCTTACGGTACAAAAACAGCTAATCGTGTGAAGCGAATAGAAGGTCAATTGCGTGGCGTTTTACGCATGATGGAAGAAGAAAAGAACTGTAAAGATGTGATTACACAGCTATCTGCGGTGCGTTCTGCGGTTGATCGGACTATCGGAGTAATCGTTAGTGAAAATTTACTGGAATGTGTAACGACTGCTGAAGGGGATGCTGAAAAAGTGAATACGGCCATCCAAGAAGCAATGGATTTAGTTGTGAAAAGTAGATAATTATTTATATACCCTTAACAGTATGGATAGGAGGACGAATTATTTTGGAAATGTGGATTATTATTGCTTTTGTAGTTGTACTTTTAATTTGGCGCATGAAACCGACAAAAGGAGTGCGAACTATCTCGACAGCACAATTAAAAAACATGTTGAATGATAAAGACAAAGTATTCGTGGATGTTCGAACATCAGCTGAATATAAAGGTCGTAACATTCCGCAATTCAAAAATATTCCACTTGGTTCAAGCTTCGATAAATTACCGAAAGATAAAGAGATAGTGGTCATTTGTCAAAGTGGAATGCGTAGTAGTCAAGCATGTAAGCAATTAAAAAAACAAGGATTCGAGCGTGTTACAAATGTCCGTGGTGGCATGAGCGCGTATTAGGAGGAAAATAGCATGAAGGAAATTTCAGCAAAAGAAGTACAACAAGCTTTAGAGCAAGGTCAGGCAATAAATTTAATCGACGTACGCGAAGTAGATGAAGTGGAGGCAGGACACATACCTGGCATTATTCATATCCCACTTGGCTTACTTGAATTTCGTATGCATGAGCTAAATAAAAATGAACCATATGTTATGGTCTGTCGATCAGGTGGTCGAAGTGGTAGTGCTACTCAGTTTTTAGAAAGCAAAGGCTTCGATGTATCCAATATGGTTGGTGGCATGCTTGCTTGGGATGGTGAAGTAAAGTAAGAAGAGGCGGGGAACCTGTAGCGCTTGCTATATTTTTTTAGTAAAAATAATACCCATATAGGTATGTAGGAGGGAATTATGAGTATTAAGGCAGATTTTCAGCTAGATGCCAAGGGGCTTTCTTGTCCTATGCCGATTGTTAAAACGAAAAAGGCGATGGCTGATTTAGTAGATGGTCAAATTTTAGAAGTATCAGCAACAGATAAGGGTTCGAAGGCAGATATTGCTGCATGGGCTGAATCTGTGGGTCATCAATATATTGGGACAGTGGAAGAAGAGAGTGTGCTTAAACATTACATTCGTAAATGCTCAGATGACACAATGGATGAGAGAACATTTGAACAGACAATTGAGTTAGAAGAGGTTATGGGAAAAGAAGGTCTTATTCTCGATGTTCGTGAGGAGGCGGAGTTTGCTTTTGGTCACATCGAGGGAGCGAAGTCTATTCCGATGGGGGAACTAGAAGCTCGCCTTTCTGAGCTTGATAAATTGCAAGAGATATATGTCGTTTGTCGAACTGGGAAGCGTAGTGATTTAGCTGCTCAAAAGCTTGCGGCACATGGTTTTACAAAGGTATTTAACGTTCTTCCGGGTATGACATCCTGGACGAAAGATATAACTAAAAACATTTAGGAGGAATTAATTTATGTCTAATAAAGTAGCGATAATTGCAAGTAACGGTGGTCTTTTCGATGCGTATAAGGTGTTCAATATTGCAACGGCAGCGGCGGCTACAGAGAAAGAAGTAGCCATCTTCTTTACATTCGAAGGGTTAAATTTAATTCATAAACAAGGAATGCGTGCTTTACCTATGCCTGCGGGAGCGGAGCATTATGCAGAAGGGTTTGCTAAAGCTAATGTACCAGCAATTCCGCAATTAGTGGAGATGGCACAAGAATTAGGTGTGAAATTTATCGCGTGTCAAATGACTATGGATGTAATGAGTTTAACGACAGATGATTTTATTGAAGGTATCGAGGTTGGGGGAGCTGTGACGTTCTTAGAGTTTGCAAAAGATGCAGCACCGTCATTAACATTCTAGTTAATATAATTGATTTAAACAGCTATACCGGCGGAGAGGACAGTCCTTTCCGCTAAAAAAACCAATAAATTAATACCTTAGGGGGTAATGGAAGTGTCGGTTCTAAAATGGAGCGCAGCACAGGTAGCGAAAAAAGTAATTAATAATGAAGAATTATTTATTTTAGATGTTCGAAATGCGGATGCGTTCGAAGATTGGAAAATTGATGGCCATAAATTTGAATACTTTAATATTCCGTATTTTGAGCTATTAGATGGCGTCGAGGATATTATACCGAAGATTCCAGCGGATAAGGATGTGTTAGTTGTTTGTGCGAAAGAAGGATCATCGCTGATGGTAGCTGAGATGTTATCAGAAACGGGACGTACGGTGGCTTATTTAGAAGGTGGAATGAAAACGTGGAGTGAATATTTAGAACCGATTAAAGTTGGAGATTTAACAGGAGGTGGTGAGCTATATCAATTTGTCCGTTTAGGGAAGGGCTGCCTTTCTTATATGGTCATCTCTGAGGGTGAAGCAACGATTATCGATGCTGTGCGTTTTACTGACGCATTCACAAGCTTTGCAGAGGATAAAAACGTAAAAATTAAACATGTATTCGATACTCATTTGCATGCTGATCATATTTCTGGTGGACGACATATAGCGGCTACTACTGGTGCGACGTATTATTTACCACCAAAAGATGCAGAAGAGGTTGAGTTTGACTATACACCTTTACTTGATGGAACAACTGTACAAATTGGCGCCTCTAAAATTGACGTAGGAGCGATTTATTCGCCTGGTCATACAATTGGTTCAACGTCATTTGTTGTGGACAACAAGTATTTATTAACTGGAGATATTTTATTTATTGATTCAATTGGACGCCCTGATTTAGCGGGTCTTGCAGAAGATTGGGTTGGTGATTTGCGCGAAACACTTTACAATCGATACAGAGAATTATCGGATGATTTAATTGTTTTACCGGCTCATTTTATGATTATTGATGAACTAAATGAAGATGGAACTGTAGCAAAACATCTTGGGCAATTATTTGCCGAAAATCACGGCTTAAATATTAAAGATGAAGCAGAATTCCGAAGTGTCGTAACAGAGCATTTGCCTCCACAACCAAATGCGTATCAAGAAATTCGTCGAGTAAATATGGGTAAGATTACCCCAACGCAGGATGAACAAACAGAGATGGAAATTGGTCCGAATCGTTGTGCAGTTCGATAGTCCGTTTAACTTCTTTCAGCGGGAGCCCCCCACCTCTATAGGTGGTGAGATGAATGCGGTTTTAAAGTCACTTTTCAGCCGATTCCGGACTCAATTATGCCGAGGCATAATTGATAAGATAGAAATGCAATGCGTACGCATGCATGGTTATAGCATGTAAATACCGCGAAGCGAAGGCGCTCATCCTTCGTAAAGTCGTGAAAAAACAAACAGAACCGGCAAAATCGCTTACAACCTTTGCCGTTCTAAAGGAGAAAAATATGAAATCAAACTTACAACTAGATGCAAAGGGTTTATCTTGTCCAATGCCTATAGTGAAAACAAAAAAAGCTATTGATACATTAACTTCAGGGGAAATTTTAGAGGTTCAAGTAACCGATAAGGGAGCTTTAGCGGACATCCCTGCTTGGGCAAAAGCTGGCGGTCATACAATTTTAGACAAATCTGAAGACGCTGGTGTCATTACATTCTTTATTCAGAAAGCTTAAAACTGGTGAGGGTTGTCTCTTCTATTTGAAGTTTAGAGCAACCCTCCTTTCATTTAATATTGGTGGAAATGATAATGTCCTTAAGGTGAAGTAGCCAGAAAGAAGGGAAAAAGATGGATTTAGCATGGATCATTACAATATTTTTGATTGGTTTTGTCGGTTCGTTTGTATCAGGTATGCTAGGAATTGGCGGGGCAATTATAAAATATCCAATGTTATTATATATCCCACCTTTACTTGGTTTTGCTGCATTTTCGGCACATGAGGTATCGGGTATTAGTGCAGTAGAAGTGTTTTTTGCCTCTGCTGCTGGGGTATGGATGTATCGAAAAGGCGGTTATTTAAATAAATCACTGATTATATATATGGGTGGTGCCGTATTAGCAGGAAGCTTCATCGGTAGTTATGGCTCCAAATTTTTATCTGAAGTGGGAGTTAACATCGTTTATGGTGTATTGGCATTGATTGCTGCAGTGATGATGTTTATTCCTAAAAAGCAAATTGACGACAAACCATTAGACGAAGTAACGTTTAATAAACCGATAGCAGCTGTTTTAGCGTTTATTGTTGGTATTGGATCGGGGATTGTTGGGGCAGCTGGTGGTTTCTTGTTAGTACCTATAATGCTAGTAGTATTAAGTATACCAACACGTATGACAATCGCTACAAGCCTTGCTATTACCTTAATATCCTCAATAGGCGGGACAATTGGAAAATTGATGACGGGACAAGTTAATTACTATCCTGCGTTCATTATGATTATAGCTAGCCTAGTAGCTGCTCCACTAGGTGCAAGAGCAGGGAAAAAATTAAATACAAAAATTTTACAAGCTATGTTAGCGATGCTAATATTGGCAACTGCTATTAAAATTTGGATGGATATATTGTAGGAGGCGGTAGTAAATGAAAATTGAGGTTTTTTCGGATTTCACATGTCCGTTCTGCTATATTGGCAAACGAGAATTGGAACGTGCCATTGATTTAGCAGGTTATTCTGGGCAGGTAGAAATTGACTACAAAGCATATCAAATTGGTCCAGAAACGCCTAAGAAAGATGCACCAACTTTATATGAGGGTATGGTTGCAAAGTTTGACTCCACGATAGAAGAAGTAAAGAAAATAACTAAGGATATAGCCATGCGGGCTGAAGAGGTTGGCTTGCATTACAATTTTGAAGAAATGAAAACAGCCCATACTGAAAAAGCTCATCGATTGGCAAAATGGACAAAGCAGTTCGGTAAAGAGTCTGTCTATACGGAAGAGCTTATGAGGGGTTATTTTACGGAAGGAAAAGACTTAAACGATGATAGGTTTTTGTTAAAAGTCATTGGAAATTTAGACTTAGATGTTGAAATAGCAAAGGGTGTTCTGGCATCAAACGATTTCAGTGAAGCTTTAGACAGAGATCGATATGATGCCCAACAATTAGGTGTGCAAAGTGTTCCGTTCTTTGTTTTTGAAAATCGTTACGGTATTAAAGGTGCAGAGCCGAATGAGGTTTTTGTACGAACTTTGCATCAAGCGGCAGAGATAGCGGGTATTCAGCCGGTATTAAAGATGATAGGTGATGGTGAAGCTATTTGTGCTGATGGTGAATGTAAATTATAAGGGAACGCTATAATGCCGGGTGCAATGCTGTGCTCGGCATTTTTATATTAGGAAATAGTACATACTACAAGAGGTATTAAGTCTCGTTTAATGTGTTATAGAACAAAAGAATTCATAATTTTATCCGCTAAATGATTCTATTTACGCGAGGTGTGAGAAAATTCACATCGAAAAATATGCTATTTTGCTAAAATATAGGTGATTATACAAAGGGGGGTATTGTAGATGAAACCTATAGTAGCAGGAGTAGCGGGGACAGTACTGTTAGCAGGTACACTTTTTGTGGGGGCAGTCATTAGCGACAAAATTTTAGGGGATGCTAAAGGAGAAAGCAATGAAGCCGCTGTACAAACAAAAATACCAACATCAGCAGCTGCTCAGTCAGTTGTCTATGCGCCGCCAAGCATTGAAGAAGTACCAGATGGGCCTATGAAGGAAGCGATATTATATGGCTATGAGCTTGTAGATAATACACATGTTGCTGCAGAAGAATATGTTGGGAATCAATTGTCTTGCACAAGCTGTCATGCAGGAGCAGGTTACGATGAGCAAGTTTCGTCATTAGTAGGTGTTATGGCGAATTATCCTCAATATATTGCACGCTCAGGTGATATTGTAACGATTGAGGAGCGTATTAATGGTTGTATGGTTCGCAGTATGAACGGAAAGAAATTTGACATGAATAGTAAAGAGTTAGAAGCGATGGTCTCGTACTTTGCCTATATTTCAGAAGGTGTACCTATCGGGGCGGAGCGTGAATGGGTAGGTACAAGTACTATGAAGAACATCCCTATACCGGATGTTAAGAACGGTGAGGAAGTATATGCCCAGTCTTGTATCGCTTGTCACGCAGTTGATGGCTCAGGCACGGGTGCTAATACAGGTCCGGCGTTATGGGGTGAAAACTCATTCAATGATGGAGCGGGAATGGCGAGACTGTCGAAAATGGCCGGCTACATTAAACATAATATGCCAGTCGGTACAGCTGGTACTTTGACAGATCAAGATACCGCTGATTTAGCAGCCTTTATTTTATCGCAGGATCGACCTGAATGGGCAAATCATAATAAAGATTGGCCAAAAGGCGGACGTCCCAATGATATTATGAATAAAGAAAAACGGGAACAAGTTAAAAATGGCACAATAAATTGGGAGCAAGTACTTTCCACTAACTAAAATGAAGAGAGGCCATCCCTTGTAAATTCAAGGGGCAATAATATATCTCGATTTACCTTTAGATAATTTTTGTCTAAAGGTATTTTTTTATCTAAAGATGGAAATCTACATCTGAGGCTGTATATATGCACGGTATCCTTCGATTTCTATATTTAATAATTATTACAGATTTTATGCTCATCACAAAAAATTATGGATGACATTATATAAGTTGATTGGAGTGGAGACTGGGCGACTCCTTGGGGATCAGCAATAGAGGAACGAAGGCTAAAACCATCACGTCCTGTGATAACGCCTTCTGTTTCTATACATTAAAAGAAGTAAAGGACGTAATTTGTTATACTAGCAGTATTAGGAAGTAGCATCGGAGGTGACGCTGTTGATTTTTTTGAAATTTTTAATCCAAATCATTGTTGTATCAGGGCTTATTTATTTTGTAAGTGGTCGACTAATTGGTTCAAACATTAATTTTATACGTAGGGTTCTTTCTGTAGTTATTAGTGTGACGCTAACGTCCTTTGTTTACTGGTATACCTATTTACGTCATACAGACTTTTTAAACGAACCAATGATGCAAACAGTGACAGAGGTCAGTACACTTGTTTGGATTGGCTGCATGCTACTAATTTCGATGCTGCTCTATCTCGTTTTTGAACTTTTCGATCCAAGTGGTATTACAGCTAGAGATCGTCGGAATGGCAAAAAAAATTTATTATTGCGCCTTCGTAGCTACTGGCGACAGCAAAAGCGTTTGCGTCAGGTGTTAAAAATAGCAGTGACAAATGGCGTTGTTCAAACGATTAAATACACAAGACAACGAGAAAATGAAAAGGAGCTTGCCATTGCTTTAAGGGTCACTTTGGAGCAATGTGGTGGGATATTTATTAAATTTGGTCAGGTACTTTCTACTCGTAAGGAACTGTTTTCGCCTATCTTTATTGACGAGTTAGAGAAGTTACAACATAGTGTGAAGCCATTATCGTCAGAGCAGGTAACACAAATTTTAGAAGATTCACTTCCGAAGCCTGTGAACGAAATATTTGAAAGCTTTCAAATGGAGCCTATTGCGGCAGCATCTATTGGACAAGTACATAAGGCACGATTGAAAAATTTTGATGAAGTTGTGGTGAAGCTACTACGTCCAGAAGTGAAGGGAATCATGCGAGACGATCTCGATATTTTGGAGGAATTTGCTAATTGGCTTTCAAACAAGTCTACATGGGCTGAGTCACTTGGTTTTCGAGAGCTTGCTAAAGGGTTTGGCGATGGGTTACGCGAGGAAATTCATTTAGATATTGAGGCTCGAAATACATTGCAGGTGACGAAGGCTCTTACCAAAAGCGATTATAAGGTGAGGATTCCTAAAATCTATACAGAATATTGTAATGAAAATATTATTGTCATGGAATATGTACGGGGGAAAAGCGTTGCAAATGCTGAGGCTGAATTTAATCAATTAAAAAATAATCGTAGGCAGTTTGCACGGACTGTTTTATACTCCTTCATTGAACAGATTCTCTTTTCGGGTATATTTCATGCAGACCCACATCCAGGGAATATTCATATTGATGAGATGGATGGCACACCGATCCTTCTTGATTTTGGGGCTGTTGGCCGTTTGGGAGCTACACAACAAGAGGGCTTAAAGCTAATTTTAATGGGGATTCATCTAAATGATTCAAGTACTTTATTTGACGGCTTAACATTATTGGTTGAAAATGCTGATCATGCAGATCGTGCAAAGATAGAGCAAGCAATTGATCAAATTCTCTTGAAAATCTCTTACGTGGATCGAATTCCAACAGAGGAATTAATACATGCGTTATTTACGGTTGTTCGTGATTTCGGTCTTGCTTTCTATCCAGCAGTAGGTTTAGCGCTGCGTTCATTAGTAACATTGGAGGGGACATTACGGGTAATTGACCCAAGTTTTGATATTTTTACGGAAGCGAAAGATTTTTCATCTGCATATATGCGCGCAACATTCCTGAAGCCATTTAAAGAACCGATGGCAACAAAGGAACGTTTACAAGAAGAATTAGCAATGCTTATTCCGACATTGCGCAAAATGCCAAGACGAGTTGACCAGCTCATTCAACGGGTGGAGAGCGGAAAAATTATCTTACATCACGATGTTTTTTCGGATGAGGATAATGCTCGTTTTATTACAAATTTGTTTTCCCGTTTCGTCTTACTTCTCGTAGGTATTACCTTTGGCATTATTTCTGTAGCACTTTTAGCAATCTCACAATTTATTCGTGACACGTACGCTGTTTACTTAAATACAGCCGCATATTTAGGATTATTTTTATGTGCCATTCTTTTAGTACGGCTTTCTATCCAAGCGCTACGTTCTATGAGGCAATAGGAAGCGCCAACTCGGAGTGAAAATCAATCTTTGTTTATTGAAACACATTATTTATATCTATTCTTTTGTCAACAAACTGAGGTAGGGGAATTGCTCCCTTACCCTTTTTTTATTTTAACTTCTTACAGCGGGTGTCCAAACATCCACTGTAAGAAGTTAAAGCCGATTCCGGACGCAATTATGTCGAGGCATAATTGATAAATGTTCTCGAGAAATATTACAAAAACATTACAAAACAAATAGTGGGTCTAATGGTAAAACAGTTGAAAACGTTGTTATGTAGAACAAAACGTTATTTTGTAGAATATATATGAATTTGCGTGAATGTTACAAGAATGTTTCGAGTTTTACTAAACGATTAAAAAGACGTGAAATAGTATAAAAGTTATGCTAATAATGCTAAACTTTAAAAGGCTAATAAAATATAAGAATAAATAAAAGAAATCGTTCCAGTGATTACATTAAAATACTAAGAGCGAAATTGACTAGTGAAGGGAAAGAATAACGTGGGTAAGCGAAATAAATGGCGTAAGTCGATGGTGCTAGCATTAGCACTAGCTGGCGGCTTATTATTTAATACAGTTCAACCAACTATAGTGCACGCAGAAGAAACATCTCAACAAATGATTGATAAGAAAGCTAAAATAGATACAGAGGTTAAAAAGCTTCAAGACGAATTAACTAAACTACAAAAAGAGATCGATGAAAAAGTAAAAGTATTTAACAATGTACAAGCAGATATTAAAGAAGTTGACGCAAATATTGTAGATACTAAAAAACGTATTGAGCAACGTTCAGCGATTTTAAGTGATCGTATGGCTGCATACCAAGCTCAAGATAATACTGTGGGTATTTATTTAAGTGCTGTTCTTGAATCAAAAAGCTTTGCAGATTTAATGGACCGTGTCGTAGCGGTTAAAACATTAATGGATGCTGACCAAGAATTAGTAGATCAACAAGAAGCAGATAAGGCTAACTTAGAGAAACAAAAAACAACATTAGATGAAAAACAAAAAGAGCTTCAAAAGCAATTCCAAGAGCTTCAACAAAAGGAAAGCGAAATGGAAGTAAAAAAAGCTGAAAATGAAGCGAAATCTCTTGCATTAAAGGCACAAATTGCAACGAAACAAGAAGAAGAACGTTTAGAAGCAGAACGTAAAGCAGCAGAGGAAGAAGCAGCTCGTTTACGTGCACTTCAAGCAGCTACTCCAGTTGTACAAGCAACAAACAACAATAGTAACAGTAACAACAATAGCAACAGCAACGCTAACAATAGTAGCAAAGCTAACAACAGTAGCAAAGCTAACAACGAAAAATCACAACAAATCGTTATTGGTTCAGGATCAGGCACTGCATCTTCAGGTGATGCTAT
Source organism: Lysinibacillus sp. RC79 (assembly GCF_041262405.1). NCBI lineage: Bacteria > Bacillati > Bacillota > Bacilli > Caryophanales > Bacillaceae > Lysinibacillus > Lysinibacillus sp. RC79. Next base: position 90,129 of record NZ_JBGCCD010000007.1, read on the forward strand.
TTCAACTGCAAAGCAATTCCTAGGCCGTAGCTATGTTTGGGGCGGAAGTAACCCATCAACAGGATTTGACTGTTCAGGTCTTGTACAATGGTCTTACAAACAATCAGGCGTATCTTTACCACGTACAGCATCACAACAATATTTAGCAACACAACGTATTTCAGCAAGTGAAGCACGTGTAGGTGACCTAGTATTCTTCAGCTATGGTTCAGGCATAGCGCATGTAGGTATTTACTTAGGGAACAACACGATGATCGATGCTCAAAATAAAGGTGTTGTCATTGAATCACTTGATTGGTGGAATCAATATTTAGTAGGCTTCGGTCGTATTCAATAAGCCTTACTATCTATATAGACGATTTAAATAGCGAAAAGGTCATCTTTGTAAAAAAATCACAAAGATGGCCTTTTTTATTATTTGACGGTATTTAAGGTCCTGCGAGTAAACCCATCACGCAACCGGTATGGTGATCCATTAATTTAGGGTCGACTACTCGACGAATAATGAGTAAAATAACATCTAGGATGAATAAATTTACATAAGTAGATATATTTACTACTATAGCCCTAGTTACTGAAATGATAATAGGGCCGAGAGAAGGAATATCACTAGTTATCCATATAATGATTGCCATCGTTATTGTGTATTTTGGTTGGGTTTTAAAAGAAGGCAAATAAGTGTGACATCTCCAATAATAAAGCTAACGTGTAAAATGTATCTTTATATAACTGAAAGAAATGTTCCCCCCTTGCATGTTGAGCCTCATTTCTGATAATTTTGAAATATACAATACGGGAGCTTGCTTTGAAATTAAAATCATTTGCGACTTTAATTTCGTAGTAGTAAAGTAACGAATAATAGAAATCAAGACAACACTTACAAGTACACCATTTTTTACGTTCTGAAACAATAAAGGTAGGGATGAATCATGGAAAAAGAGATTTTGCAACTTTTTAGTAATTTAACAGAGCGTGACCGTGATATACAATACAAATCATACGAAGGATTAATGAAAATTATGCAGGAACCAGTTGATTGGACATATTCAGTTTGGGAACAACTTGTTCAGGCTCTTACATACAAAAACGAACATGTGCGTGCAAGTGCTGCACAATTTTTATGCGCATTGGCAGCAAAAAGTGATCCTGAAGAAAGAGTATTAGAGGACTTCTTAAAGATTTGGGCCGTAACGTATGATGAAAAAACAGTGACTGCGAGGCATACTTTACAGGCAATTTGGAGAATAGGTTTAGCAGGGCAGGTACAAAGAGATTTAGTCGTTTCATATTTGGCGAAAAGATTTCAAATATGCTTAGACGAAAAGAACCCGACATTAATACGCTATGATATTATTGTATCCTTTAAAAAGTTATTCGATGCAACGAATGACCCAAAACTACTAGAGATTGCACAGCGTTTAATTGAGGAAGAGAGAGATGTTAAATTCAAAAAGAAATATAAGAATGCCATCCGTTAAAAGTTATGAAATGTCTATTTTTTGCGCAATACCTTCGTTAAGAAATAGTTTTATAAAGTATGAAAAAATAAAACGACAGCACGATCAGGATGAATACCCATGGGGGCAGTGAAAATATCCGCGTGCAAAAGGTAATACATGCATGATTTTTATCCATCGTATTTGTTTATTCAAATTCCACGGCTATTTTTTCCTATCAATCTATGTTAAACTGCTTTACAAGTGAATAATTCTTGCAGAATAAGGGTGCTGAACTATAGCATAATCGGGAATTCGGTGAAAAACCGAAGCTGTTTCCGCAACTGTAAGTACAGGAATCATAAAGATATACCACTGTCGAATTATTTGATGGGAAGGTTTTTTATGACTCACAACGTGATTGAATGAACTGTACAAGCCAGGAGACCGACCTTTGTTTGAACGTATAGATAACTCTTCGGAAGCTAGGAGAATATGCGGCAAATACATAGGCTATGTCGTATCAATGCGACAATTTTTATGTTATTTTCGTTGTTTCCTTAGGAATGGAAACAACGTTTTTTTATGTACACTTATAATTCACCTGATGAAATCCTAAGGAGGGTGTTAAAGAATTTTCACGAAGGAAAGCGGGGACTTAGATTTGAAAAAAGATGCACGTTATTCTTGTTATCCATTTATGCGTGAAAAGGCATCAACGGTAGATTTTGAAATTCGAACGGATAGCCTTACAACACATATTGGCGTCGCTTTGGCGTCGGTAAAAAAGGAAACGGTAGAGGTAGTAGCAGATGATTTACTAGCCATTTTACCAATGGCTTACCATGTAAATGGCTCAGTCCGAGGTAAATTAGCGGTAACCGAAGATGATTTGACTTGGCTCAGTGATCGCTATGATTTCTATGTTAGTCATGTTAAGGAGGAAATACAAAACTTTGTATTACCTCAAGGGACAGAGGCTGCTACTGCATTACATTTATGCCGTAGTGAGGCGAAAAAATCATATCGCGTTTTGCACATAGTATCTGAAGAACGGGAAATACCTGCTATTCTCTTTGATTATTTAGGATTACTAGCCAATGTATTTTTTGTAATGGCTGTCTTTATGAATCAGCGGGTTGGTATTGCTGAAATACCGTTTATTAGTAAGTCATACCCGATGAAAACGAAAAAGGAGAATCAATGAAATGAAGAAAATGTTTAAGCTACAATGGCTTTCTGTGTTAATGCTAGCACTCGTATTAGTTGGCTGTGGCACGAAAGAGGATACTAATAAAGAGACTATTTCTAAGGAAGATCAACAAGTTGAGAAAACTAGCTATAAAGTTAAGGATGACCGCGGCGTAGAAGTAGAGTTTAATGCCGTACCTAAAACTGTTGTTTCATTGCAACCAAGTAATACAGAAGTTCTATTTGCTCTAGGTGTGGGTGATAAAATCGTTGGTGCAACTGAGTATGATACGTATCCAGAAGAAGCGCAAAAAATTGAGCGTGTTTCTGATTCTGTAAAATTCAATAGTGAGCGTATTTTAGCGTTAAAGCCAGATGTCGTTATTGCCTATACAACTGGAGGCGATGATGAAAATTTAAATGCCTTAAAAGGTCTCGAAGACGTAGGTATTAAAGTGTTTGCCATTCAATCAGCTAAATCATTTGATGATGTTTATGGGGATATCCAACAAATCGCAACGGTTATGGGAATCAAAGATAAAGGCGACAAGTTAAATGAAGATATTAAAGCTAAAATTGCGGCAGTTCAAGCGAAAGTCAAAGATGTGAAAGAGCCAAAAAATATCTATTTCGAAATTAGTCCAAAGCCAGACATATATACACCTGGTTCTGGTACATTCCAACAGGAAATTTTAAATGCTGCAAATGTTAAGAACGTTTTTGCTGACCTCAAAAGCTGGGCAAAGGTATCTGAGGAAGATATTATTGCGAAAAATCCAGATGTCATTTTAACAACAGTAAACTATGTGGAAAACCCAACGGCAGAAATCCTTTCTCGTGATGGATGGAATTCAATCACTGCCATTCAAAATAAAGCGGTTTATTTTATAGATACTGATATTTCAAACCGTCCGGGCCCACGTATTGGCGAAGCTGTTGAGTTAATAGCAAAAGCAGTATACCCTGAGTTATTTAAATAGTCTATTTTGAAAAATAGTATTTTGGAGCTGTCCTTTATCAAGGGCAGCTTTTTTTGATGGGTGATAGTGAAATGCTCTGGTAAAAACCCGCCCCACTTTGATGGAGGACTAATCGGGAAAGTGATCGGGTAAGGTGGATAACTGCTCCGCTTTGAAGGAAAAGTGATCGGGTAAAGAGAAACCCCGCTCCGCTTGGATGAAGAAATGATCAGGTAATACGGCCCCCCGGCTCCGCTTCGATAAAGATAACGTTCAAATAAATCCCCTTATCGCTCTCTAAGTAGTGTATAACATTCCATAGTGCGAAAATTGGTATTATATCGAATTGTTCGATAAAATAGAGATAAGAATGCTTGCTAACAGAGAGAGGTGCAGTGAGTGAAACAGTTTGATATGAAGATTACTTCGTTTGAGGCAGTTTATAATTTCCGTGATATGGGTGGTTATAAGTCGAGAGATGGGCGTGCTATTAAGAATGGTTTGATTTATCGTTCAGCAGCACTTGGTAAAATGACGAAAGCAGATAAGGAGCTATTTGAAACGCTAGGTGTGAAAACAATTTTTGATTATCGAGACAACCATGAGGCTCAAAATAATCCTAATCCGGTATTCCCGTATGCCAAGTATATTCAAATACCAGCAAAGGGAAATCATGCTTTTGAGATGCCTACAAACACTGGTGGAAAAGATTTTTATAAGGTTGTAAGCCCAGAGATGTTCAGAGAATTTTATGCACAAATGCCTTTTAATAATGCCTCGTTCAAGGAGTTAATAGCAACGATTCAACATCCTGAAAATTTAGGGCTTGTTCATCATTGTGCGGTCGGGAAGGATCGAACAGGTATTGGCAGTGCACTTATTTTACTTGCTTTAGATGTACCTGAGGAAACGATCATGGAGGACTATTTAGATACAAATGTACATCTACGTCCCTTAGTAGAGCGAATGGCTCAGACAATTCAGCAAGATTATAGCGAGCGAGAATTACAGCAATTTTATGCCTTAATGTCTGCCCGTGAGGACTATTTACAAGCAGCATTTGATGCAATGGATAACCGATATGGCTCTAAGGCCACTTTTTTAGAGCAAGAGTTTGGCTTAACAACAGAAAAACGTATGCAATTGCAGGACCATTGCTTACTATGATAAGAAACCCTTTCACATAAAATTGTGAGAGGGATTTTTTGCTTATTATACTAGCTTTACATATTCTTTTAAGGTTTCATTATAAAAACTCTTTACACCCTATAAATCTATGATAAGATACTATATATTTTTATCCCGCGTTAACGGGCCGTAATATATTTGTACCGAAAGTGAAGCGTCAGGTACAAAACTCCCGCCTCAAAATTGGTAAGTGGAAGATTAACTGCCCGTAAAATCTATCTTTATGAAGCGTATAGGAGAAGTGAAAAGTATTGGCAGATACATTAAAAGAAAGTGATATACAAGAGACAGATAAGTTAAGTTTGTTCCATTTAACGTGGCCGATATTCTTAGAAGTATTTTTATTTATGTTAATGGGACTAGCCGATACATTTATGCTCAGTGCTTTATCAGACAATGCTGTATCAGGAGTTGGTGCAGCCAATCAATATATTCATATTGCAATTTTAATACTTGAAGTAGTTGGTAATGGTGCTTCCATTGTTGTATCTCAATATTTAGGTTCAAGGCGCATTTTTGAAGCTGCGAAGATTTCCGCTTTAGCAGTAACGATGAATTTGGTCGTTGGACTAATGATGAGCGTCGTATTTTTCTTTTTTTCAAGTCATTTAATGTCCATGATGAACTTGCAGGGGGAAGTGCTTAAATACGCTCAAAGCTATTTAGTAATCATAGGAAGCTTTATTTTTTTACAAGCAATTATAAATGCGTTAGCAGCGATTATCCGTGTACATGGATGGACAAAGCAAACGATGTATGTATCATTAGGTATGAATGTGCTACACGTTGTATTAAACTACGGTTTAATCTTCGGTAATTTAGGATTACCGGAGTTAGGTGTAAAAGGAGCTGCTATTTCCTCAGTTATAAGTCGTGGATTAGCAATTCTCGTGTTTTTCTGGCTGTTTTATCAAGTCATGGATGTTAGAGTGAAGCTAGAATATTATTTCGAGTATTCCAAGGAATATGTTCGAAAAATATTAAATATAGGCTTACCGTCAGCATTTGAGCAGGTGCTTTATCAGTTTTGTCAGATTGTCTTCCTTTATTATGCAACGTATTTAGGCTCAGAGACACTTGCTGCAAGACAGTATGCCATGAATATTTCGATGTTTACGTATTTATTTGCGATTGCAATCGGGACAGGCACGGCTATAATTATTGGGCGAAATGTCGGTGCTGGTAAAAAAGATCAAGCCTATCATCAGCTTTGGTCAAGTGTACGTGCAGCTTTTGCCTTTACGATAACTATGGTTGCTGTTGTGACGATATTCCGTAAGCAACTTATGCACGTTTTTACTGATAATCCAGAGGTCATAGCCATCGGAGCATCTGTCCTAGCATTAAGTATTCTGCTTGAAACAGGGCGTACGATGAATATTGTAGTTATTAACTCATTGCGTGCCTCTGGGGATGCAAGATTCCCGGTGAAAATCGGTTTCTTATCAATGGTATGTATGAGCCTCCCGCTCGGCTACTTGTTTGTATTCGTTTTAGATTGGGGTTTAGTAGGTATTTGGCTAGCGATTTCGGCAGATGAATGGATGCGAGCCATTATCGTATACTTTAGATGGAGAAGTCGTAAGTGGGAGCGTTTCGCGCTTGTTTCACCTACAGAACAGAAGGAGGCAAATTAATGGGAGCACTTTCTAAAAGAGCTGCAGGGGCAGCCTTAATGGAGAAAAATATAACGCTTTTTGCTTGTCCAATTTGTCAGGAGTCAATGGATGTTTTTGAGCAGGGTAGATTAGTATGTTCCTCAAATCATTCTTTTGATATTGCCAAGCAGGGTTATGTCAATATGCTGACACATGGTGCTGTTTCTAAGTACAGTAAAGATCTCTTTGAATCTAGAAAAGCGGTTATTGATAGTGGTATCTATGATTTAGTAGAAGATAAAATCGGAGAGGTAATTGCTAACGCAGAAACCGTGCTGGATACAGGCTGTGGTGAGGGTTCACATTTAGCCCGTATTATGGAAGGGCAAAAAGGTAACTGTATTGGCATTGGTATTGATATAGCGAAAGAAGGCATACTTGCTGCATCCCGACATTATCCAGAGCAAATTTGGTGTGTTGGTGATTTAGCGAAAAGTCCATTTGCAAGATCAAGCTTCGATGCCATATTAAATATTTTATCGCCCGCCAATTACGAAGAATTTAAACGTCTATTAACTCACAATGGTTGTGTTGTTAAGGTTGTCCCTCAAAGTGGGTACCTACATGAGCTTCGAGCACAATTATATGCGGACTCTACTAAAGAGTCGTATTCGAATGAACAAATAGTTGCTCGCTTTAAAGAAAGCTTTGATGATGTTAGTGTGGAGCGTATCACTTATACGGTACCATTAGCTACAGAGCTTGTACCAGCACTACTTGAAATGACACCGATGGGCTGGCATAAAAAAGAGGAAGCCAATATCGAGTTAAATGAAATTACGATTGATGTTGATGTATTAGTGGGAAGAGTCTAGTTATTTCACCTGCAATTGCAGTATACTGGTCTTTTCGATTACAATGGAAATAACTATTGAATAAGGTAGGAATGAAACAGTGTATAAATTTATAGCAAATCTTGTCAAAGTGATATTAAAATTAACGGGTTCAAAGGCGCGTGTATATGAGGAGCAAAACTTACCGAAGGAAGGTGGGTTTATTATTGCATGTACACATACGGGTTATGTTGATATTTTAAACCTTGGGGTTTCAATGTCTCCTCGAGAAATTCACTTTATGGCTAAAAAGCAATTGTTTGATATTAAAGGCATTGGTTGGCTTATAGAGCGTTTAAATGCCTTTCCGGTTGACCGTGACAATCCAGGACCAAGTGTTATTAAAATCCCTTCACAGTTATTGAAAGAGGGTAAAATCGTAGGGATTTTCCCATCTGGTACACGAAATGCAGAAGGATCGGATTTAAAGCAAGGTGCGATTACAATAGCACAGCTGTCAAAAGCGCAAATTGTACCAGCCGCTTATGTTGGTGCGCGTAATGCTGGTGATGTCTTGAAGCGTGGAAAGGGTTATCTAATTTATGGAGAGCCATTTTATGTGACAGGCAAGGGTAAAGAAGGACGCGAGGAGTTTACACAACGTCTTGAGCATGAACTGACGGCTTTAACAGAGGAATTAGAAAAGCGAATTGTGGCAGAAAAGAAATGACTTAGAAGGCACTCAGGATCGATTGATTTTGAGTGCTTTGTTGTAGGAGGATATAGAAATGATTCGAGTGCTTTTTGTTTGTTTAGGTAATATTTGTCGCTCGCCAATGGCTGAAGCGGTCATGCGTGATTTGGTAGGGAAAGAGCATTTGAATCATAAAGTCGAGGTAGATTCAGCTGCAACAAGCTCTTGGCATATTGGCGAACCACCTCACAGAGGAACACAAGGTAAGCTAAAAGAATATGGCATCTCAACAAAGGGTATGCAAGGCCGACAATTACAAAAGGCTGACTTTGAAAATTTTGATTACATTATTGGCATGGATGAAAGCAATATACACAATATCCGAACGATGCTTGGCAATCCTGATTCTCCAAAGATTTTCCGCTTTTTAGATTTAACTGACCATCGAAAAGACGTGCCTGATCCATACTATACAGGAGATTTTCAAGAAACCTATGATTTAGTTTTAGAAGGCTGTCATGCACTAATAGAAAAAATCAAAGTGGAAAATCAATTGTAAAGTGCCTCTAAGTGAAACATTTTTCTGGACCACACCAAAAGTTGAGGATGACATTTAAAACGTATGCTATGTATATAAGTTGATTGGAGTGGAGGCTGGGCGACTCCTTGGGGATCAGCAATAGAGGAACGAAGGCTAAAAGCATCACATCCTGTGATAACGCCTTTATGACCAACCTCGTGTTGGCCCGAGACCCTGCAGCGAAGCGAAGCGGCTCATCGGACGCCCCCAGGAAGCTCTGCTCTGCGCGAAAGCGAAGCGGCAGCAACAAAGCGCCCAGCTGGAACGGAAATCAACCACACGTTATGGTGATGATCTGATTTTTTTACAATTTATTCTTTAGAAAACGACCTTAAACATTGGCATATCTAGCTTTGTAAGCATCATTTGTGTTATTATTTTCAGAGTAAAGATACGAGAAGTATTTAATTACCATTTACAGATGTGCAGCTGCGCATCTATGATTTTTATAAACTTATAATTTGAAAGAGAGTGGAAACAATGGGTCGTAAGTGGAACAATATTAAAGAAAAGAAAGCGTCTAAAGACCAAAGCACAAGTCGTGTGAATGCAAAATTCGGACGTGAAATTTATGTGGCAGCTAAATCAGGCGAACCAGATCCTGAGTCAAACCGTGCCCTTAAAGTTGTTCTTGAACGAGCAAAAACATATAGTGTTCCTAAACATATTATTGAAAAAGCAATTGAAAAAGCGAAGGGTGGCGGCGATGAAAACTTCGACGAATTACGTTATGAAGGTTTCGGACCAGCTGGTACTATGTTAATCGTTGATGCTTTAACAAATAATGTTAATCGTACTGCTTCTGATGTACGTGCTGCATTTGGTAAAAATAATGGGAATATGGGTGTCAGTGGATCTGTTGCCTACATGTTTGATTCAACAGCAGTTATCGGTTTAGAAGGTAAATCAGCAGATGAAGTTCTTGAAATTTTAATGGAAGCAGATATTGATGCTCGTGATATTCTGGAAGAAGATGAGACTGTCATTATTTATGCAGAGCCGGACCAATTCTTTGCTACACAAGAAGCACTAAAAGCAGCTGGCGTTCAAGAATTTACAGTAGCAGAGCTTTCAATGCTTCCTCAAACAGAAGTAGCATTAACGGGTGACGACGTTGCGAAATTTGAAAAACTAATTGATGCATTAGAAGATTTAGAGGATGTCCAAAACGTTTACCATAATGCTGATTTAGGCGAATAATATAAACATATAAAACCAGTAGCAATTTAAAGCTACTGGTTTTGTCTGTAGAAAAAACGATACTCCTGATGGCATAAAGTTATATGGTAATAGGCTTTTCTTGGATATAAAAATAATAATCAAACATATCCTATTATTATTTAGGCTGAATCTCTTTGATATTTTAATCCATACTATTTTGGTTCATCTTGTCTACTCATAATAATGATGAGGAGCCGTTGATTTTTCACGGAGAGTGGCAACTCCAGCGGGATGAGCCTGCGCTGAAAGCCCCGCAGGAACGTAGTGACGAGGAGATTGAAGCCAAGCCCGCGGAAAGCGCCAACTCGGAGTGAAAATCAACCTTTGTCTATTGATACACTTTAATTTATTCTTTTATCGACAAACTAAAACCAATAGCAAATAAAGCTACTGGTTTTTAACTTCTTTCAGCGGGTGTCCAAACATCCGCTGAAATAGAGGAACTCAGTCTAAGAACGCCACGTCCTGTGGCAACGACTGAGTGACCAACATCACGTTGGCCCAAAGCCTCCGGCGGATGTCACGGAATCGGAAAGGAGTCCTTAGAGGATGTTAGCTTAAAATCATCGCATCCATGCGATAACGGCTAACTGACCTGCATCGGTAAAAACGCCACGTCCTGTGGCATTACCGAAATGACCGACATCGTGTCGGCCCTCGTGCAGGCCTAAGCGCAAAGCCGATTCCGGACGCAATTATGCCGAGGCATAATTGATTTAGGGAGGAAAACGGTGCAAGCTCTTTTAGCGATTGCTATATTTATAGTAACTTTATTTTTTGTAATAGTGCAGCCTCGTAAAATATCGATCGGCTGGTCTGCTTGTATTGGTGCTGCAATTGCGTTGACGCTCGGAGTTGTTACTTGGCAAGATGTTGTTGAGGTAACAGGGATCGTTTGGAATGCAACGTTATCGTTCATAGGAATTATTTTTATTTCACTTATTTTAGACGAAATAGGCTTCTTTGAATGGTCTGCCTTACATATGGCACGTGTGGCAAAGGGAAGTGGTATCCGCTTATTCATTTATCTTTCCTGTCTAGGCGCTATTGTTTCAGCATTATTTGCAAATGATGGTGCAGCTTTAATACTAACACCAATTGTTCTAGCGATGATCCGTAAGTTAAATTTAACCGATAAAATGGTCTTTCCGTTTATTATTGCAAGTGGATTTATAGCAGACACAACATCATTACCGTTAGTCATTAGTAATTTAACGAATATTGTGTCGGCAGATTATTTCGGTATTGGATTTATGGAATATTTCTTACATATGATAATACCGAACTTAGTTTCTTTACTGGCAAGCATTGTTGCACTTTATATTGTTTTTCGCCGTTCGATTCCAAAAGAATATTCACTTGAGGCAGTAGGTAATCCAAAGCTTGCAATTCGGGATTCGAAATTATTTTTGTTATCATGGTATGTTATAGCAATTTTATTAATTGGTTTCTTTATGAGTGAGTTTTTCAAAATTCCTGTGTCATTTATTTTATGTGGTGTAGCAGCTATCTTTTTCCTACTTGCACGACGTAGCAATATTGTAGATACAAAGAGAGTTGTGAAAGGGGCACCATGGAATATTGTGTTCTTTTCTATCGGTATGTATGTGGTTGTATATGGTTTGAAAAATGTAGGAATGACAGGATTGCTAGCGAGTCTATTAGAGCACGCAATACAACAAGGGCTGATGGTAGCGACGATAACGATGGGGTTTGTAGCTGCGATTTTGTCAGCTATTATGAATAACCTACCAACTGTAATGATTGATGCATTAGCTATTGCTGAAACTAGTGCAACTGGCATTATTAAAGAAGGTCTTATTTATGCAAATGTCATCGGCACTAATTTAGGTCCTAAAATGACACCGATTGGCTCACTCGCAACATTGTTATGGCTCCATATATTGAAGCAAAAAGGAATTAAAATTGGCTGGGTTCAGTATTTAAAAATAGGTATTGTTCTAACAATCCCAACTCTTCTCGCTACTTTAATAGCTTTAGTGGCTTGGATTATGATCATATCATAGTCGAGCGATAAAAATAAAAAAACTATTTTTCTATAAGGCATATCCCTGTAGAAAGATAGTTTTTTCTGTGATTTCAGTTCATTGGTCGCCCCCAGGAAAGCGCCCCAGCCTACCCATCCACGTTATGGTGATCAAGTATATCTGGGTAAAAAGGTGAATAATTCATACTTAAATTACGTTTTACCCATTGTGAAAAAATTCAAATCATAACATAATATAGATTAATAGTCATGGCGAACGAAGAAAAAAGGGGGGCTAAAGCATGAAGTTTTCACGTTCGATACAGGGGAAACTAATTATTATTTCATTAGCATTATTAATTATTCCTAGTTTAGTGATAGGTTTGGTTAGTTATAACAAAGCGAATAAAGGTATGGAGAATATTGGCGAACAAGTTATCAAAAATAGTGTTGAATCTACTTTGCAATTAATGAAGCTTGCAAATGAGAGTGTTAAAAGGGGCGACGTTCCTTTGGAAGTTGCACAGGAACGGGTGCGGGAGGCACTTCTAGGACCAAAGGATAGTGAAGGGAAGAGGCCAATTAAATATCCTGGAGACTTAGGGAAGTATGGTTATATATATGTTTTAGATGATAAAGGGACACTAACAACCCATCCGACTCGAGAAGGGGATAGCCTATGGAACGATCAAGATAGTAGCGGCAATTACTTTATTCGAGAAGTAATCGAAAAAGCACTTGCTGGTGGAGGATTTACACAATATGAGTTTGCGCTACCTGGTCAAGATGTATTAGCTCCAAAAATAATTTATTCTGTAAAGGATCCTAATTGGGGATGGATCATTGCATCGGGTACATATATGCAAGATTTTAATAAAGAAGCTAATTCATTATTACTCGTTATTGGTATTACATTATTAGGTGCCATTATTATAGGTACTGTGATTGTCATAATGGTTTCGAGACATTTAGCTTTACCAGTGCAAAAATTATCTAAACGCGTACGTGAGGTTGCGAAGGGGAATTTAACTGTAGAAATTGAAAATCTACAACGCTCAGATGAGATTGGTCAGTTAAATGAAGGCTTTAATGAAATGGTTGATCAACTGAAAACATTAATCACAGATGTAGAGGAAGCTATTGCAGAAATTCAATCGACATCGTCAAATCTAACATCTGTAGCAGAGGAAACAAACGCTTATGGAGATGAAATAGTAAAAGCGATAAATGAGGTCTCGGACGGAGCAGTAAAGCAAGCTTCAGATGCTGAGGATACGAATAAAACTGCCATTGTTTTTGCCCAGCAGATTGAAGGATTGCATGACAAAAATGAAGTAATGCTTGATGCATCTCAACATATGAAACGATCAAATCAAGAGGGGCTTATAAATTTAAACGGCTTAAAAGAGAAATCACACGAGTCTTCAGAATTGATTAATAATGTTTATACTGTATTTAATAGCTTAATTGTGAAAGTAAGAGAAATTGAAGGCATTGTTGGTACCATTACCGAGATTTCTGATCAGACGAATCTGCTTGCATTAAATGCATCCATAGAGGCAGCTAGAGCTGGTGAGCATGGCAAGGGCTTTGCAGTTGTTGCTGAGGAGGTACGTAAGCTAGCGGATCAAACATCTGTAGCAACTGAGCTAGTGCGTACAACCTTAAAGGGGATTGAAAGTGAAACGAATTTAGTGAACGATGAAATGAAGAAAACAAATGTTATTGTTCGTCAACAAAATGATTCGGTTGCCATAACAGAGTCATCCTTCAAGGAAATTGAATTGTCCGTAGAGAAAATTATTTCTGTCATTGGGGAAATGACTGCAGGAGTAGAATATTTGAATAGCTCAAAGGATTACATTATGCAATCTATCGAAAGTATTGCGATGATTAGTGAGAAAAATGCAGCTGCATCAGAGGAAGTAACGGCATCCGTTGATGAACAGCAGCGTGCTATTCAACTGGTTAGTGAATCTTCCAATGATTTAACAGATGAAATAACGGCATTACAGGAATCTATTAAGCGCTTTATATTAAGATAATCAATCAAGGATGTTTGTACAGTAATTCTAGTACAAGCATCCTTTTTTTTGTCTAAACGTTAATAAAAGGTAAGGGGGGATCAATCGTGAAAAAATGGGTAATAAGATTAGGGGTTATACTACTTGGTATTTGTAGTGTTGTTTATATTTGGCTCGGCGAGGAGATGAAACAAGGTGTCCAGCCAGCTGCAAACGGAACAGCTACATACATGATTGTCCTGGGAGCAAAGGTAAAACCGGGTGGAATTCCATCACTTTCTTTGAAAAATAGATTAGAAGAGGCTGTAAAGTATTTAAACAAATATCCTCATGTAAAAGTAATTGTTTCAGGTGGGCAAGGGGCGGATGAAGATCGGACAGAGGCTTCTGTCATGCTTAAATACTTACAGGACAATGGCATTGATACTAATAGAATATTAGTGGAAGACCAATCTACTTCAACTTATGAGAACTTATTATTTTCTAAAGAACTTTTGCCTAAAGAAACTAAGAAAATCACGATTCTTTCTAATGATTTTCATTTAAAGCGTGCAAAATATTTAGCTGAGTCTTTAGGTTTTGAAGTAGATGTCGTGGCGGCGAAAACGCCAAAATCAGTGGAAGTAAAGTTAAATCTACGTGAAAGGGCAGCACTATTAAAAACATATATAATTGGTTATTAAATTGTTTCTTAATAAGATAGATTTGGCATATAATAGAAATATAACGGGGTATATGACAGAAAGAGGGGATTACTATGAAAATGTTTAAAGACTATGAGTACAGCCGTCCGAATATCGAGGAAATGAAAGAGCAACAATTATCCTTAATTGATCAATTTAAAAATGCTCAAACAATGGACGGGCAAAGTGACATAATTGAGAAATTAAACGGACTGAGTAATGACTACGCTACGATGGCAAACTTAGTGTACATTCGTGCTTCGATTGATACGAATGATGAATTTTATCATGCAGAACGCGATTATTTTGACGAGGTTGGACCTGAGTTGGAAGAGGTATCAACAGAATATTATAAAGCGCTAATCGTTTCACCATTCCGTGAGCAGTTAGAAGAAAAATGGGGTCAGCAATTATTTGATTTAGCAACCTATCAAATTAAAGGCTTTTCACCAGCAGTCATTGATTTAATGCAAAAGGAGAACAAGCTCGTTTCAGAATACAATAAACTTGTTGCCTCTGCACAAATTGACTTTAATGGTGAAACAGTAACGCTTGCTCAGCTTGGACCATATGCAGAGTCTACTGATCGTGTAGTGCGTAAGGCGGCAACGAATGCACGCTTTGGCTTTTTTGCTGATCATGAAGATGAATTTGATCGACTATATGATGAGCTTGTCAAGGTGCGCCATGAAATCGCTGTTAAATTAGGCTATAAAAACTATGTCGAACTAGGCTATATTCGAATGAATCGCATTGATTATAATGCGGATATGGTAAAGAAATTCCGTGACCAAGTTCGTGATTTAATCGTACCTATTGCCACAAAATTATATGAACGTCAGGCAAAGCGTATTGGTATTTCTGATTTTAAGTTCTATGATGAAGCATTCAACTTTGTTTCAGGAAATGCTACACCAAAAGGCGATCCGGAATGGATTGTTGCGAACGGTAAAAAAATGTATGAAGAGCTATCGCCTGAGACTGGTGAATTCTTTAACTTTATGATTGACCATGAATTAATGGACTTAGTGGCGAAGAAAGGTAAAGAGAGTGGTGGTTATTGTACATTTATTGAAAACTATCACTCACCATTTATCTTCTCGAACTTTAATGGTACTTCTGGCGATATCGATGTGTTAACACATGAAGCTGGACATGCTTTCCAAGTCTATTCAAGTCGTAACATTGGAATCCCGGAATATTTATGGCCAACATATGAATCTTGTGAAATTCACTCGATGAGTATGGAATTTTTCACATGGCCATGGATGGAGCTATTCTTTAAGGAAGACACAGAGAAATATAAGTTCACACACTTAAGTAGTGGCTTACTATTCCTTCCTTACGGTGTTGCAGTTGATGAGTTCCAGCATGTGATCTATGAAAATCCTAGTATGACACCAGCTGAACGTAAAGCTGCGTGGAAAAAAATTGAGGAGACATATTTACCACATCGTGACTATGATCATAATAGCTATCTAGAAGCAGGCAGTATATGGCAACGTCAAGCGCATATTTATTCAAGTCCATTCTATTACATTGATTACACGTTAGCGCAAATTTGTGCATTCCAATTCTGGAAACGTTCACGTGAAGAATTTGATGCTGCCTGGAAGGACTATACTCATTTATGTGGTTTAGGCGGCTCTATGTCCTTTACGAAGCTTGTAAAAGAAGCAGGCTTAATTTCACCATTTGAGGATGGCTGTGTTGAATCGGTCATTGATGATATTGAAGATTACTTAAATTCAGTAGACGATACAAAATTATAGACTACTACGTTATGCAACATTAGTGAAAATTCGCGACACTCCTGTGGGGAAACAATCCGTCCGAGCTTCCTTAGATGCTTTAGCATTTGAGGGACTTGCGGGATTGCCCGTTGGAGGGTTGTGAATTTTTTTAGTTTCAAAAACTCTTTTGTTTTGACAATAAATAATAGAATACTTGCGAAATGGTTAATATATAAGTAGTATTTTCAGTAACTGTGATAAAAGGAAGTGAAGAAAGTGACGAGGAAAGTTTGGTTTCAAGTAGGCGTAGGGGTTTTACTTGCTCTACTAGTCATTAAATATTTTATAGAGATTCATTGGATTTTTTCTCCGCTTGTTATTATTTTAAAGGCTGTTTTTGTACCTTTGTTGCTTGGCGGTGTTTTGTATTATGTTACGGAGCCGATTCAGAGGTTTTTAGAGAAGCGTAAATTTCCGAGATGGGCAAGTATATTAACGATAATCATTGGACTTATAGCGCTTGTTGGTGGCTTTGGTTGGATTGTTGGTAATCCAATTGCAGTGCAGGTTAATAATTTAGTGAAAAATGTACCACAGATTAGTGCTAGTATACAAGATGCAGCCGATTATGTGTTGCGAAACAAAGATAACTTCCCGCCACAGTTAAAAGATTTTATCGACAATATGGCAAATTCTGTGCAGCATTTTGCCGTTGTAGCAAGTAAGGGGCTAGTTTCGTTTTTACAATCAGTTGTATCAGTTTCTTTATTAGCTATTTTAATTCCATTCTTCTTTATTTTTATGTTGAAGGATCATGAAAAATTTGCGCCGTCAGTTTATAAATATTTCAGTGGTGAACGTCGAGAATGGGTGAAAAAGACGTTAAGTGAAATTGACGATGTTTTACGTAGCTATATTCAAGGACAGCTACAGATTAGTTTTTTACTAGCATCCATTATGTATGTAGGGTATTTAATTATAGGTCTAGAATATTCGTTGCTACTTGTTATATTCGCGTTCTTTATGAATATGATTCCGTTTATTGGACCATGGATCGCCTTTACACCAGCACTGATTGTGGCTATTGTTCAGGATCCAGTGTTAGTCATATGGGTGTCTGTTGTCACACTCGTGGCGCAGCAAATTGATAGTAACTTTATAACTCCTAACGTAATGGGGAAAACACTCGATATACATCCGTTAACAGTTATTACAGTTATTTTAGCAGCAGGTAATATTGCAGGCTTCATCGGAATTATCATTGCAGTACCATTTTATGCAGTTTTAAAAGTGATCGCATCCAATATTTATGATGAACGTAACGTGATTAAGAAAAAGGCTACGAAGTCAGTATAGGAGTCGAAAAAATGGAACAAGAAATTGTGAAAGTTTTTAATGAACAGCATGAAGAGATTGGGACAGCAACGAGAGCAGAAGTACATGAAAAAGGACTATGGCATGAAACATTCCACTGTTGGCTTGTCAATGAGAACTATATCTATTTCCAAATCCGTAGTTCACAAAAAAAGGACTACCCTGGCTTGCTTGATATTACAGCGGCGGGGCATCTATTGGCCGTAGAGACAGTAGAATCAGGAATTCGTGAAGTGAAGGAAGAACTAGGGCTCGATGTCGACGTACACGAAGTTGTTAAAATGGGCATGACATCTTGTAGTATCGTTTCGGAAAACATGATAGACAATGAATTTTGTCATGTTTATATATATCCATTCAAACATGATTGGGAATCATTTGAACTGCAGTATGAGGAAGTATCAGGGGTCGTTCGAGCAAAACTTGATGAGGCAGAGGCATTCTTTTTAGGAGAAACAGCTACTCTAAATATTGAAGGCTATGAATATTTCCCTGATGGTCAACGAGCGAAAATTGTGCGCCCAGTAAGTACAGCACAATTTGTCCCTTACCGCGAACTATACGTTGCACATGTTATTAAGTTTGTAAAAGATAAAATGTTTAATGAGACATATGAGTAACTGAAAAAATGTAGGGCAAGCTTTCCATAAGGCTTGTCCTATTTCACTTCAAAATAACAGGAAAAATAAGTTATACTGAAAGATAGATTGAATAGAAAAGGAGCATTTTTATATGCTAACATTTGAACAAAAACAAACCATCATTGAATCATTCCCTGGACTTACAAAAAAGGAAATTTCATTAAAACGCTTGAATTACCATTTTATGGATAGTCTTTATGAAAAGACAATTGTTGTGGAAAAGCTACACCCAAATGGCAACGGCTTTGTCTTTGTTGGTGACTTATTGCGCTATGAGGAAGAAGCAAACGATAAAGGCCTAGTAAATATTCGTGACTACGATGAACAACAGCTTCGTGAAATTATTGAAGATGCCATTCAATATTTATCGGAAGAAGAAGAAGAGCAAGGGCCGATCGAAGAGATGTGGCAAAATCGTGAAGGTATTCAATTAAAGCTAGCTTGTGAGCAACGTTCTTGGAATGTTTATCATGGTGAAAATTTAGAGGAAGCCTTTGGCACACATGATGCTGCGAAAGAATATTTGCTAGAAGAGGGCTTTCGTAAAAAGAAATAAGTAATACGGGGGATCATAACAAATGAATGGGAAAAAAATAGTGGGAATAGTTATTGCTGTTGTTATAGCTGTTTGTTTAATTTCTGTATTTACGATTACAAAATTTTATAAAGACCATGAGGAACAGCCAAATCGTGAAAATCGAGAAATTAATAAGTCAAAGAGCTTGAATTTAATTTTGCCGCAAGCTACAATTATCTCGAATTCAAGATAATTGAGAGGTGGGCTGTAAATGCAACACGTTTTTCATAAAGGAACAGATGAAACAAAACCAACTTTTTTACTGTTACATGGTACAGGCGGAAATGAACAAAGCTTAATTGGCCTTGCAAAGGAAATTGATGAAACAGCAAGCATTTTAAGCGTCCGTGGAAATGTCCTTGAAAATGGTATGCCACGCTTTTTCCGTCGTTTAGCGGAAGGTGTTTTTGATATAGAGGATTTAATTTTCCGTATGAAGGAATTAAATGACTTTTTATTAGAAGCAGCACAGCAGTATGGCTTTGATCGTAATCGAGTGGTTGCTATCGGCTACTCTAATGGCGCGAATATTGCTGCTAGCCTATTATTCCATTATGAGGATGCTCTAGCAGGTGCAATACTGCATCATCCAATGGTGCCTAGACGTGATATTGAATTACCTAGACTTTCTTCGATCCCTGTCTTTATCGGTGCTGGAACGAATGATCCCATGTGTACCGCTCAGGAATCTGAAGACTTAGAGGCGCTTTTAACGTCAGCAGGGGCAGATGTGACAACTGTGTGGTTTAATTATGGTCATCAGCTTACAATGCCTGAGGTAGAGGCAGCAAAAGAATGGTACGACCGTATTTATTCAAAATAAGAAAAAATCCGCAACCTTTGTGAGAGAGAGTTCACGGGAGGTTGCGGATTCTTTTATTTTTGTTTCTTTGCGAAAGGTAGCCACCAATTCCAATCCCCAAAGAGCTTCATAAGACTTGGAACGAGCATGAGACGAATAATCGTTGCATCGATGGCGACTGCAATAGCTATACCAACCCCAATTTGCTTCACAGGCATCACATCTGTAAAAGCGAATGCTCCTGTTATAACAATCATAATAAGCGCTGCAGACGTAATGATACGGCTTGTAGAGGTTAGACCATCAATCGTGGCACGTGTATTATCCGCCCCTTTTTGATATTCCTCTTGAATACGTGATATTAAAAAGACTTCATAGTCCATACTTAAGCCGAATACAAGACAAAATACAATTACTGGGATTATAAGGACAATCGTACCGGCTTCAATACCCAAATGCCCGTATTGGAAAATATAGACGAGAATACCGAAGGCTGATGAAAGTCCAATGATATTCATTATAATCGCTTTCAGTGGGATTAAAATAGAGCGGAAAGCGAGCATTAAAATAAAGAATGTTGATACGATAATAATGGCTACAGCCAAGAAAATTTTACTAGAGATTTCATCAAAAATTTCTTGATTGAATTTCGCATGACCTCCGAGAGCGAAGTCGACACCTAAATCTTTATCTTTCCATGTCCGAACGAATTTTTGAGCAGTAGTTGATGATCCGGCTGCATCCAATGTAATTGGGATAAAGAGTTGTTTATCTTTAGAAAATGTATTTAGAATTGGTGTTAATTGTTCTGCCACTTGTGGAATTTTCAAAGAAGCTGTCAGTTCCTCAGGTGACTTAATGTTAGCCGTCGTATAAATGGTTGATACATGATTTACTAGTGGGTCATCAAGTAACTTTTCTTGAATATTGTAAATAAGCTCTCTTGCCTCACTATCTTCCCAACCTTCCTTACGCTCTGCTAGTAAATATAAAGTTGAGGTATCACCAAGTCCAAACGTTTTGTCTAATTGATCATAGGCTGCACGTGCATCATATTTTGTCGGTAATGAATCCACCTGAGGAATTGTAAGTTTAATATCCTTCAATGGAATCATACCAATACCTAGTAATAATAATGCCACAATAACGATGGTCACTGGATGTTTCATGACAAAGCCGGCAAAGCCACGCCAACGATTTGCTCCACCAGGCTTTACACGTAATAAGCGCCATTTATTTAGGCGATCTCCTAATAGCATCATCGTAGCAGGTAGCAATGTTAAGCCAGAAAGTACTGCAAGGAATACAACAATTGCGCCTCCTAAAGCGATATTTTGAAAAATTTCAACGTCGATGACAATCATGGCACCTAAGCCGATCATGACACAAACAGCAGAAAAGATAATAGAGCGACCAGCTGTCTCTATCGCCGTTTGAATAGCCTGTACAATGGATGTATGGGCACGTTCTTCGCGATACCGGTTAATAAACAACAAGGCAAAATCAATGCTTAATGCAAGTCCAAGCATTGGTACTATATTTAACACAAAAATTGATAAATTGATATTACCGCTAAACAAAGTCAAAATTCCAAACGCAGTGACAACAGTAACAACCCCGATAATGATAGGTAAGATTGAAGCAACGACAGTACCGAAAGCTAGTAATAGCACTATGATAGCGATTGGTAATCCTATTGCTTCCGCTGATGCTAAATCCTTTTGACTTGCTGTATTGATATCTTCTGAAATAACGGGCCCGCCTGTAATGCTCACACCGTCATTCTCTATTAATGAACGAATGTCTTTCACAACATCAGGTAGATGATCAACATTATTTTTAATATGAACCATGGCATAAGCTATACCATTCTTTTGTAAAGAGGGATCATCAAGTGGTGACTGGATGGAATGAATCTCCTTCATTTTTTTCAACTTTTTTAAAGTATCCTGAATTTTTTTATCGTCAGCTGGATTGAAGACGACCAAAATTGTATCAGAAGGCAAATCAAATGTTTTTGCAAGCTCATTTGTTACGTAGGTATGATCCCCTTTAACAAAAAAACCGTCTCCATGAAGCTTACTTGGAAGTTGTATGGCAAACATAGCCATAGTAATAAAAATCACGAACCATAAGGCTACGATAGCTTTAGCGTGGGTTGTTATAAAAGCTGAAAAAGTTTTCATAGTAAGTACTATCCTCCTTTTTAAAATAGTGTAAAGGATGTGTCGCATTTTGTCGTGTGACAATGTAAAGACTCCTGTCCAACAAGGAACAGGAGTCTTAGTATGCGATCAAAATCAATTATGCCTTGGCATAATTGCGTCCAGAATCGGCTTTGTGCTTGCATAAAGCACTCCTTTCCGATTCTGTGACATCCGCCGGAGGCTTTAACTTCTTTCAGGAAAGAAGTTAAAAGAATAACGATAATAAAAGGTAAATAATAGCTGCCATTACTGCAGAAATTGGCATTGTAATAACCCAAGTAGTTACGATTTTACGCGCCATTCCCCAGTTTACACCACGTACCCGTTGTGCAGAGCCGACGCCCATGATAGAGGAAGAAATAACGTGTGTTGTGGATACTGGTAGGTGAATTAATGTAGCACCGAAGATAATGGATGCAGAAGCTAAATCTGCTGCAACTCCGTTCACAGGACGGATTTTCATGATTTTACCGCCGACTGTTTTAATAATTTTATAGCCGCCGATAGAGGTACCAAGCCCCATTGCAGTTGCTGCTGCAGCTCGTATCCAAAAAGGAATTTCATCTCCTGTATGCAAACCACCAGCGATTAACGCCATGGTCATAATCCCCATTGCCTTTTGCGCATCGTTTGTACCGTGTGTAAAAGATTGAATTGCGGCAGTGAAAATTTGCATCGTGCGGAAACCTTTATTCGTACGATATAAATTTAAGTTTTTAAACCATAATTTAAACAGTGTCATCATAATAAAGCCAGCGCAAATCGCAAGGATTGGTGATAACACTAGGGCCATGATGATTTTAGTAAAACCGCCATAGTTTAGAACTCCGAAGCCGGCAGATGCAACTGCTGCACCAGCAATGGACCCAATCAGAGTGTGTGAAGAACTCGATGGAATACCGAAATACCATGTTAGTAAGTTCCAAATAATAGCCGAAATTAATGCTGCTAAAATAACGACTGAACCTGTCGTATCTCCTTGAAATGCATTTAAAGAGAATGGATCTACAATATCTTTTGTCAAAGCCTTTGCAACACCGACGAAGGTAATAGCTCCGATAAAGTTCATCGTCGCTGCCATCATGATAGCTACACGTGGTGGCAATGCTCTAGTGGAAACTGAAGTTGCGATAGCATTTGCTGTATCATGGAAGCCATTGATAAAGTCAAATGTTAGGGCAAAGATAACGACCAGTACGGTTAGTATAATGATTGTGTTCATTGTAAGTGCCCATCTCCTAATTACGCGTTACGCATGATAATTGTTTCCATTGTATTTGCAACGTTTTGACAATGATCAGCGATATCTTCAAGTTGTTCATATATATCTTTAAATTTAATAATTCGAATTGGATCTTTTTCATTTAGAAATAATTGCTTAATAGATGAACGTTGCACTTCATCACATTCACGCTCGTAGTCTTTAATAAGAATTGAGTGTGGGCGCATGCCAATAAGATTCTTTTTCTTTAACTCTTCTGTTGCTTTAACAATTTCATCAGCACTTTTTGAAATATAGCCTAAGAAAATACGCATTGACTCGTCAACTTCTGTTAGAGAGAACATTTCAAAATGAGCGATACAATGCTCCGTACCATCTAATACGTCGTCCATACGAATGGCAAATTCTAGAATGTCTTCGCGTTCGATAGGTGTCATAAATGATTTGTTTAGCATCACGATTAGTTCATGAATGAGCTTATCACCAGCTGTTTCGTAATTTTTCATAGTAATGCTAATCTCTTTTAGGTCAGCTACACTGTTAATACGAAAATCATTTGCGTAATGTACGGCCTCTCTCATATTCTCAGCAATTTTATGCAAAGCTATAAAGAAAGGGTCTTGTTTTTTTGAGTTAAGCATGTAAATCGAATCCTCCTGGATAAAATAAATTGGCCTCTAAACTTTACTATCATAACAAAATCTTTAATTTATCTACATAAAATTCTTCTATTCTACAGAAAACTTTACAATCCTGTAATATACAATTTGTTCACAAAATAATAAAGAAATCTCTGTATTTGTTTTTATTAATACAGAAAAAAGCCTTAAAGATAGGTTTTATAAAAAGTTTTCCCTCTGTTTAATACAAAAAGATACTATTTGGACATAAAATTTCGAATAAAATTTCGAATGAATTGTAAAGAGAATGTAAAGAAATTGTTTTGCTAATAGTTTTCCATTTTCTTAAGAATATCTTCATTTTTATCCTTCAACTTTATTAAGAATTCTTGACTACAATGGAGAAAGAAGGGCTCATAACCTCACGTTATGGTGATGAATCTAAAGAATGAAAAAGGGGCGTATATTTGAAAATGATTCAAGTTGAGAATTTACAACATACATTTTTAATTGGAAAGAAAGGCAAGGAAAAACAGGTTCCGGTATTAAAAAGTGTTAATTTTGAGGTGAAAAAAGGAGAAGTAGTGGCGATTGTTGGGAAAAGTGGCTCCGGTAAATCAACCTTATTACAAATAGTAGCCGGATTTATGAAATCTGAACAAGGATCTATTAAGGTGAACGGAACGGAAACAGCTAATCTCACGGAAGCAGAAAGTGCAGCTTTTCGTTTGCAACAGTTCGGATTTATCTTTCAAAACTTTCAACTGATGCCAGGATTAACGGCGTTTGAAAACATTGAACTACCGTTAAAGTTGCAGGGTATCAAGAAAGCTGAGCGTACAGAAAAGGTGAAAAAATTAATGGACAAGGTCGGTTTAACAGAGGTGGCAGACCATTATCCAAATGAATTATCAGGTGGTCAGCAACAGCGTGTTAGTATTGCAAGAGCCTTAATTACAAATCCTCCTATTTTGTTGGCGGATGAGCCGACAGGAAGTCTTGATTCGGAAACTGAGCAAGATATATTGCTGCTTATTCAAAGTCTAAACCGTGAGCTGGGTTTAACATTTGTCATTATTACTCACGACGAGGAAGTAGCAACAATAGCTCATCGACGTTTCCGCATGTACGATGGGGAACTTGTAAAGGAGGAAGCATAACATGTTATTTAAAGATCAATTAGATTTTGTTAAACAGCATATAAAGAAAAATAAATTACGCGTGTTTATGACAGTACTGGCGGCAACGATGGGCTGTGCATTTTTGATTGTCCTCGCATCAGTTGGGTTTGGGCTTCAGGATTCCTTACGTAATGAAATACTATCGAATGAAAAAGTTACAAAAATTCAAGTATTCGGTAATGGTCAATTTACAGAGGAACAAATTAATGAAATAAAAGGTATAGAACATGTGGAAACAGTACTCGAAACGATTACTGTCAGTGCATCTGCACATTCACTTTTTGAGGGTCGTGATACACAATCTGATTTATTCGTTGCTAATATGCATGATTTTGAGCAAGTGAATGGCAAGCTTGAGAAAGGGAAGTATCCAACAAAGCCAAACGAAATCGTTGTAGGTTATCATTTTGCTCAAACATTAGTCAATGATGCTGAGCGCAAAATTATTGAAGAAAAGAGTAAAGAAGCTGAAGTAGAAGGCACGTATTATAATGGTAGTGAGGAAGGTTATAAGGGCTCATTAATTGGTAAAGAGATCGAATTATCATTAATGCCACATACTGATGGGGCAGAAGAGACAGAGAACATGAAATATACGATTGTCGGTGTTATGAAGAAGCCTTCTTATGATTGGATGATTAATAACTCTATCTATATGGATACAGAGCAAAAGTCAATGCTAGCTTCAAGTTTAGCTGCAACAGGTAAGGTTAAAGAGGATGAAATGTTTTATTCGGAATTTAATATTTTTGCGGATAGCATGGAAAATGTAAAGCCGATATTAGACAAACTAAAAGACAAGGGCTATAGCGTTTATTCAGTTACTGAGCAATTGGATAAAATGAATGTATTTTTCCTAGTTTTAAAAATCGGTTTAATATTTGTTGGAACAATTGCTGTTTTGATCGCCTCAATTGGCATTTTCAATACAATGACAATGGCTGTTACAGAGCGTACTCGTGAAATCGGAGTTTTAAAGGCGATCGGAGCAAGTCCAAAGCTTATTCAACGATTGTTCTTAATGGAAAGTACATTCATTGGTATTATTGGTACTTTGATAGCGGTAGCCATTTCATATGTTATTAGCTTTGTAGCAAATGCTACATTACCTTTAATTCTAAAAGCAGCAACAGGGGAAGATGCTTTTAGTAGAAATGAAATAACATTCTCCCTTATTCCTTGGCAGCTTGTGCTTATTGCATCAGCGATTAGTATTGGGGTAGCGATGGTTTCGGGCTATCGTCCAGCACGTAAGGCCACAAAAATTGACGTTATTCAAGCATTACGACAAGAACTATAATAGAAAGGGCGGTCCAGAAGTTATTGGATCGCCCTTTTAAATTTGATTGCGCAAATTAGAAATGCCATCGGAAGGAAAGCGAATACCCGCGCATCACCATGAAATACCCGCGGAAGGAGAGCGAATACTCGCGCATCCTCATGAAATACTCGCGCATCCCCATGAAATACCCGCGAAAGAAGAGCGAATACCTGCGCTACGACCATAAATACAGCGAATTTTATAAGTAAGCTTGTAATTCATTTGCTAAAAACGGCTTGGCATTTAGCAACTTTAAAAAGGCATCATAGTTAGCACGTTGTTCGGAACTCGGCTTTTTACCTGTATGATAGGCTCGTATTAAAATGTTTTTAGGTGTATTTTCCATATCTATAAACTCTAGCAATTGTGCCTCATAGCCAACGAGTGATAAAATTTCCGCTCGGATTGCATCTGTTGCGAGCGCTGCAAAACGTTCGCGTACGAGACCGTGCTGAAGCATGATATCCAGTGCTGGTGTGTTAAGCTGGCGATTTAACTCATGCTGGCAACAAGGGACACTTAAAATAACGCTTGCTCCCCATTTTACAGCGCGGGCTAATGCCATATCAGTGGCAACATCACAAGCATGTAGCGTTACCACCATGTCCACAGCAGACTCCTCATTATAATCATTAATATCTCCTACTAGAAATTCGAGTTGTTCATAGCCTAAATCCTGTGCGATTTGTGAGCATTCTTCAATGACTTCCTTTTTTAAATCCAAACCAGTGACACGAATGTCTAAGCCTTTTTCGATTTTTAAATAATGGTATAGGGCGAATGTTAAATAGGATTTGCCTGAACCAAAATCTAAAATACGAACCTGACGATCTTTTGGCAAATAGGTTAATGCATCATCAATAAATTCGATGAAGCGGTTGATTTGTTTAAATTTATCGTATTTTTGTTTTTTTATTTTTCCCTCTTCTGTTTGTACGCCAAGACGAATTAAAAATGGGTAGGGCTTATCCTCTGCCAATAAATAGTTTTTCTTGCGATTATGCGTTAAATTGACTTGCTTTGGCGCTGAGGATTTATCGGATTTCCATAGTACTTTGTTCTTTTTTGATAGCTGTACTTGTATTTTTTCATCAATAAAATCAACATGCGCTTGACGGTAATCGTTAAAAAATGCTTCCAGCTTCTCATGGAAATTTTCTAATAAAACATTTTCATGTTTTAAAATACGTTCAAATTGATATTCAACTTGGATATGGTAAGCATCCTTAAGTAATAAAGGTTTTAGCTTTATACGCTTTACTTCGTTTGATTTCATACGTGGTTGACTGATCGTAGCAGTAACGAGTTGCTGTTGTAAAATCCGCTCCATAAGATGAGCTTTCATTTCTTCAAATGTCATACATTTCGCCTTCTTTATCGTGTTATAGATGGCACTAGTTTAACACACTTTATGAAATGCAATGCTAGTATAATTTCAAAATTCACTTTTTGGATATTTATAGGTTATTTTGTATATTTGTGGTATTTTAATTATAGAGAATTTTTAATAAATAGACTAAAGGGGAAATAGGGGGAAATATATGTCTGAAAACATGTATCAATTACTTGCGATTATTATTTATATGATCGCCATGCTAGGAATCGGCTGGTATGCATTTATTAAAACATCGAATTTAACGGATTACATGCTCGGGGGGCGTTCGCTAGGACCTGCTGTTACAGCGCTAAGTGCAGGTGCAGCAGATATGTCTGGTAGGCTGTTAATGGGTTTACCGGGTGCGATCTATTTATTTGGACTTGCTAAGGCTTGGATTGCCATTGGTTTAACAATTGGCGCCTATTTGAATTGGCTATTGGTAGCGCCGAGACTGCGTGTATATACACAAGTTTCCAATGACTCAATTACTATTCCAAGTTATTTAGATAATCGTTTACGTGACAATACAAAGCTAATAAGAATTGCATCAGGTATAATTATTTTAATCTTTTTTACATTTTATGTTTCTTCAGGAATGGTAGCGGGGGGCAAATTTTTTGATAGTTCATTTGGCTATGAATACCATACTGGCTTATTAATTGTATCTGCTGTTGTTGTGGCGTACACATTGTTTGGAGGATTTTTAGCAGTTAGTTATACAGACTTTTTACAGGGGCTTATTATGTTTGTAGCACTTGTTACTGTACCGTTATTTGGATTGTCTTTAACAGGTGGACTCGGAGACACACTAGCATCCATTAAAGCCGTAAATCCTGAACATCTGAACTTATTATCTTCACATGCAACAACAGCACTAATTATTTCATCACTTGCATGGGGACTAGGTTATTTTGGACAACCACATATTATCGTACGCTTTATGGCCATTAGCTCAGTAAAAGAAACTAAGCAAGCTCGCCGTATCGGTATTGGCTGGATGATGTTAAGTTTATTCGGAGCAATTGCCACAGCATTAGTAGGTGTGGCTTATTTTGAACAAAATGCTGGTGAGTTAAAGGATGCTGAGACAGTATTTATTGTACTTGGCCAAATCTTATTCCATCCATTTATTGCAGGTATAATGCTAGCTGCCATATTAGCTGCAGTTATGAGTACGATTTCATCACAATTAATTGTTACTTCGTCAGCGCTTGTTGAAGACATTTACAAAGCATTATTTAATAAAACAGCAGATGATAAGCATTATGTCTTTATTGGCCGTGTCGCTGTTTTAGTTGTAGCTATTGTCGCAGGGATTTTAGCATGGAATCCAGATAGTTCTATTTTAGACTTAGTGGGCTTTGCTTGGGCTGGCTTTGGTGCAGCGTTCGGTCCTGTAATATTGCTGTCACTGTATTGGAGGAAATTAACGAATTACGGAGCGCTCAGTGGGATGGTAGCTGGTGCTGCAACCGCCATTATTTGGGGGAAAATAAAGGTCTTATCTGATACATTATATGAGATTGTTCCAGGCTTCTTAGTTTGCTTAATCGTTGCCGTTATTGTCAGCATTTTGACATATAAACCGAATAAAGATATTGAAGCCGAATTTAATCGTACTGAAGTATTACTAAAGGAAGAACGTAAGTAAAAATGAAATGCGCCTTTTGCATAGAGGCGCATTTTTTACGATAGTATGTTAAACGACACGAATTTGGACATTATATGGTAAGATGAAGAAAATTTGTCGTAGTAGCACCAAGGTGTTGGTGGGAGGTTTGTGGATGGATAGAATTAAAGAAGTAGATATATTGTTGGAAAAAGCTGTTTTAGTTGGCGTGAATTTACGGAATGATGAGCATTTTGATTATTCAATGGAGGAGCTAAAAAATTTAGCTGAAGCTTTAAATGTTGAAGTTGCCGGCATTGTTACACAAAATTTAGAACGCATTACGCCATCTCATTATGTTGGTACTGGTAAAATAGAAGAAATAAAAAATTTTTATGATGAAACACAAGCAAATTTAGTGATTTTTAATGATGAATTATCACCTTCACAAATCCGTAATTTAGAGCGTGATTTAGAGACGAAGGTTATTGATAGAACGATGTTGATTTTAGATATTTTTGGACGTCGTGCTAAAACAAGTGAAGCACAGATGCAAGTCGAGTTAGCACAATTGCAATATATGCTACCTCGTTTAGTCGGCTTGCATGCATCTCTCAGTCGTCAAGGTGGTGGCACAGGGGGTGGCTTTAAAAACCGTGGTGCTGGTGAGACAAAGCTCGAGCTGGACCGTCGGAAAATTGAGGATCAGATTGCGAAAATAAAGAAGGACCTAGAGCATGTAAAGGAGCAACGAGAGACGCAGCGTAAACAACGACGTAAAAATGCCGTCCCTGTCGTTTCCATTGTTGGCTATACGAACGCTGGTAAGTCAACTATTATGAATCAGCTACTGACAAAAATAGGGCAGGAAGATCATAAACAAGTGTTTGAGAAGGATATGCTTTTTGCCACACTTGAAACATCTGTCCGTCAAATAGAATTACCTGATAAAAAGACATTTTTATTAACAGATACAGTTGGTTTTGTTAGCAAATTACCGCATCATCTAGTCAAGGCATTCCGCTCAACTCTAGAAGAGGCTCGTGATGCCGACTTATTACTCCATGTTGTGGATGTTTCCAATTCTGAGCACGGCTTTATGATGGAAGTAACAAATGAAACGCTCAAGGCAGTTGGTGTTGAAGGGATTCCGACAATTTATGTGTATAATAAAGCTGATATAGCAAACGTTCCTTATCCTGTTATTAGCGGTGATAATATTTGGATTTCAGCGAAGCAAGGGATTGGATTAGAGGAATTATTGCAAATGATACGTCAGCATATTTTCTCTAACTATGTAACATGTAAAATGCTTATTCCGTATGAACAGGGAAATATCGTCTCTTATTTAAATGAATATGCCTCTGTCCATGAAACAGCATACGAAGAAAATGGCACGCTGCTAACAATAGAGATAAAAGAAGCGGATTATGCAAAATTCCAACAATATGTAATTAAATAATCAATCACAGCATTGTTTTAAGGGCATGCTAGAAGCACTTCGTGTTTCTAGCATGCTTTTTTGTAATCGAAAAAGCGGATTTATATCGCTGTGAATGAAATTCTAGATAATACTAGCTTATTTGTAAAAAAAGTAAATAATCCGATTATAAAATATTTTAGAATAATTTAACGGCGGTTAATTATTTAGTAGATATTAAATAGTGAGAAAACTCAGGAATATCAACAGGTTTGGTATAATTTCAGTGGAATGAAACTGAATTTAAAGAAAAGTGATAAATTTCTAACATATTTTAAAACTCTTGAAAAAGTTTTGAAAACGCTTTAGTATGATGAAATAAAGTTTTTATTCATTACTATTGGGTAATAATATTATTATTGAATAATGAAATCGGGAGAGGATATTTTTATGTCTACTAAAGATGAAATCGTAAAATCCGTCCCTCAAAATGGCTTTGTCGGACACCCTAAAGGGCTCTTTACATTATTTTTCACTGAATTTTGGGAACGATTCTCTTACTACGGTATGCGAGCAATTCTGATTTTCTTTATGTATTATGAATTGCATGAAGGCGGCTTAGGCCTAGATCGTGGACTAGCGAACTCAATTATGGCTATCTACGGATCATTGGTTTACATGTCAGGGATTATCGGTGGTTGGATTGCTGACCGAATACTAGGTACACGTAGGACTATTTTCTATGGTGGCGTGTTCATTATGATTGGACATTTCCTGCTAGCGTTACCTGGTGGCGCAAGCATGTTATTTGTTTCAATGTTCTTTATTGTCATTGGGACAGGCTTATTAAAACCGAACGTTTCAAGCATTGTCGGAGATATGTATGCTGATACAGATAGTCGTCGTGATGCAGGTTTTTCAATTTTCTATATGAGCATTAACATGGGATCATTCCTTGCACCATTAATTGTCGGAACAATTGGACAACAGTATAGTTTCCACCTAGGCTTTGGTGTAGCAGGGGTAGGGATGTTAATTGGTTTAATAATTTTTAAATTAACAGGAAAAAAATATTTAGGGTTAGCAGGATTACAGGTAAACAACCCGTTACTGCCTGAAGAACGGAAAAAAGTCTTTACACGATTTGGGATTTTAGCGCTACTTATTATTATTGCTGGGGCAATTGGTATCAAAACTGGCGTACTAACAGTGAATGTTTTTGGTTTAATTATTACGGCGCTAGGTATTGTAATTCCAACGGTGTACTTTATTTATATGTATCGCAGTGAGAAAACAACGAAGGACGAGAAGTCTCGCGTGCTCGCTTATATTCCTTTGTTTTTATCGGCTGTAATGTTTTGGGCAATCCAAGAACAAGGGGCGACTATTTTAGCAACGTATGCAGATAGTCGTACACGATTGGATATTGGTGGTTTTCATATTCCATCTTCTTGGTTCCAATCATTAAACCCTTTATTCGTCGTTACAATGGCTCCGTTATTTGCCATGTTATGGATGAAGTGGGGAGATAAGCAACCATCTACACCGCGTAAATTCGCTTATGCATTATTCTTTGCAGGATTGTCATTCTTAGTGATGATGCTTCCAGCGTATTTATCTGGTGGTACAGATTTAGTAAGTCCATGGTGGTTAGTATTATCATTCTTTTTAGTTGTAGTTGGGGAGTTATTATTATCGCCAGTAGGGTTGTCAGTTACTACAAAATTGGCTCCAAAGGCTTTTGCTGCACAAACGATGTCACTTTGGTTTTTAACAAGTGCAGCAGCGCAAGCAATCAACGCACAACTTGTAAAAGTCTATGAAGTGGTAAGTGAATTCACATACTTCGGTTTCTTAGGCTCATTATCAATTGTTTTCGGAATAATAATATTAGTACTTTCGCCAATTATTTCAAAAGCTATGCGAGGTATTAATTAATCAAAAGATGCAAGTACAGTTATTCAAATAACTGTACTTGCATTTTTTTGTATTAAGAGATATTTTGTTGATACTTTGCTCATCACATAACGTGTGGTTGATTTCCATTCCACTTGGGCGCTTCCCTAGGGACGTCCGATGAGCCGCTTGGGCCAAAAGGATGTTGGTCACGAAGGCGTTATCACAAGACGTGATGGTTTTAGCCTTCTTTCCCTATTGACTCGTACCAATCAACCTATCCACATGACATATGTTTTAATATAATGTCATCCAACTTTTTAATTTTATCGGAACACTTTCTGGAATTATCGCCCAACTTTTAAATTTTATCGACAGCCCCCTTTCAAAGAGCAAAAAAGGACTCAGACACAAAACTGTGTGTGAATCCCTTTACTTTATTATGTCGCCCAGTCTCCATTCCAATCAACTAATATACATGGTATATATTTTAACAAACGTCATCCTAAACTTTTGGTGATGAGCCTTGTATTTTACTTATGTATGCATATTTTTAACTGATTGTAGCCTGTAGCGGAAATTAAACATCTTATAATTGGTAAAAGTGGATAAAAGAAGGTTAATCAACATACCTAGTCCTTGTGCTCGATATAAAAAATTATCTAGGTTCTGAAAGTGATAAACATGTATCATGTAGTTAATTTGCTGATTGAGAGAATATGTTTTTTGTGTGAAAAGATTTCATTTTCGTTATAATAGTCTTAATAGTATGATAATTTAAGGGGTTGGATGCTATGAAGGAAGCTTTAAGTCGTTTGAGGCCAAGATTAATGGAGATTTTCACGTATTTGCACGCGAATCCAGAAATAAGCTGGCATGAGGTAGAAACAACAAATTATATTTTTGATTTACTAACACGTGAAGGTTTTTCACCAATACGCTTTAAAAACAGTACAGGGCTTTATGTTGACGTAGGAAATGGTAATCCTAAAGTCGGTTTGCGTACGGACATGGATGCGTTATGGCAGGAAGTAGATGGTGAATTTCGTGCGAATCACTCTTGTGGCCATGACGGACATATGACGATGGCAATTGGTGCTCTATTACTTTTAAAAGAGCTTGCACCAACATTCAATGGTACTATTCGTGTGATTTTTCAACCTGCTGAGGAAAAAGGAACAGGTGCTTTATCTGTTTTAAAAGAAGGAATCATTGATGATTTAGACTTTTTATTTGGTGTCCATGTAAGACCTGTCCATGAGCTAGAAGACGGTACATATTGTGCCGCGTTGCATCATGGAGCTTCCCGATTGCTTGAGGGGGAAATCATTGGAGAAGATGCCCATGCTGCAAGACCGCATCTCGGCGTGAATGCCATTGAAGTAGGAGCAACTATTATCGAAGATTTAAGAACGATTCATACAGACCCAATGGTTCCTGTATCAGTTAAGATGACCAAATTCCAAGCAGGAGGAGAATCCGGCAATATTATTCCTGGAAGTGCATCGTTCACCATTGATATACGAGCTCAACAAAATGATGTAATGGATGCACTTGCACAGGGAGTAAAAAGGGTAATTGATTCTTCCAAGATCTTGCATAAAGTGCAGATTGAATTACGTACAGTAGCAAATGTTGTAGCTGCTGAGGTAGACCCAACTGCTCAATATCTTATGGAGCAGGCGATCGTGCAAGCAACAGGGTTGTCGAATTTAAGAAAACCAGTTCATACACCTGGAGGAGAAGATTTTCATCACTATGCTGTTCAACGTCCGCATTTAAAATCTACGATGTTAGGTTTAGGTTGTGGGCTAACACCAGGACTACATCATCCGAAGATGAAATTTAAGCAGGCGAGGCTTGTAACGGGGGTTGAAATCCTTACAAGAGCGGTATTGTTAGCATTGAAGTCGGGGAATACAAAGGAGGGGTCAGCATAATGTTAGAGAGAGTGCGTATTCAAAAAATAATGACACCTACAGAGATTGCAGAAGTACAAATTTTGAACGAAAGTATTTGGGGGAGTCAGGCTATTCCCTCACATCAATTGTTAGCAGTTGTACAAAATGGTGGATTAGTCCTTGGGGCGTATTTAGACGAAAAGCTGATTGGTTTTAACTACTGCTTTGTTGGCTATCGACATGGAAAAATGTATTTACACTCACACATGATTGGTGTGGAGAAAACATATCGTGAACAAGGCGTAGGTGAATTATTAAAGCATGCTCAACAGGAATATGCAAAAGAACATGGGTTTCAGCTTGTAATTTGGCTATTTGATCCGCTAGAAGCATGTATGGCTAATTTATCATTTTTGAAGCTCAATGCCTTTAGTTTTCAGTATGAAAATGATTATTATGGTCCGCTCAAGGATGATTTTAACGAGGGGCTACCGTCAGATCGAATTGTTGTAGAATGGTGGATTGAACGCGATCGAGTGGAGGATTCCTTGGATGAACTGGAAGAAGGAGCTGAGGAAATTGTACCGTGGTCTTTAACGGTAGATGGCTTGCCAGTGCTCGATATTGATGGCGAATTTCAGCGCGAGCAATTATATTATAAGGACGCCTATTTATTGCCCATTCCTCAATATTTACAAAAGATGAAAGTAGAGAGTCCTAAACTTGCAGAGGAATGGCGTTTTAAAGTTCGTACTATTTTAACGACATTAT
Organism: Lysinibacillus sp. RC79; assembly: GCF_041262405.1. Lineage (NCBI taxonomy): Bacteria > Bacillati > Bacillota > Bacilli > Caryophanales > Bacillaceae > Lysinibacillus > Lysinibacillus sp. RC79. The sequence goes on from NZ_JBGCCD010000007.1 coordinate 125,176, forward strand.
TTGAACAAAATTATGCGATTGTTCGAATGAAAAAGAATAAGGAATATGTTCATAGCTATCTATTAGTCAGACGCTCCTTATTAGCTTTATAATAAGGATAAGGAGTGAAATCTTGTGAAACTAGAACAGATTATAGTTAGACATATAAAAATGCCTATGAAAGCACCGTTTACAACGAGTTTTGGCACAATTGATGAAAAAGAACTCTTACTTATAGAAGCGATAGATCAATCAGGAACTGTAGGATGGGGAGAAGCAGTGGCCTTTGTAGCGCCTTGGTATACAGAGGAGACATTAAAAACAACATGGCATATGCTTGAAGACTTCTTAATCCCCATCTTGTTACATAAAGAGGTTGGGCATCCAGATGAAGTTAGTGCTTTGTTCTCCTCTATTCGTCGTAATTGCATGGCGAAGTCCTCTATTGAAGGGGCTATATGGGATATTTACGCTCAACAAACGAAACAATCACTTGCTCAAGCGTTAGGCGGAGATAAGGAGCAAATAGAGGTAGGCGTTAGCGTAGGAATTCAATCTTCCACAGAAGCATTAATTGATTTATTAAAAGGCCATGTAAATAAAGGTTATAAACGAGTAAAAGTGAAAATTAAGCCTGGCCACGATGTAGAAGTTATTCGAGCTGTTCGAGCTGAAATGCCAGATTTGCCATTGATGGTAGATGCTAATTCGGCTTATTCATTGAACGATATGGATGTATTGCAGCAACTTGATGTATTTAATCTTTTAATGATTGAGCAGCCATTAGCTGTAGATGATATTGTCGATCATGCTAAGCTACAGCGAAAGTTAAAAACGCCTATTTGCTTAGATGAAAGCATCACCTCTTATGAAGATGCACGAAAAGCGATAGAGCTTGGTAGTTGTGGTGTTATTAATATAAAAATAGGACGTGTAGGCGGGTTAACAGAAGCAAGAAGAATTCATGATTTATGTAAGGAAAATAATATTCCTGTTTGGTGTGGCGGTATGTTAGAGGCAGGAATCGGACGAGCACATAATATTGCATTAACGTCGCTCTCTAATTTTGTGTTGCCTGGGGATACTGCAGGCTCTAGTCATTATTGGTATGAGGATATTATTACACCTGAAGTAGTTGTAGAGGATGGGTATATTCGTGTGCCACAAACGGCCGGAATTGGATACACACCTAATATGAAAGTAATTGATAAGCTAACAATCAGTAAGAAGGTCTATCAATAATTGAAACTTCATTCAGAGGGATTCTTCATTCGAATAGTAATTGAACAAATCATACGGGCAATTGATCCTCCATTAGTTGCTTAGCGCCTTGAATTGGGAGTTTTAATGCCCGTTTAACTTCTTGCAGCAAATGTCTTTTGGTAGCGAAAGCAAAGCGTCAGCTACAAATGTTTTGTGTAGCGAAAGCAAAGCGTCAGCTACAAATGTCTTTTGGTAGCGAAAGCAACAGATGTTAAAACCTAATGAACGCAATAATGGCGAGGCATAATTGATTATAGGATAAACAGGGAGAGAACTGATTGAAAAAAAGTTTGCAAATCGGTGGTGCCTATGTAGGAATTATCGTCGGTGCGGGATTTGCATCAGGACAGGAAATCGTACTATATTTTACGAGCTATGGCTTTCATGGAATTTATGGTGCACTTATTGCTACATTTGGATTTGCTTTAGTAGGAATGTGCATTGCTCAAATTAGCTCAAGGTTGCGTACGACATCGCACAAGGATTTAATTTATCAAATTTCAGGTAATACTGTAGGTTTTGTGATGGATTATTTACTGTCGTTGTTCTTATTCGGTGTTGCAGTAATCATGTTTGCAGGAGCAGGTGCTACGTTTCATCAAATGTTTGGACTACCAGTTTGGCTGGGGAGCATTTGTATGATTGTACTTACTATCGCGACAGTTATGATGGATGTGAAGAGTATCATAAACGTTATTGCTGTAGCTACACCCTATCTGCTAGCAATTGTCTCGATAATAGCTATCTATTCATTAGCCACGATGGATTTAACCTTTGTCGAACAAGCTGTTATCGCACGACAAGCACAGGTAAGTTCTAAAAGCTGGTGGGTTACTGCTTTACTGTATTTGTCTTTTAATATCGGTGTGTGTTTTTCGCTTTTAACTGTTATGTGTGGATCTATTCGCAATGAAAAAGTGGCAGGGATGGGAGGCATTATTGGGGGGATTTTGCTTGGAGCTTTAATTCTACTTATTAACCTGTCCCTTCTTGCAAAAATGAATGAAATTGTTGGCGTAGATATACCGATGCTAGCTTTAGCAAATGAAATTCATCCTCTAATCGGTCTACTGATGTCCATTTCCTTATTAGGGATGATTTATAATACAGCAGTGGGGATGTTCTATTCATTTATGGTAAGATTTTCAAAACCTAATAAGGCCAGTTTTAAGGTAACTGCCGTTTTTATCGGTGGTTTGGGCTTTTTAGCAAGTCTTGCTGGTTTTACGACGCTTGTAGCCAAGCTATATGCTGTGATGGGATATGTCGGTTTTATATTAATCGTTTTAATTATTTTTGCATGGCTAAAAGGCGTTCGACGAATAGCTTAACTTCTTTCAGCAATTATTTTCTGTAGCGAAAGCGAAGCGTCAGCTACAGAAGTCTCCCACTTCTATAGGTGGTGAGATGAATGCGGTTTTAAGTCACTTTTCAGTGGGTGTCCAAACATCCGCTGAAATAGAGGAACTCAGTCTAAGAACGCCACGTCCTGTGGCAATAAACATCTGTTGGCTTAAAGCCTCTGGCGGATGCCACGGAATCGGAAAGAAGTTCTTAAAGGATGTTAGCCGTTATCGCATCCATGCGATAACGGCTAACTGACCTGCATCATGTTGTTGCCGCTGCCGCTTCGCTTTCGCGCAAAAAACATCTGCAGGCCTAAGCACAAAGCCGATTCCGGACGCAATTATGCCGAGGCATAATTGATTTAATAAGGTGATTGAGAAAAAATTAGTATTTTATTCTCAATTACCTTTTTATTTGTGTAAAGAATGTAGAGATATTTAACTTTGGAAGTAATACATAATGTAGATATTCTGTTGGGAATGCTCGTTTTTTAAGGATTTGTAAATAAAACGAGAATAATTCTCAATTGAAGGTTGACTGAGAACGGAAACGCGCTTATAATGAGAATCGTGAGTAATGATAATGATTTTCAATAAGCGTTGCGAGCAAAAATGAATCTACCGGGGATTACAATGAAAAAAAGATATCTTTTAACAGCAACTGTTGTGCTGTCTATAGTTTCACTATTTATCGGGGTAGTTGATATAAAACCGAGTGATCTATTAGACTTCGAATCAGAAGAAACTAGACTATTTTTTATTAGTCGTATACCGAGACTTGTAGCAATTTTGTTAGCAGGTGCAGGTATGAGTATTGCTGGTTTAATTATGCAAAGCTTAAGTAGGAATAAGTTCGTGTCACCAACGACAGCAGGTACGTTAGATGCTACAAAGTTGGGGATATTAATTTCGATGATGTTTTTCACAAATGTCTCGTACTTTCAAAAAATTTCCTTCGCTTTCATATTTGCTTTAGCCGGCACATTATTGTTTATGCAAATATTAAATCGAATAAAGTTTAAAGATGCGATCTTTATACCGCTTATTGGCTTAATGTTTGGGAATATCCTTTCTTCCATTACAACGTTCTTTGCGTATAAGGCGGATATTATCCAAAACATTTCTGCATGGTTACAGGGAGATTTCTCATTAATGATGAAAGGTCGTTATGAGCTTTTATACATAAGTGTACCCGTGCTGATTATAGCTTACATTTATGCGAATCGTTTCACAGTGGCAGGAATGGGTGAGGATTTTGCAAAAAATCTTGGTCTTTCCTATAAATTCGTTGTGAATTTAGGTTTAGTGTTAGTAGCACTTATTTCGACGACGGTGGTGCTAACAGTTGGTGTGATACCGTTCCTTGGTTTAATCATTCCAAATATAGTTTCGCTGTTCAAAGGGGATAACCTTGCTAAGACATTGCCTCATACAGCATTACTAGGTATGTCGTTCTTATTATTCTGCGACATTATAGGGCGTGTAGTGATTTTCCCTTATGAAATTCCGATTAGTATGACTGTCGGGGTCATCGGAAGTGCGATCTTCCTAATTATGTTGTTTAGGGGGAAAGCATATGCGTAACCGTACAAAAATGTTGATTTTACTAGGTCTTGCAGTAATTTCTATCTTACTGTATGTATTTTATGAACTTAATGGTAACTATCATTATGCGTTCCCACGCCGCCTTATTAAAGTGGTAGCGATGTCGTTAACAGGGATTGCGATTGCTTATTCAACTGTAGTCTTCCAAACAATTACACATAACCGTATTTTAACGCCAAGTGTAATGGGACTTGATGCATTATATATGATGGTTCAAACGTTCATCTTTTACTTTTTTGGCTCTATGTCGATATTCGTTATTAATGCAAAATACAATTTCTTACTAGCTGTTTTAGCTATGGTTGTCTTTGCGGTGATTTTTTATCGCGTATTGTTCAAAGAAGGAAAACGTCCGATTTATTTCTTGCTGCTTGTCGGTATGATTGTCGGAACATTTTTAGGAAGCGTAACGACGTTCTTCCAAGTGTTAATAGACCCGAATGAGTTTTTAAGCTTACAAAGTAAAATGTTTGCAAGCTTCAACAATGTCAATTCAGATTTAGTATGGCTTGCAGGTGTTGTCATAATCATTACCTTTATTTATGGCTGGCGTCACATGAACCAATTAGACGTAATGTCGCTTGGACGTGATACAGCAATTAACCTAGGGGTACCATATGACAAGCTTGTACAGCGAATGCTCATATTATCTTCGGTGTTAATTGCCGTTTCTACAGCTCTTGTTGGGCCTATTACGTTCTTTGGCTTAATCGTGGCAAATTTATCGTATCAATTTTTCAAGACGTACAAGCACTCTGTGATAATTGCAGGTTCTTGTGTCATGAGTATTGTAGCTTTAGTCGGTGGACAGTGGATAGTCGAACGTGTTTTTAATTTCGATACAACACTAAGCGTTATTATAAACTTCGTAGGTGGCGTGTACTTCATCTACTTATTATTGAAGGAAAGTAGGTCAGCAGGATGATCCAAGTAAAAGAAATCTCTAAGTATTTTGGGAAAAAACCGGTCATTCAAGATGTTAGTGTCGACGTTGCACCAGGGAAAATTACGTCTTTTATTGGACCAAATGGTGCAGGTAAATCAACATTGCTTTCAATGGTAAGCCGTTTACTTAATGCAGACACTGGAGAAGTATTACTCGATAAATCAGATGTACGTCGTTGGAAATCGGATGATTTTGCGAAGCGAATATCAATTTTAAAACAGTCCAATTATATGAATGTACGTCTAACAATTCGTGAGCTTGTTTCATTTGGGCGTTTCCCTTATTCGAAAGGAAATTTGAAGCCTGAGGATGAGCTAAAGATAGATGAAGCAATTCAATATATGAATTTAGAGGATATTCAGCACAATTATTTGGATGAATTATCGGGTGGTCAACGACAACGTGCGTTTATCGCTATGGTTATTGCACAAGACACAGACTATATTTTGCTTGATGAGCCGCTCAACAATTTAGACATGAAGCATTCTGTGCAAATCATGAAAATTTTGCGGAAGCTCGTTGATGAGCTGGGGAAAACAGTTGTCATCGTATTACATGATATTAACTTTGCTTCCGTATACTCTGATCATATTGTCGCATTAAAAAATGGACGTGTTGTCAAAGACGGTCCAACAAATGACATCATCAACTCTGATGCGCTTAAGGAGATCTATGATATGGATATCCCTGTTCAAGAACAGGACGGCTGTCGCATTTGCGTGTATTTTAACTCTTAAAAAATAATAGATGGAAATGTCCATCTAAAAAATAAATCTTAAAGGAGCAATTTTACAATGAAGAATTGGAAATTACTTACTGTTTTAATGGCAATGATGCTATTGGTATTAGCTGCTTGCGGCTCAAAGGATGATACTAAAAAAGAGGATACAGATTCTAAAACTGATAGTAAGTCTGCTGAAGAGCAAAAAGGAGAAGCTACTGCTTACCCCCTAACAATCCCAGCTATCAAAGAGGGGGAAGATACTTTTAAAGAAGTAACTCTTGATAAAATGCCTGAAAATATTGTTGTATTCGACTATGGTTTCCTTGATACTTTAGATGCTCTAGGTGTTAAAGTTGCAGGTCTACCGCAAAAATCAGTTCCTAGCTACTTAAGCAAATATACTGATAAAAATTACGTAAATGTTGGTTCTTTAAAAGAGCCTGATTTTGAAGCAATCTCTGCTATGAATCCAGACATTATTTTCATCTCTGGTCGACAAGCATCTGCTTACGATGAATTATCTAAAATTGCACCAACTGTATTTGTAGGTGTAGACGATCAAAATTTCATGGAATCATTTAAAGAAAAAACAGAATTAGCTGGTAAGATTTTTGGTAAAGAAAAAGAAGCTGCTGATGCATTTGCTGCATACGAATCAAAAGTAGAAGAAGTTAAAGCTAAAACAGCTTCAGCTAAAGAAAAAGCTTTAATCGTTTTAGCAAATGAAGGTTCATTATCTGCATATGGTCCTGGTTCACGTTTCGGTGTCATTCATGATGTATATGGTGTGAAAGCTGCTGATGAAAAAATTGAAGTTTCTACACACGGTGCTAACGCATCATTTGAATATGTACGTGACACAAACCCAGATATTTTATTCGTAGTTGACCGTGATGCTGCTGTAAATCCAGAAGGTGAGTCAGGTACAAAAGCTGCAATTGAAAACGAAATCGTTGGTGCTACTAACGCTGCGAAAAATGGTAAGATCGTTTATTTAGATCCACAAGTTTGGTATTTATCTGGTGGCGGTTTAACTTCTGAAACTCAAAAAGTAGAAGATGTTCTTAAGGTGTTTAACTAATATGTTTGTACAAATTAAACGTATTGTCGTTACGGAAGGGAATTCGGATAAAGTTGTTGAGCGTTTTGGCGCCAAAGAAGATGGTCCATCATTGCTTGAACAACAGCCAGGCTTTATTGATAAGCAAGTACTTGTAAAAAAAGTACGACGTGGTGATGAAGAAGTGCTAATTGTGGTTCGATGGGAATCAGAAGAGGCATGGAAAAATTGGGAGAAGAGCCCTGAGCATATTGCTGGTCATAAAGCAAGTGCTGGTAAACCGAAGCCCGATCATATCATCGAAAGCGGCCAAGAAGTTTATCATGTAAAAGGATAATATTTTAGAGGTGTCTCAAAGTTCATTTGAGGCACCTTTTTTCTTATGAATAGAATATGAAGTTTCACATTGTCCGATAGAAATGCAATGATAGATAGTCAAAGTGGAGAATAGAGGAGCTAAGGTGGCGGATAGAAGTCAAAGCGACGGAAAGAACCGCCAAAGTGACGGAAAGAACCATCAAAGCGACCTAATAGAACTATTAAAATGGCATAGAGAATGATATTAAGGAGGAAGGGTGAGGCACATATCTATACCTGTGCCATACCCAGTCTAGTATTAATGTTTAATGGACGCTTTATTCCATGCATTAAATGCCGTAGAAATATTAAAGGAAATACCATTGTCACTAATGGAAACCCCTGTAAAATTGACAGTTGATTGTTTGGGTGCCCAATTTGCTTCCTTTACAGCAGTAAATTTCCCTAAAGAGGACATTTCCATTTCTAATTCTGAATTATGAAGATAAACAGGTAAGCCGACTGTTTCTTCAATTTTAACAGTATCTTCAATTGATGGAGCGTTAGAGCAATTGCCTCTAGCATTTATAATACTAAAGCTTGGTGACTTATAGAGTATAGGTGTATGTATGTTTAATCCTGAGGTAAATGGACTTACTAAAGGTAACATAGACAGACTTTCTTCAGATACTCTAATTATTCCATATTGTTCAATAAAACTGTCCAGCTTTTGCTGAAAAATATCCTCAAATCCAGGAATATTGCAAATAAAATTTGAAAATGTAGATTTGCTTTTATACGCTGCTAATGTTTCTTTAAAAGCCTGTTGCTCGGCATCAATAATTATTTGCTCAATAGATTGTTGTTCTTTCGAAGGTTTTTTAATAGTGATTTCTTCTTCAGAGACAAAAATTGCGCAGGAAAAATTAGCTGTAAGTATTAAAACGTTTTCATTTACTTCATTTTTCATTTCAATCACTCCCAGTTTTTCGAGAATACAAATTTATCTTAGCCTATTTAAGCGTATCATCAGTGAGGACGCCATTTCAATGCTGAGTTTACGCCAAAAAATGGCGGTCAATAATAGTACACCGCCACTTATTTTACTATTCCTAAATAAAGAAATGGCGTGCTTTCCACAAATACCGCCATTTTTTGGCGGTATTTTGTGCAAATGGCATAATGTAAAATATTTCCTTTGAGTTTTGGCGTCTAGTATTATTTCCCATTAATCTGTATACTATTTAATAACATACTTAAGGGAGGTGAGGACTATTGCAGGGGCTTGACGAACAAATTAATGAGTCATTGGACATTCTAATTGAGAACGAGGCGCTGATAGATCATGAACTACGGTCGATGCTAAAAATTTTTAAGGAAGAAAAAAAGGCAGTTGGCTATTCCTTTGGTAAGCTATGTTATTGGCATTATGAAGCATTTACAGATTGTTTGAACGAGGATATCTATAAAGTTGCCGCAGCTATCGAACTTTTAATTTTATCTTTTGATATTATCGACGACTTGCAGGACAAGGATTCAGACTACAGTTGGAGTAAAACACCTGAATTATCATTAAATGTTGCTTTAGCTATGCTAGTCATGGCTTCTAGAACTATACGTGAAACTTCCTTTGAACACAAAAATACTGCTATTCAAATACTAGAGAATTATGCATTACGAAGTATAAACGGTCAGCAACTAGATTTACTCAATACTTGTAGAGATGAGCAATCATATTTACAAATGATTGAAAAAAAGTCGGGTTCTTTAACAGCGATGGGCTGCTTAATTGGTGAAGTGCTTGCAAAAGGTGAGATATCTTCTGAGGTTGAGGAGTATGGGAGATACATAGGTATTATCCAACAAATTAAAAACGATATTCAAGGTTTAAAAACTTGGGGACCTAAAAATGATTTACTAAATAAAAGATACTCACTGCCTATTATTTATCTTTTATCACAGAAAAATGATGTTTCAAAATCTGTTATAAACTATTATAATGACGATATAGATGCATTTTTAGATAATAATGCTACGGAAAACGAGTTGACAAATGGTGGTGCGATACGTTATGCAATTACTATTAAAAATGTTTACAAGTTAAAAGCATTCAATATTCTTGAAAATGTAGCTATAAATGAGGTATGTAAAGACTATCTAACAAAACTAATGAAATGAGGAGAGATTTGTATGATTAATGTAATTCAACATCTAGAAAAGAACCCAGACCTAGTTACACTATTAAAGGAACAAAAAGCCTCATTAATTGGAATTTCGTCTATGGAACAAAAGGCAATTTTAGATGCGTTTAGTAGTGAAGTAGAGTTGGAAAGTGCAGCTTGGTTATAAAATCGTTGAGTAGTAAGTTATTTTGGCCTGCTATAATGCTCTATTTAGTGATCGGTATTTATCTGAATTATGTGAATTATAGCGGGCCGTTATTGGAAATCGAGGTAGAAAAAGAGAATGGCAAGTGGGGAGTAACGCAACCTTACGATAAAGACTGGATAGAATGGAAAAGTATTTCACCATCTGATGTTATTTTAAGAGTAGATGATGTGCCGATGGATCATCTAAATCAGTTGAAATATAAATCAATAATAGTAGCTGCTAATAAAATAACCATAATGAAGCCAAATGGAGAAATAACTGACATACATATTAATCATTTAGATATCCCCAATCAATTTTACTATATATTACTATTTCCAGCTTGTTATTATTTATTAACTCTATTCATTACTATATATCTACATTTTAATCAAAAAAATACTAAGCTTACTAACTTACTTATTTTTTTTATGTTAACTGTTTCATTGGCTTATGTAAGCAGTGGAGTTGCTAGTAGAGTAAATGGAATTGGGATAATAGTAAATCGTAGTAGTATGGTATTGTGTTTAGTCATATTATTACATTTTTTGAGAGATTATTATTCATTTGTAAAAACAAATTGGCTGTTCACAAACAATATCAAATTCTTTTATATATTCCCTGTAATCGCTTTTTCACTGGGCTGTATTATTATTTTCTATCCTGCTTCTTATTATTTTCTTTCTGAAGTTGTGTTAGTCCTTTTTTTCATCCTCCTTATTATTATTCTTAGTATTTTATTACTAAGCTATTTCAAATATAAATCACCTCAGTTGAAAATATTGTTATGTAGTATATTGATACCGTTTCTGCCATTTCTTTTTTTATATTCACTCCCTAAAATTTTTTTTGATACGTATATTCTTTCAGGTGAAATCTGCTCTTTATTTTTATTGCTTATTCCTTTTAGTTTTATCTTTACACAGGTAGCAGATCGGCTATTTGATATCGAATATCATATTACTAGATTACGTTATTATGTATTCTTTTCATTGTTATTTACTTTGTGGTTTATGGTTGGCTTGTATTGGATTGCAGGAAAATATTTAACGATGACTGTAATGTCAGGTGTTTCATTTTTTACCTTTACATCGTTAGTTATTCTTTTTTACATAAAAGAGAAGGTCGATTACCGAAAACGAAAAATCTTATTTTCTACAAAAGGGGATTATATACATCAATTATATACGGCGGTAGATAAGATTGGTAAAACAATAAAAATAGATGAACTTCTAGAGAGGTTTGCTCAGGAGGTTTCTTTGCATCTTGAGCTCGAACACGTATTTGTATTAACTTATGACTATGACACAAATCGATTTAAATCAACGGTTGAGGGAAGTATTCCGATTAATCCAATGTTAATGGAAGATTTAAAATTGGGGGAAATTAAAAAATTTGACCAAGTCTATCTAGCCTTCCTCCATCAAGATGCTCATTATAAAAGAGCCTTAGTATTGCGACATAATAATTCGATTCATTTAAAAGATGAAGAGCTTCTATGGATTGAATTGCTCTTATTGTATGTAAACAATTTTATTGAAAATACAAAGATGGTAGAAGAACTGTTAGAGGAACTAAAGCATATGAGGCAAGCAGATGATAGTCAATTACCTTGGCTAAACAAGTTATTATGGTTAAGATTTGAAGAGGAAAAATATCAATTAGCTCAAGAATTACATGATACAAATTTGCAAGAGCAGCTCCATATTGCCCGGGAGGTTGATGTCCTAGTCAATATGAAGAATGCATCAGATATCCAGCCAAAACTTGCGAAAATTCACAGACAGATGGTTACATCTATACATGATTTAAGAGCTTATTGTGAAAATTTGAAGCCCCCATTATTAGATACACTAGGGTTAAACGCAGCATTAGAAAAGCTAATTCGTAAAGTAATAGAAAGATCTAGTTTTGTGTTAATTTATACGATAGATCGTCTTTATTTAGAAGATGAGCGTATGAATTTAATGATTTATCGATTATTTCAAGAATTACTCAACAATGCTTTAAAACATTCCTATGCAACAACAGTTGAAATTCATTTGCAGGAAATGGACGATGGTTTCGAAATCATCTATAAGGATGATGGTGTAGGCTGTAATATTGATGATATTATTATCGCAGATTCGATGGGAATTCAAGGTATGCAAGAGCGTGTAAAGGCCTTTAACGGGCAGTTTCACATCGGTACACAGGTTAATGAGGGAATGACTATTAGAATTACAGTAAAAGAAGGAAGTGATACACTTGATTACGATGCTCATAGTGGATGATCACCCTATTGTGTTAGAGGGAACAAAAAATTTATTTCAAGAAAATGAAGATATTATAGTTGATACAGAAAGTGATGCAACTCATGTCATACAGAGAATTAAAAACAAACCATATGATATTTACTTAATTGATATAAATATGCCGTTAGAAAATGGCATTAATTTAGGACGAAACATTAAAGCTATCCAGTCAAATGCTTCAATTATCCTTTATACTGGTGATGATATTACTGATTATTATCCACTTATTTTAGAACGGAAAATAGAAGGTATTTTAGCTAAAACAGCATCTAAGGAACAAATTTTACGAACTGTTCGAGCCATTGCAAATGGTGAAATTGTTTTACCTCAAAATTTCTTGGATTTTCTCGATAATAAATTTAAATTGCAAGATGCAAAACTCGATATTCACTTAAATGAAAAAGAAAAGAAAATTTTAAGACTAATTGCAGAAGGACATACGAATAAAGCGATTGCTATAGAATTAAATATTCCTCAGCGAACAACCGAAAGATATTTAACTCAGCTGTTTTCTTTATTGAATGTAGATTCACGGACAGAGGCTGTAAATCTTGCAGAAAGAATGAATTTACTATAGATTGTCTGTATGCTATACTTATTTTCATTGGTATATTTTTCAATAAAAAGGGAGAGTTTAGGTGGTTTTTTAATACCATATTTTAACTTGGTTAATTATACCTAAATCCAGATTCTAAATACCTGTAATTTTCGTGTAACACCGCCAAACTTTGGCGGTGTTTTTTATATGTCCGCCAAATCACGCCAAAAACCGAGGCAAAGACCGCCAAAAAATTGGCGTAAACCCAACGTTGAAATGTCGGTGTAAGTACTGGTACGCTTAAGATAATCGTGGTTAAGTAGATTTGCTATAGTAAGTATTACTATATAAGATTTCGTTTAAAATAAGAGCCTGACTATCTATGAATAAAGTAGAGATTGTAGATTTTTTTAAAGTTACTAGCTAGTCAACATACTTCACCATAAAACTTTATATAAAGGTAGGCGTGTATTTTGAAAGTAGAACTTGAAAACTTATTTTCTATAGATGAATCTAGTCAAGATCAAGTCATTAAAGTTTATAATCGCTATGGTATTTGTATCGGTGCACCTGAAATAAGAAAAAGAAAATTAAAGGCATCATTCAATCCTATTTTTACATTAAATGAAGATGTCACATATGAACATGTAGCAGCACTATATAAATCATTGGAACACGAATTAGGAATTGTTTCAATCGGAGAACGTTTTTACTTTGACTTTTCAGATTACGAATATGAGCAAGCACCATTGTTCACATTAAACTCAACAGGTAACTCACCTGATATGTTTATAGATGATAAAGGAACTTTATTTTCTATAAGCACCCATTGCCAGCATTGCGGACTAATGGAAAAAGAGCAACTTTCTCCATTAGTGATAGATACAACAGAAATGAAAGACCGTCATCTAGTTCATGTGAGCGGATATTGGGTTGCTTCACAGGAATTAGTGACTTTAATGAAGCAAGAGGATATTAAAGGCTATGAACTTTTAGAGGTTATTCATCAAGGACCGGAAGAAGGGAAGCAAAAAGCTTTTCAAATTTTTCCGACACAAGTATTACCAGAATGCAGCACTGAAAGAGTTAAATTGTATTTTGCGACAGAACAACCGCCATGTCGATGCGGATTAAGTGGAGTAATCAATGGTCCGGATATTTACAAACGTAAAGATTTAACCAATATAAAAAATGATGTATTCTTCTCAGCAGAATGGAGCCATGACGGAAGATATTTATATCGAAAAACTTTGTTCAGTAGAAAGTTTAGAGAATTAATTATTAAAAATAATATATCTCGTGAGGTAAAAGGAGAGAAGGATAAAAACTTCGGGCCAAAGGATTGGTTATTCGATCCAGTATTATTAAAATAATTCAGACTGAAGATGAGGAAGTGTATATTTTGTTTAGAAAAATAATACCTATCGTTGCAATTTTATTTATCGTTGCATTAGCTCTTTCAAATTATTTTAATAAAGCAGAAGTAAAAACATTTGTCATTCCCCAGGAAAGAGGGGGCACATTGGGTTAGTTCACCAATCGGGCATTTACGGGCAATTAACCTTGTGCTTAATTTTACGTTCGGAGTTTTACACGGGATAAAAAGCAAATTCACCTCTAACTGACTTAAATATGATATGATGTGAAAAATATAACAGCATATAGTTTTGAGGTGAAGTATTATATGAAAAAATGGGCTTATCCTTTAGCGGTATTAACGCTCATTATCTTTTTTGTATTACGAGTTACTTTTCAAAGTAACTTAATCAATACTTTTGATACAAAAATGGCTGATTTATTTTTCGGTAATCGTTTTATAGAATTTTTTCACTATATAGGTGAACCGGCATTTGTAGTGTCTGTAGCTATAGTCTTAATAGTATATTTAGCATGGAAGGTAAAAAATAACCGAGGTATACTATTTGTTTTGTTAACAATTGCAGGTGGGAATGTACTTAACCAATTATTGAAAAAATGGGTACACCGACCAAGACCTGAGATTGAAGATCAATTAACATCCTTTAGCTTTCCATCTGGACATGCTATGACCGGCATCTTGTATTTATTTACAATAGCCTATATTTTTTCGGAGAACAATAGTAAGGGACGTAAGACATTGCTTTGGCTTGGGGCAATTGTTCTAACTGTACTTATTGGTTTGTCTCGAGTTGCTGGAGCCCGTCATTTTGGTTCAGATGTATTGGCCGGATGGAGTATGGGTTATACGTGGTTTATCATTTGTGTTATTTGGTATGAACGTCGAAAGAGACTTTTTAAGGCGAAAAATAAATCATGAATTTGGAAAGGGAGCCACCTAATTGAAGGTGGCTCCCTTTGTTATGTCGAAACAAGGGCGGCACTTCTAAACATACCGCCCTTATTTCACTAACCTTTTCAATTACATTGAAACAGCCTTTTCTGCGGCCATAAGCTTTTTTACAACTTCTAAGCAATCATAGAATGTTTCAAAGGGCTCATAAGGAAGATGGAGGTCTTTACAGCGTTTAATAAGATGATCCCTAGCAAGTACTAAATCTGCCTGTTTTGCTGCCTCAAAATCAGAAAGTGAATCTCCAATCACGATTTTAAAATGATTGCTCTGTGTAACTTTACGCATAACGCTTGGCTTGCAGCAACCACAACCCTGTGTCTCAAATTTCGCACATTCTTCATCACAGCTATTTGGAAAGATGAGCTTAATGTGCTGTCCTGAAAAATCAGCGCTGTTACAATATATACCAGAAAATGGACCGTGTTTTTTTAATAGTGGCTCAATGAAAAAATCGACACCCCCACTAACAATATAAAACGGAATATGTTTCTCTTGTGCAAAACGAACGAAATCGCCAAACCCCTCACGTACAATAGCCGTATCCAATAAATATTGGATCACAGCATCCTTTTGTTTAGTTGATAATAGCTCGAACATTGCTGAAACGCCATCTTTAAAAGTTATAGTTTGTTCCATCATTGCTTTAGCAATTTTCTCAGATTCCTCTGGAACGAATTGAGTCATTAGAGAGACGATATTATCTGTTTCTGTTATAGTGCCATCAAAATCACAGAAAATAATTGGTTTCAAGCTACTTCCCCCTTCAAGAAAAAACGTCTACTTTTGCATTTTATTAAAAGTCAAGAATAAATAAATATTAATTGCATTATTGGCTAGTTTAATAAAATGTTGCACATTATAATAGGTATTTTAGACAGAACCACTAATTTAGGTTGGTTCTGTTTTTTATTTGTATGCATAAAAAAGACGTTTATAATATTAAATCCCTTTAAACAATAACATATTTTCCTATATTAGTGAGTTTTAAATGGATTTTTGTACCAACTCTTTTAGTTTCTCTATTATAATAAAAGAATGAAATATTTAATATTCTATAGATAATTTCAGGTGTTTCACAAAATTGATCAGAGGTGGACTATGGAGTCTTACAAATATAACTTTAAAAATAATAATGTTTTACAAGAAGTTTGCCGGAAATTAGATAATTCTAGAAAAAGGTATGGGCGGCTATATAAATTTGAAATACATATTCATACACCAGCTTCATCTGACTACCAAATACATCAGGTTAATGAGAATGGTGAGAAAGTTTATTATAAGGATTATAGTGTAGAGAGGATTTTGAACTACGCATTGGAAATTGGTATGCTAACACAGCAAGAATTTCAAGATTATCTAGATAACTTTAATTTGGGTCTTTATGGTGAAGATTATATGCAGAAGTTAAGAGATCGTGGACTTGATTATATAAATTTCAAAGAATATTTTACATATTATATGATAGCTTACAAATTATATAAAGAAGAAATTGAAGGCGTAATCATATCAGATCATAATACTATTGAGGGGTACGACAAATTAAAGAATATGATTTCTTATTGTTACACAAATGCTTTTTCTAATCTTCCTAAAAAAGATATTTGGGTTATTTTAGGAATCGAAATATCATGTTCTGACAAAAATCATGTTGTAGCCATTATTGATGAAAAAAATAGAAAAGCCCTTGAACGATTTATCGAAGATAATATCGTATCTGATCAAGAATCTAAATATTGTGGAACCATAGAACATAGTTTAACTATTTTACAAAAAATCCATGACATTGGTGGTAAAGCATATATAGCACATATCAACTCATCCAACTTTAAATATTTAACAGGAACTTATAAACATAAGTTATTTAATTCCTCTTTATTTGATTTAATCGGTGTTACAAACCAAACTTATAATATTGAAAACACAATTAGCGCATTTAGTAAAAGAACTAACTCTGATATTTGTGTTTTCTACGAAAGTGATTCTCATGGCATTAATACATTGGGAATTAGAAATACTTGGATTAAAATGCAAGGGATTTCATATGGGAATTTATTGAAAGCGATTTTTAGTCATCAGATTAGCGTATACCCTTTCCATAAACCTAAAATCGCGCCTACATTTATTAAAGGTATATATATACCGGAAAATGATACAGGATTCTTAAACAACACTACATCCCCATTTTACTTTAATTTTTCAAAAGATCTGACTTGTATAGTTGGTGGAAGAGGAACTGGGAAAAGTACCATATTAAAGATTTTAGATATTTTATTTTCACAAGAAGTTGAAAATAAAAAAACTCTAAATTTCATTAGTAAGCATGGAATGATTTATTTACTCTTTAGACTTAAAGGTAAGGATTACATATTAAGGTTTATCCCACAAATAAACCCTGAATACTCAGAAGATAGTATTTACTATTATGCCGAAGATGCTTTCATACGGACTAATAATTCGACACTGAAATTAAATGATTTTTGGTTCAATTTATATCAAGTTAAAACTGGAGAAAATAAAGGCCAATATTTATTTGCCCAAATTCAAAAACAAGTCGATAAGGAAAATATACTTTCCCAGATTTATAGAAAACATTTTTCAATTTCAAAGATTATTTCTTCAATTGAAAGTAATGATTTCTCTACTTTTATTAAAGATCTTATGTTTAGTGGTGAAAGTCAAATTGAAATAAATAAGATTAAAAATGAACTATATTACAGTAACAAAACTGATTTTTTGAAAAATGCTGGTAAAAAAATATCTTCTATTCAATCAATTTTGAAAAATTGGAGGGCAAATATCACTTCCTTGCTACAAAATTTTAACTTGGACAATAAAGACGTTCTGTCGATACATTTAGAAAATACTTACGTAATCCAAGAAAATTTTATAGACATTATATTTGGTGAATTTCTTGATCAACTTGAAAGAGACAATATCTATAAAAATCATTTTGTAGATTCTACTACATTAAAATGGTTCGATGTGTATGAGTTTATTAAAGCCCAAATAGGAAAAGTGGGGGCCTTACGTTTCTTAGAAGCCCTGTATTTAAAAGAAAATAAATTTTTAGAAAGCAACTATCCTATTAAAAATTTTATTACTACTAAAGTTTCGGAAAAAACTATTACGCATGGTCTAGAAGATGCTAATAAAGTAAGAATTGACAAATTATATACTGCTATTAGGAATCACTTAGCCAATTCACGTAAAGAGCTTGCACAGATTATTGTGAAGGCATATATAGATAATGGTAAGTTTTCAATGAAATTTAATGTAAATGCTCGAGAAGATATTGGGTCGTCAGCGAAAGTTAATATGAAAAATATAGAAGAACTTTCGTTAGGTCAAAAGGTTGTAGCAACACTAACATTTATAATTAACTATGGCAAATATTCAAATGATATTACTCCATTAATTATCGATCAACCTGAAGATAATTTAGACAACCAATATATTTATAAGACCTTGGTTAAAAGTTTACAAAATATTAAAAATCAACGCCAAGTAGTAATAGTAACACATAATTCAACATTAGTTATAAATACAGGTGCTGAGCAAATTATTGTTCTGGAAACTAAAGATGGATTTCATAGCCATTTAAAAGCACAAGGCTACACAGGTAATAAGAAAATTATTGAACATATTATTAATTATTTAGAGGGTGGAAATGAAGCATTTCAGCGCAAAGTTAAAGAATATAATTTACTTCTAAATAGTTAGACACAAAGTAGCAGCATTATCCTAGTCGACAAATTAAAAGAAACTTGTTCAAATAAAATTGTATAACAAATTAGCTAAAATAGTTAGTTTTGGGATAAATATATTAAAAGGAGAGTTTATTATGTCTAAAAGAATAATCAACCCGTTTACACCTCAAAAACCAATTGATAATCCGGAATACTTCTTTGGAAGAAATAACGAAGTTGACTCAATTATTGATGTATTATATCAAACAGCTCATGAAAATCCCGAACATGCAATAATCACTGGTGATAGAGGAATTGGTAAAAGCTCATTATTAGTTCAAACAAAAAGAATAGCAGAAGGTGATACAACATTAATTGAAAAATTTGATATAGATACAGGTGGAATAGATAACTTTAATTTTAAGTCTATTTGGATAGATACTGTTGAAAATCAATCTGCTGAGGAAGTTGCTGGATATATATTATCAAATTTGAAAAGAAGCATTACAATTCTATCGAAAATTGATTTTTCATTAGACTTATTTGGTGTACAAATAGCAAAAAAAGAAGAAGAAGCTAAAGCGAAACCTATTAATGAAGTAGTGGGTAACTTTGTTCAAGAAATGAAGAAGGTTTCTAAAAAGGTTATGGAAGAAAAATTGGATGGTATTATTATATTTATAGATGAAATAGATAGAATGGATATGACAAAAGATCTTCCAACTTTTTTTAAACTCGTTACTGAAAGCTTTTCTAGAAATCATATTAATAATATTATTTTCTTTTTTGCAGGGATTTCTGGTGCTGTTCAAAAAATGAAGGAAATTCATCCATCCATAAGTCGTACATTTAAAGATATTGTATTACATAAGCTTAATCAGTCAGAAATAGAATTAATACTGATAAATGGTTTTGATAAAGTTGGTTTCACGTATTCTGATGATGTTTTAAATAGAATTGGCTATATGTCTGCTGGTTTTCCAGAACCAGTTCACCTTTTAGGTGGAACAATTATAAAATATAGCGATAATAATAATTTGAACATGAATAGTTTGACAAAAGGGATTGAAGACATTATACAAAATAAAAAAAATAATGAGCTAAAGAATCTTCTAGAGGAAGCTGGTTCAGGTAAATATCAACAAATTTTGAAAGCTATGGCTAGTAATGAAAATATAAATGTCCCACTTGGTTATATAGATAATTATTTAGGTATTAAACAATCAGAATATAGTATGAATATTAATAAATTATGTGAAAGAAATATAATAAAAAAATACTCTCGTGGTATTTATTCATTCGTAGATCCATTATTGAAAGAATATATAAAAATATTTGGGGTTTTAGAGTAATGATTATCTTGAATATTCAATAACTGAAAACAACAATAGAGTTTTACCGAATCGGTTAACTCTATTGTTGTTTTATTTAAACTTTTCAAATTGATTAATTACCCATCTTTTTTGATTCTCAGCCACGTATTGTTCAACCGCAATCAATCTATTTACCAACTCTTCCTTCGTAAACGTCATGTATTTCGTTTTAGTGATGTTTATATCACGTTTAGGTGAAATCCTTCTTAAACTTGATTCATCAAATTTTAAGGGTGGTACGGGCTTTTTACGCATCTTCTTTATTTTAAACGTTCTGCTATGTTTTTGATAATAGGCGTACAAATCATCATTTCTTTTAATTGTATTCGGGTGTATCCCTTTTCCTTTTGAATCAAGTTTTTTTGAATACTCACTAATGTTGTGATAGGTTACAGGAATCCCTTGTTTAACAAGCATATCAATAGTTTCAATACCAATAGAAACCGAGCGCTCTTTACGTTGATGATGTACCTTTTCTAACCATTGACGATCTGAATGTATTTTGTTGGATGGTCGGTTCATATTGACGTTCCTCTCTATACTTTTTTATTAAATCAATTTCCCTTAGTTCTATTTTCGCCTGTTTTGCCATTTCTTTTGCTTTTCGAACTTCAACTTCTAAACCTAGTTGTTTAAAACGTTTCTCCATATCCTTCGACAATTTTATCACTTCAAAAAGTTCATCCTCTTGATCTGGTTCAGGGATTTTCGCTTTGCAACCTAAACATTGCATTTTTGTTGGGCAGACGTAATCAGTAACGCACGTACCGCCTAAAACCTTATTGAATACCCCTACTTTCCCCATGTAATTATCTAATTCTTTTTGCAACTTTTCGCCATTTCTTAAATATGCATCATCTATATCTACATAACTCGATATTACATCATGTAGCTCACCTATCGATTCTGCTATCTGAGTAGGAGTAGGGGCTGAGTAGTAACCTGTTACATTCAGATCCTTTTGATGTAACATTTCTGCTACAATATCAATCGGCATTTTTTGTCGTTGAACAGCTTCTGTTGCGAAAGCATGACGTAAAAGATGTGTTTTTATCTTGACTGGCTGACCATCTTGCGTTTCAAGAACTATTCCATGAAGTAGAAATCGAATACAACCGTATATAGTTTCCTTTTTTATTAACTTTCCTTTGTATTGGAAATAATAGGGTTTCGATTGTGAAAATAGACAATTTCTTTCACCGTTGTATTGAAGACTTGGAATGTTTTGAGTGTCATAATGCTCTTTTAACATTTTTACCACAGTTTGAATTATATTCATTGTCTGTTTACTGATATAAAATTCTTCTAGTGTATCTCTGCCTTTAGGAATCGCTTTAAAAGAAAAATGTAATCTATCTTTTACTTTCTTAGCTTGTATGCATTCTTTTGTATTATTAATTTGAAGTACTTCACTTATTCTTGCACCCGTAGTCGTTAATATATCAATTGCTAAAAGTCCAAATTTACAAGCGACATAAAATGGCTCTACATCTATTAATAAACCTTTTACCTTATCTTTATGTAAAGAAAAAAAGGGGGTAGATGATAATAATATTCCTTTATGTTGTGAACCAAACGGCATAGGATATTTTCCGTTATCATTTTTATATCCCCAATTGGATAAAAAATTTAAAATGCTTTCATGCTCTTGAAGGGGTCTTGTTCTATTCCAGTTTCCTAATACATTTTTCTTGATTAATTCATTAAACCAAAGGTCTTCACTTTCACAAGCATCGTTAGATTGTGAACGAATAAATTCAAGGAAATATGCATTGTTTTCAACGGAATAGGTAAGCTTTCTTTCTCTAGCATATTTTATTACTGTATCTGAGAACTCTGTATGATGACTAAGTACGAAAGATGGTTTATCCCATAAACGAAAATAAAAACGCTTTCCAATACGATCGGGTTCATCATAATAAAACTCTGAAGGTAGAGCTATAGATTCAGTTTCAACTTTATTGATTTGCTTTTGAAAAGCATCTCGTATTCTGTTCATTTGATTCCAACGAAAGTTTGCTTCTGCCCTAATTGCTGGAAGATTGGGCACAACTGCATCTGTTTCATCTTTTCGAATAGTTTGTGCATTTTCAATTGCTAATTTAGTGAAAGTAAAATCCCGACTATCAAAAGAGGGATATTTAAATAGATATTTTTTTAAGTATTCTTGTTCTTCAATAGATAATGTACTTAATACCCATTTATTCGTATCGTAGGAGGCTGCATTATAGTATCTTAATGATATACTTTTCTTATTATAAGAATCGTTTGGGAGAACTTCTCCTTTTAAATACTTATAAAAATGAATATCTACATCGAAATCAGACAAATTAATTAGTGAAAATACTTTAAAAATATCTTTCAAACGAGCATTTAAAATTGATAAGTGGTTTTTAATCGTCTTAAACGCTTTATTGCTATCAGTTTCGATCATTGCAATTAATAATAAATGGTTTCTCCAATCGAAGTCTAAGCTATTATTGTGAAGATATTTCATAATCCTTTCATCTATTTTGTCTATCAAAAATTCATCTCTACTGTTTTGTAAACACATAAGCTTCATGTCCATTTTATCAAACCAAATTTGATGCCATTTTGTTATCGGCATCTGGACTTTAGTTTTATTCATATTTACTCCAACCCTTCTAATAATTCTTTTAAATCTTCATCAAAACTTTCGATAGTCTGTGATTCCATGACTCTAAGCTTTGATTTCCTCGAAGATTTACTTTTCTTAATATATTCTTTTTCGTTTTGTTGCATTTGTTTTAGCATTTTTTCATGCAATTCTTGATGTTTCATTTCATCAAAGTGATGTTCATATACATTTATCGTATCTGGATTTTTCCATTTCATATATTTTATTAACTCGTTTTTTCGTTGCTGGATTTCAGTTTCATTTTTTGCAATGTTATAAATCTCTCGTAATCGAGAAGTAACGAACCAATGTCTTGCTTTATGTGGATTTAAACTAATCCCATTGGCTTTCATCGCTTTTTTCCAATGATAATACCATGCATGATAGGTAAAGGGCTTACCGTTCGATGATAAAAATAGAGAAGCTTCATCTGGTAGTTCATGAAAACTTAAATGGTTTTTATCAATAGACTTTCGCTCGGAGTCAATATAGTGAAACAATCGTTTAACTGTATCTTTGCTAAAACGTAGGAACTTTACTTTTCTACCATGACTACCTTTGTTAAACGTAATTAATTCTTGATGGCTTTGCCGTTTTCGATAATCCCCAATAGTAAGCTCAATAATTTCTGATGCTCTTGCCCCAGTTTCAAATAACATTCGTGCAATTATCATTTCTCGTAGAGACCAATTTACCTTTTTACCTGCCAGATAGACCTGATAAGGCAATTCTATATCGTCAATAATTTGTGGCTGCCATTCTTCGTTAATGATTTTAAAATAGGAATCAGTTAATCTACGATGATTTAAAGGTTCTTCAGTTCCAGCAATTGCAGGCATTCTAGATTTATTTTTTCGTACGCTACTTTCCCTAAATTGATACGGAGTGGCTTTATCATCAATAAAAGGATTACAATACGTATAGTAACCTAAGCGTATCATAGCTTTATAGAATGATTTTAGCGCTGACAGAAAATGACTAATAGAATTTGGACTTTTTCTTGTTAAGCTCACAAATCGGTATGTATCTTTATCTCTTATTTTGCAATACATCTCATTTGTTAAATAATCCTCAACTACAGTACGAATCTTTTCTGCATTATCATTCCACGCTACACGCTTTCTTTTATAATTACTTAATCTGTCTAACCATTTAAAAAAGGGGAGTATACAGTTTAAATAGGATCTTGCTGACGTTTTATCTATTCTTCCTAAACAATCATGGTAATAATCAGTTAAGGGTAAAAATGGTTGGTCGTTTTTAAATACCAATAAATTATATTTGCTTTTCGTGCACTTCGGACAATATTCATACCAATACAAAACTTTCGCCTCCATTAAATGATAACTTTCGTTTAATTTAACTTTTCACCTTATAAAATAGTACAAATTATTTCAAAAAAAAAATGTACACCACTAAATTTTAATTTAGTAATGTACATTTTTTATATTATGTGCAACATTTTAAATAATGGATAGTAAAATCAAACATAATGTACTATTACTTACTTTTAATATTACTAAGTAGTAGACGTCCTAATTTTACCTTTACACCATTTTTATCGGCTTTTGTTAAGATAATTTGATGATCTGGAAATTGATTTTTCATGGTATTTACGAAATCTTGCGCAATAGCAGTAGGGATGATGGAAATCAGTGTTGGTCCAGCACCGCTTAAAGCCGTTCCAAATGCCCCATTAGCCTTTGCGGCTGCATGAATTTCTGTATATTGTGGAATTAAATTGGCGCGGAAAGGTTCATGGAATAAATCAGCTTCCATATAACGACCTGCACGCTCAAAATCATGAACCATTAATGATGCTGCTAGCATATTTGCATTTGCAGAGGCCCTCACTGCATATGCACGGTCAAATTGTTCTGGTAAAACAGACCGAGATTCACTTGTTTTTAGTTCGACATCGGGCACATACACAACAAAGGAAGCATCTATATCATTGACATGAATTGTATCAACAACGCCATTTTCATCCATTGAGGAAATTGTTAATCCTCCTAATACCGAGGCTGTTGCATTGTCTGGATGTCCTTCGATTTGTGATGATAAATTGAGTTTATCCTGTACAGTTAAGCCTAGGTCACAGACTTGGTTAGCTAGTTCAATTCCTGCAACGATGACTGCTGCACTACTCCCCAAACCACGGGCTAATGGAAGCTCACTTGCCATTTCAACACGGCAAGCAGGTAGCTGCTTACCGTATTGATCCGCAATATTTTTGGCAATCACGTATAGTAAGTGCTCTTCCAGCTCAAACTCTATAGGACCATTATCATCGAGGTGGATAATTTCCCAACTATCCTGTAAAGTCACGGTTAACTTTAAGTAAAGAGATAAGCCAAGCCCTATTGAATCAAAGCCAGGGCCTAGATTGGCTGTGCTTCCAGGAACCGTGATTTCCCACATGTTACTCATAGTACGCCCTCGATGTATTTTCGAATTTCTTCTTCATCGTTTTTAAGTGAGACAACATCTACAGTTGAGACATTCATTGCAGTATCAGGATCTTTCAATCCATTACCCGTGAAAATTGTCACAACTTTAGAGCCCTTCTGAATCTTGCCATTTTCAACGGATTTAATAACGCCCGCTAATGATGCAGCTGAACCTGGTTCAACGAAAATTCCTTCAGTGCCAGCAATTAATTTGTAAGCGGCTAAAATTTCTTCGTCTGTAACCGAATCAATAATTCCACCAGACTCATCGCGAGCTGCTTCTGCAAATTTCCAGCTTGCAGGATTGCCGATACGAATAGCTGTCGCCACTGTCTCAGGATTAGCAATAGGTTCACCTTTTACAATTGCTGCTGCACCTTCAGCTTCAAAGCCGAACATCTTTGGTAAACCAGAGCCTTTTGCAGCATCATATTCTTTAAAGCCTTTCCAATACGCAGTAATGTTACCTGCGTTACCAACAGGGATACAAAGATAATCTGGAGCTGTTCCTAAAGCATCTACAATTTCAAATGATGCCGTTTTTTGCCCCTCGATGCGGTATGGATTCACAGAGTTTACAAGTGCGACTGGAGTTGTTTCACTTACTTGACGAACAATATTTAATGCATCATCAAAATTACCGTCGATTTCGATAATCTTTGCACCATACATTGTCGCTTGGGCTAGTTTACCAAGGGCCACTTTTCCTTTAGGGATAACGACTATGGACTGGATTCCAGCACGTGTTGCATAAGCTGCTGCGGCAGCTGATGTGTTACCAGTTGAAGCGCAAATAACACATTTGCTACCATCCTCAATCGCTTTTGCAACGGCAAATACCATACCACGGTCTTTAAAAGAACCGGTTGGATTTGCACCTTCGATTTTTCCATAAAGCTCAATGCCAAGTTTTTTAGATAAATTTACTAAATGTATAAGAGGCGTATTGCCTTCGTTTAAAGTTAGAGCTGGTGTATTTTCTGTTACGGGTAAAAATTGTTTATATTCTTCAATTAGGCCTTTCCACATAACGTTTACGATCTCCTTTTGTTCTTATAGAAAGAACAGTTGTTTTTGTATAAAAGACATTTTAACGCAAATTGCCCTATGTTTTCAATAGCATTTCAGAAATTGTCGAAACAATTCGGTAATTTGAATTTTTCCTTGTCACTTTCTTGAAACAACTGTATAGTAAACTTACGATTGTATAGTCAAGTGTAAAGACAGGTGGTTAAAATGACGACAAATACAGTAACAACGAGTAAGTCTCAACAATCTATTTCTCGCAATAAGCTTTTAGGGGTAGCAGGCGTTGGATGGCTTTTCGATGCAATGGATGTAGGAATATTATCATTCGTTATTGCAGCATTAGCAGTTGAGTGGGGATTAACGCCAAGTCAATCGGGCTGGATAGGTAGCATAAACTCAATTGGGATGGCTGTAGGAGCTCTTATTTTCGGCGTGCTTGCCGATAAAGTGGGACGTAAGCAAATTTTTATGTGGACGCTTGTGTTATTTTCGATTGCAAGTGGTTTGTCTGCATTTACAACTACATTAGCTGCTTTTATGGCACTACGCTTTTTAGTAGGCATGGGACTAGGGGGAGAATTGCCAGTCGCATCGACGCTAGTTTCTGAGAGTGTAGAAGCCAAAGAGCGTGGGCGAGTGGTTGTTTTACTGGAAAGCTTCTGGGCGGTGGGCTGGTTAATCGCAGCATTGATTTCGTATTTTGTTATTCCATCATGGGGATGGCGTATGGCTTTATTGTTAACGGCAATTCCAGCAATATATGCAATTTATCTTCGCTGGCACTTACCAGATTCACCACAATTTGCCGTAAAGGCAGAGTCTAAGAAACGTAGTGTTGTGCAAAATATTCGAGAAGTATGGTCAAAAAAATATGTACGCTCGACACTTATGTTATGGGTGTTATGGTTTACGGTTGTTTTCTCGTATTACGGTATGTTTTTATGGCTACCTAGTGTCATGGTTGGTAAAGGCTTTGATATGATTACGAGCTTTAAATATGTTCTCATTATGACGCTTGCTCAGCTACCAGGTTATTTTACAGCTGCATGGTTTATAGAAAAATTCGGACGGAAATTTGTACTTGTTTCTTATTTAATTGGTACAGCTGTAAGTGCTTTCATTTTTGGTAATGCTGAAACAATAGTAGTGCTATTAACTTCGGGGATGTTTTTATCGTTCTTTAACTTAGGGGCTTGGGGTGCACTTTATGCTTATACACCAGAGCAGTATCCAGCTACTATTCGTGGAACGGGTGTAGGAATGGCAGCAGCTGTTGGGCGCATCGGTGGTATTTTTGGACCTCTGTTAGTAGGCTTTTTGTTAACAGCAGGTTATGATATCGGCTACATTTTCGCTATTTTCTGTGGAGCGATTATTATCGGTGTTGTCGGAGTAATATTTTTAGGTCAAGAAACGAAACAAATTGAATTAGAATAACAAAAAGAATCATGTCTTGGATGAACTATAGTCCAAGACATTTTTCTAATTCAATTACATAAAAATTAGAAATCATTAATTTTTATACAAATATTTTAAAAAATCTGTTAAAATCACAAAATAAGGTTTACCACTGAAAATGGGAATTGATTTGTTAAAACGTATAGCATGCGGATAAGTTGATTGGAGTGCAGGTTAGTGACTTATTGGGGATCAGCAATAGAAGAACGAAGGCTAAAACCATCACATCCTATGATAACGCCTTCGTGACCAACATCGTGCCGCTGACGCTTCGCTTTCGCACAAAAAACATCTGTTGCTGTTGCTACGTTGCACTTCGCTTTCGCACAAAACACATTTGTTGACCCGAGACCCTGAAGCGAGCTTTGTTAGGAAAGCGCGCAGTGGCAACCCAAAATTAACCTTCAAGTGATGGTGATGATTCATCAATAAACTTTGATAATGAAAATAGAACGATTTTATGTCTTTTTTTCGAACTATTATATTAGCAAGTTGAAGCGTTGAAGATTTTTCGGAAAAGTCATTGTATTCAGAATCTAATCGTGATACTGTATTTTTAATCGAATTCAGAGTCAGTAGGAAACAATCTCCATTCGTGATAATTTCATTGAAAGAAAGGTTGTTAGAAATGAGCATTAAAGAAGATATAGAAAGAAAATTTGTTAGGCTGTCGAAGGGACAGCGTAAAGTTGCGCAATTTGTTATGAATAACCCTACAGTTATAATTGGTAACGGAGCAGCAGAAGTTGGTAGACAGGCGAATGTTAGTGAATCGACAGTTATTCGTTTTTGTTATGCGATGGATTTATCGGGCTATGTAGAGCTTCAAGACAAGGTTAGAAGCTATTTAATGACTCAAGATGATGGTGCGAGTCTTCAAACTACATATTCTTCAAGCAAGAAGGATATTCCGAGTTTTGGTAAGGTGATGCAACGTGATATTCAAAATATTCAAGATACGATTCATTTGATTAACCATAATATGCTTCAAAAAAGCTCGGAATGGATGCATGAAGCAGAGAACGTTTATATTTTAGGTACTCGTCAAGCTGCGTCCATTGCAAATTGGTTATCGTCTACAATGAAAACTTTACGCCCAAATGTGAAACAGCTTCGCTCAGAATCCGACGATATTGTACAGCAAATTAACAGTATGAGTGAGCACACGACATTAATAGTTTTTTCATGGGAAAAGCATTCAAACGATATTCAAACGATTGTAGAAATTGCCAAGAAGAAAAAGGCTAAAATTATTGCCATTACTAGTTCGGCGTTGTCTTCAATTCGGGAATATGCAAGTGCGTTATTTTCACTTGGTCTGAAAAAGCAATCTTCATTGGACGTTATTCCAGTTTTGTTTTCGTTTTTACATGCGCTAATTGAGGAAATGGTCAGTCAGGATAAGGCACAATATGAGAAATTTCAGCAATCATATGAACAAGTAGAAAATAATTTGCTATTCTTAGATGCTGCAAGAGAAAAGCAGGTTTTCTAAAAACTTTACAACGCTACACATAAAAAAAGATGTCCAAATAAGTTTTAGACATCCTTGAAAAAGAAGCTTATAAAATTTTACTTAAGCTATATTCGTTAATAAAGGTATCATTTAATTTAATGGCGTTTTGTCGGATACCTTCTTGCTGAAAACCTAATTTTTTAAACAAATTTAAAGCACCATCATTATGCTCCATAACAGATGCTTCTAAGCGTAAAATATCTCGCTGTATAGACCAGCGTTCAACTGCCTTCATCAGCTCTGAACCGATACCTTGTCGCTGATACTCTTCCTTAACAGCTAGGCGAACTGATGCAACATGCTTAGCTTTAGAATGTTTATATCCATGGACAACGGCATAGCCAGCAAAAATGCCATTTAATATACAAAGTAAAATCGTACGGTTTTTCAATTGTTTCCAATAGCCTAAATCTTTACGAAGCTGTTGAACTGTGAGGTCTAATTCGTTTTCCATATTATACATGAAGTCTGTTTTTTGGAAAATTTCTTCTTGCAAATGAATAAATGATCTAGCGTCTGATGCTTCAATTGCTCGAATTATGTATGCAGGTGGGTTATCGTCATTTTTAGAAATATTGCTCGTAGTCTTCATTTGTGTACGCGCGAAAGTTACACTGGTACCGAGTTTTACATCAATGACATAGTAGCCTGCATTTGTCCATGACAAATAGTGAGAGAGTGGGGGCTTTGTTTTCTTCCACCAGCTCCTATTCAAGTAAGCTGCATTTGGTAAGGCTTGTCCCATAATATTTTCGAGTTCGCTAAATGATAAAGTAATTTCTTGTTGTAAAGCTACTTCAAAATAATTTGCTAAAGGAATATACTTTTTTTCCATCTTCTTTGTCATCGTGATCCCCATTTCCTGTATATCCTAATAAATATAGACTATCTGATAATAGCATAAAATTACGGTTTCTTAAATATAAAACACAACTATATATCTATTAATAGTAAATATTTTTTTAAAACTATGTATTATTATTATTAAATGGTATAAATAGGATGTTATTAAAAGGGAAATATATTAAATTTAATGATAACCTAGAAATAGTATTAATAGGTAGTTTCCCGATGATTACCATACAGTAGATTTGATTTCCGTTTCGACTGTGCGTTTTTCTGAGGGCGTCGGATGAGCCGCTTGGGCCTACAAATGTGTTTTGTGCGAAAGCGAAGCGGATAGTACGATGTTGGTCATGAGCCGTCATCACAGGGCGTGGTGCCTTTAGCCTTCGCGTTTCTCTACTGGCTCTCTCCAGGATTGCATCTGTGATATTATGATCCCCAAGGAGTCCCCGAGTTTTTACTCCAATCAACTCATATTTATGGCATACGTTTTAACAAATATCCTCCTCCATTTTGTGATTGACTAATATTTAAATTAGCTTCTTTAATGTATAGGAAAGATAAATAATACATGAAGACGCAGTTATCCTAAAATAGGAGATTTTAGTTGTGTATTGGCAGTAGATCCTTTATAGATAAACTTTCACTTTATAATATGTTTGTTCATAAGGTATGATAAAATAAAAAATAATAAATGTTATTGCCATTTAGGAGGAATAAATTCAATGAGTAAAGTTTTAGTTTTTGGTCATAAAAATCCAGATACAGACACAATTACATCTGCAATTGTATATGCATATTTAAAACAGCAAATTGGCGTTGATGCTGAAGCGGTACGCCTTGGAGAAGTAAATAACGAAACACAATTTGCTTTAGATAAATTTGGCTTTGAGGCACCTCGATTAATTTCATCAGTAGTTGGAGAAGCAGAAAAAGTAATCCTTGTAGACCACAATGAGTTCCAGCAATCTGCTGATGGCATTGGAGAAGTACAAATTACAGAGGTAATTGATCATCACCGTATTGCAAACTTCCAAACGGCTGATCCACTATACTACCGTGCAGAACCTGTAGGCTGTACTGCAACGATTTTAAACAAAATCTTTAAAGAACATGGCGTAGCAATTCCTGCAAATATTGCTGGATTAATGCTTTCTGCCATCGTTTCTGATACTTTATTATTCAAATCTCCAACTTGCACAGAGCAAGATGTAAAAGCTGGTGAGGAGCTAGCAAAAATTGCAGATGTTGATGCCGCTGAATACGGTTTAGCAATGCTTAAAGCGGGTGCTGACCTTTCAGATAAATCATTAGTAGATCTTTTATCATTAGATGCAAAAGAATTCCAATTCGGTGAATATAAATCAGTAGTAGCTCAAGTAAACGCTGTCGATATTAACGATGTACTTGGTCGTCAAGAGGAATTAGAAATTTTATTAAATAAAAATGTAGCGGAAAATGGCTTAGATTTATTCTTCTTTGTTGTAACAGATATTTTAAACAATGATTCAACTGCCGTTGCAATTGGACAAGTAGCAGAGGCTGCAGCAAAAGGATTTGGTGCTGAACTGGTGAATAATCGCATTCTTTTACCAGGTGTTGTATCTCGTAAAAAACAAATTGTTCCAGTTTTAACTGATGCATTGAAATAATGAAAAGAGGTTGTCCTAAAAAAGGGCAACCTCTTTTTTCACTCTAGTTTTAAGGGGTGTACAGCAGGACCTTCAAGAACTTCTCCTTTGGCATTAAAGCGAGAACCATGACAAGGGCAATCCCAAGTTTCGTCGGCTTCATTCCATTTTGTTTTACAGCCTAAATGCGTGCAAGTTGGTGTATTGGCATGTTTAACATAACCTGTCACGAACTCCTTGGCTACGAAACCTCCTACCTTTAGCATCTGCATAAACTGAGCCCCAAATTTCGTACGTGCTGGCGAATAAAGAGGAATTGCACCATCCTCATTCCCTGCTCCTGTTATTAGGGAGGATAGTAAATCTCCAGCTACAAATGAATTAGAAATTCCCCATTTTCGATAGCCAGTTGCAATGAAAACATTAGGCAAGGACTGTGTAATCCTGCCAACATACGGGACCATATCAGGTGTTTCAATATCCTGCGCTGACCAGCGATAGATTGGATCCTGATCGAAATGCGCCTTCATTTCATTTTGAATAGCCTCATAATAGGGCTCCGTATTGGTTGTTTCACCTGCAATATGATTAGCTCCACCTAATACTAAATAATGCTCACCGTTAATGGTAGCTGTCCGAATAGAGCGAGTAGGATTATCGACGCATAAATATTGACCTTGTAGTGTATCAGTAATTTTCCCAGCAACCATATAGGAGCGACTGTTAGAAAGTTTAAAAAGCTGAAGTCCTCTAAAGGCTTCGATTGGATAATGTGTGCACAAAATAAGTTTGTTATATTGAACCGACATATCATTTGCGGTATGTAAGCTATTTTGTGGGATGTTTAATTGCTGAACACGGGTATTTGCATAGATTTTTGCACCCATTGATAATGCTTCTTTTACAAGGAAATTACAAACTTCTACTGGATGTATTTGTGCCTGTTGGGACATGCTAAGTGCTTTTGTAATTGGGAAAGGAAGCTCTGTATCAGAAGTGATTTTCGCCTTAATATTTAATACTTTATAGGCATTCCATTCTTTTAATAATTGGGCATAGCCTTCTTTTGTTTGGCAATAAAGCAATGAATCTACTTGTTGAATACTTTCTTTAGGGAGTAATTGCAATGCTTTTTCTACGGCTATTTGGTTGAGCTGATAATAGAGTCGTGCTTCATCTACAGAAAGCTTTTCAATAAGGTTGGCATAAACTAAGCTATGCTGTGCAGTTAATTTTCCTGTTGAATTACCAGTCGTACCATGACCGATATGGGAATTTGCTTCAAGCAAGACTACATCTACACCTGATTTTGCTAAGATATAGGCTGTATATAATCCAGTCAAGCCTCCACCGATTATACATACATCACAAGTTGTTGATGCAGGAAGAGATGGTAGCGAGACGGGATCAATTGTTCCGAGCCAAAGAGATTGTGTCATACATAACCCTCACATTGTTTTTACGTTCAGTATGTAGATTGATTTGAAAATTTATGCAATGAAGCTTAAAAATTGCCTTACTGTAATTACTATCGCTACAATGTAGCAAAAGGAGCGTGACTATCTATGAAAATTGAAATCTGGTCAGATTATGTATGTCCATTTTGTTATATTGGTAAAAAGCAGTTAGAGCAGGCGATTCAGGATACTGGTTATACAGGGCAGGTAGAGCTCGTTTATAAAAGCTATCAACTTGACCCAACAACACCTGTGGATACAAATGTGACTACGTATGAAGCATTGGCGAAAAAGTATGGAATGTCGCTAGAAAAAGCGAAGGAAATGACGCAAGGTGTTGCTGCTCGCGCAAAAGAAGTTGGTCTAGATTATAACTTTGATCATTTAATGGAGGAAAATACATTAAAAGCGCATCGTCTAGTAAAATGGGCAGAACAACAAGGGGATGTTACAGCGCTTGTTGAAGCACTATTGCACAATTATTTTATTGAAGCAAAGCGTATTGGCCAGGATGATGTATTAATCGATATTGCTGAGCAAGTAGGTCTGAATCGTGAAGAAGTTGTAAAAGTTCTTTCTAGCGATGATTTTAAAACAGAAGTAGAGACTGATATACAAGAAGGACTGCAGCTTGGCGTACGAGGGGTACCGTTCTTTGTATTAAATCGTAAGTACGGTATTTCTGGGGCACAACCGCAAGAAGTATTTGAAGAAACTTTACGTAAAGTAGCAGAGGAAGAAGGCTTACAACCAGGATTAAAGATGGCAGGCTCTGAAGATGGTGGAGTTTGTACCGATGATAGTTGTAAATTTTAATTTTGTTGTTGAAAGTAAGAAATAATAGAACCTGATCACTTTGGGCAGGAAGCAGATCTGACTATTACAACATTCGGGTAAGGACCTCGAAAAAGTTGGGTTCCCTTACAGAATGCTCTCGAAACACGAAGAAGTCTAGTAAGTTCATTTCACACTCCAAGCAACCTAACACATATGCATTAATAGCTAATTAACAAAAGGGGATGGATCTTTGTTAAACGCATATCATGTGGCAAAGTTGATTGGAATGGAGACTGGGCGACTCCTTGGGGATTAGCGTCACAGATGAGACCCTGGAGCGAGCGCATAGGGGAACGAAGGCTAAAATCATCACGTCCTGTGATAACGCCTTCGTGACCAACATCCTTTTGGCCCAAGCGGCTCATCGGACGCCCCCAGGAAAGCGCCCAGTCGGAATGGAAATCAACCTTACTTTATGATGTAAATATTTTGAATCAACCACATTTCAGTCAAAAGTCTGAGTCTACTAGCGTTGACTTTTTCCGCAAATTTTTTTAATATACTTATATATCTTGAATTCGAGATATTAAACTTTGATTTTAAGGGAGAATTTATATAATGAATGTATTAGTAGTAAAAGCAAACAACCGTCCAGATGGTATTTCAACAAAAATGTACGACACATTTATGGAAAATGTACAAGGTGTAGACGTAACGACTTTTGACGTATTCGCAGAAGATATGCCTTATTTCGGACAAGATCTTTTCAATGCTTTTGGTAAAGTTCAAAACGGTGAAGCGTTAACTGACATTGAATCACGTCTTTTAGCAGCAAAACAAAAAGCAATGGATGCTTTAACTGCAGCTGATGTTGTTGTATTTGCTTTCCCACTTTGGAATTTAACAATCCCAGCGAAATTACAAACTTTCATTGACTATGTATTCCAAGCTGGTTATACATTTAAATATAATGAAAACGGTCAGTTAGAAGGCTTAATGACTGACAAAAAAGCAGTTATTTTAAATGCTCGTGGTGGTTACTATTCTTCACCTGAAGCACAACCAATGGAAATGTCAGTTAACTATATCAAAAACGTTGTTGGCATGTTCGGTATGGAAATTATCGAAGAGGTTATCATTGAAGGTCATAACGCGTCACAAGATAAAGCACAAGAAATTATTGCAAATGGCCTAGAAGCGGTTAAAAAAGTAGCTCAATCTTTACAAACTGTAAACGCATAATAAATTATTTTTTAATAAAAGTTCTCTCTAATTTGAGAGAACTTTTTTTTATTTCTTTCATAGAGGTATGGTAATGGTAAGGAGGTCTGAAATATTGGTATTATACGCTTATTCTTGATTTACATTTAATAACATCACGTTATGTGAAATAAATATGAAATGATATTAATCCATCATTTTCTAGTAAAGTGTTTTGCTATTCGTTTAAAAATACATACAATTAGGACTATTTGTTCAGTTAATAAAGCAATTAGTATAATATAATAGAAATCGTAGGAAAATATTAGATTTATAGGGAGGCTGTTTCATGAATAAGAAATTAATGACTAAATTCTTAGCAATGTTACTTGTTCTATTCACGGTGTTACCATTTGGACTATCCGCAAATGCTGCATCAGGCGATGTGACACGTGGGGATTACGTGAAAGAATTAGTAGAAAGCTTAAATGTGGAGCTAGGTGATGGTTCGAAAATTGCCTTCACTGACGTCTCTAAGGATTTAGCCCCGTATGTAGAAAAAGCAGTAGAATTGAAGCTTATTAAAGGTAAAACTGCGACATTGTTTGGTCCAAATGATAAATTGACACGTCAACAAGCATTTGTTATTTCTGCCCGTGGATTAGTCAAAGAAAACGCTCCGCTTTCTGTATTAAATAAGTTTAAAGATGCAGATCAAATTGCTACAACACATAAGCAAGATTTAGCAAATGCTGTTGCAGCAAACATCTTACAAGGCTTTGAAGATAACACAATTCGTCCTCGTGACTATGTAACAACTGATCAAATGCAAAGTATTATTGAACGTTTTGTAGCTGAATACAAGTTACCTACATCTACAACTAAAGTAGACCTTCAAATTTTAGGAACAACAGATATTCATACAAACCTTGCAAATTATAATTATTTTTTAGATGCTGAATCATCTGATATAGGTTTAGCAAATACAGCAACATTAATTGAACAAACTCGTGCTGAAAATCCGAATACACTACTATTTGATAATGGTGATTTAATTCAAGGAACACCACTAGGATCTTATAAAGCGTTAGAGAATGTTTTAAAACCAGGTGAAGTTCATCCAGCTATTGCAGCACTAAATTCACTGAAATATGATGGTGGAACTTTAGGAAACCATGAGTTCAACTATGGTTTAGAGTTTTTAGATGAAGTATTAAATGATGCAAAATATCCAGTCGTAAATGCAAACACATACGACGCTAAAACAAAAAAGCATATGTACACACCTTATGTAATTCTTGATAAAGAGGTTGTAGACAATACAGGTAAAAAGCACACACTTAAAGTTGGCGTTACAGGTATCGTACCTACGAAAATTGTTGAATGGGATGCTATTCATTTAGCAGGCAAAGTAGAAATGCAAGAACCAGTTGAAGCGGTGAAAGAGGTTGTACCAGAAATGCAAAAAGCAGGTGCAGACGTAATTGTAGTACTTTCACACTCAGGTATTGGTGAGGATACTTACGTAAAAGGTAACGAGAACGTAGGATACCAAATCTCTGAGATTGAAGGGGTAGACGCTTTAATTACAGGTCACTCTCATTTAACATTCCCAGGTGACTATAAAAATCTTAAAAATGTTGATCAAGAAAAAGGGACAATTAACGGAGTACCTACAGTAATGGCAGGAAGCTATGGTAGCTATCTTGGAGTTATTGATTTAAACCTAGAACAACAAGGCTCTAAATGGGTTGTGGTGGATGGACAAGGTTCTATCCGTTCTATCAAACAAGAAGGCTTACAACCATCTAAAACAGTTTTAAATGCAATTAAAGAAGCGCATGAAGGTACATTGAAGTATATACGTCAGCCTGTTGGTGAGACAACTGCACCAATCCATAGCTACTTCTCGATGGTTCAAGATGATCCTTCTATTCAAATTGTGACACAATCTCAAAAATGGTTTATTGAAAAAGAGTTAAAAGGTACAGCTGATGAAAAAACACCACTACTTTCTGCTGGTGCTCCTTTCAAGGCAGGCTCTCGTAATAACCCTGCAGATTACACAAATATTCCTGTAGGTCCGCTTGCGATTAAAAATATGGCAGACATCTATTATTACGATAATACGGTTGCAACGATTAAAGTAACAGGTGCACAAGCTATTGAATGGTTAGAAATGGCTGCTGGTATTTTTGCAACAGTTGATCCAAATAAAACTGAAGAACAAAATATTATTGATCCAGAGGCACGTTCTTACAATTTTGACGTATTAGATGGCTTAACATATCAAATCGATGTAACATCTCCAGCGAAATATGATAGTCGAGGTATTCTAGTAGATGAAAAAGCAAATCGTATTAAAAACGTACAATACAACGGTAAACCAATTGATGTAAATCAAGAATTTATCATTATTACGAACAATTACCGCGTGGGTGGTTCTTATGGTGCCACATTTAAAAATACAAATGGCTCTAACATAACAAACTATGCTTATGAAAATCGCCAAGCTGTAATTGATTACGTTATGGAAAATAAAACAATTAATCCTGCTGCGGATAACAACTGGTCATTTGTACCGTTCCCAGCAAATACAAAAATTATTTACCACACTGCTAAGGATGCACAAAAAGTCATTCCAGCAGGTAGCAATATCGAATATTTAGGAGATACAGAAGGCGGCTTTGGTAAATATTTAATTAAGTAATAATGAAATGTTAAAAAGGAGAGCGCGTTGTTAAACGCTGCTCTCCTTTTTGTGTCGCTCAAATGCATGATAACGTGTTCCTTGAAATGTTAATAAGCCAAAGTCACCATCTGCAAGCTGTCCATAATCATGGCCATTCATTTTTAATTCTAGACGATCGCCACTTTGCACTTCAAACGTTACATAGTACGATGTATGAGCACTAGAGTTACCAGAACCTCCACGAGTATTTGAACGTTTTGTTACGACTTTAGCGGGTACTGTTAATACTGGTTCATTGTTGTTTTTCGACCATTGTAAGATACCTCTAATAATAGTAAATGCCATAATACCGAACACGATAAAAAATATTATTGAAATAAAACTGGGTGCATAAGAGAATTCATCAAACCCAACCATAAAAGGCCTCCAATCTATGAAATATGTGCTTGAAGTCGTTATAAAGGATTTATTTCAAGATCCACCACAACATCGATTACATCACTAATTAATACACCACCTGTTTCTAAGAGATTTTTGTAAAATAAATTAAAATCTCGACGGTCAATTTGTGCCTTAGCTTGGAATCCATGTACTTCTTGCGCCCATGGATTTACATCGTTCCCTGTATATACTGTTGTAAATACGATAGGCTTCGTTATGTCTTTAAATAGCAAACTTCATATCTTCTAGTTTTTCAATATATGTAGACGTAAATGAAATTTTTGGATAAATGTCAGCGTCAAAAAAATCAGGAGATACAAGATGCACATCGCGATCAAAGTTTTTCGTAGAAACACTAGCAACAGCGATTGTGAATGATATGTTTGCATCCGCCATTTGTTCAATATCTGACACAGCTATTTCTGCATTGTACGATTCAATACACCATATATTTTTGATACCATCATATGTCGTACAGAAAAGCCAATAGTTGAATGACTAAAATCAATCGCATACTTTTGCATTGGAAAAGCCCCCTAAAACAGTATCTTACACGAATAATAAATGAAACAATTCAGATATTCAATGAGTTTTTTGAAAAAATGAGAAAATATTACATTGATAAAAGTTTCTTTTGTGAATGTTTAAAATGATTATAAAAACTCTGATTCGCGAAAGACAGTTTTGTCAACATAACGTCATAACCGTACGTAATCTTTTCTTTTACAAAGGGGATACAACAATGGAAGGAGTCATAATAATAAAATCATGTGCATCTATTTAGAAGTAAGTTGCCATTTTCATTGCTGTTATTAGACGACCTTGACTCGCCTCTAATCGGACGGTCATGGTTAATTTCTATGGCATCATTAGTCTGTATTTAAATGATAAAACATCCATTAGTTACATTTAGTAATTAAATAAAAAATAGTAAACAAATTACTGTAAGTAAATAAGTTACTTCAAATTTACTTTTTTAAAAATAATCGTTACAATAGAGTACATAAGAGGTGAAAAAAATGAGTGAGTCAAATTTATGTCCTCGTTTAGCTAAAGCAATGGATTTAATCGGAAAACGCTGGACAGGGCTGATTTTATATCAATTACTAGATGGACCACAGCGCTTTAACGAGATTGAAACTGCATTACCTGTAAGTGGCCGTTTATTATCCGAACGTTTAAAAGAGCTGGAAAAAGAAGGGCTTGTTGAGAGAAAAGTATATTCAGAGGTACCAGTGCGTGTTGAGTATTCTTTGACAGATAAAGGTTGGGCTTTAGAAGGTGCAATCCGCAATATCGAATCATGGGCAACGAGCTGGCTTTAAAATTGTGAAGTCTATCTCGAAATTTCTGATGGATAGATAAACATGGATATATGTAATACTAATGACCATGAACTTTCTTTATCATATTCATCATCTCTGCACGGGGAGTCTCGCTACCCGTTAAGGCGAGATAAAAAATAACCTTCATTTTACTTGTCAAATTAGGGTTCTAAATCCATACTAGTGTAGAGTAAGAAGGACGTTAGAAAGGAATTAGCTCTCATGACAAAAGAACAATGGGTGGCGGATTTAGCACAGAGCGTTAATCCAGCCAATATTAAGTTAGATGAATCATTACAGCAATATACTATGACAAAATTAGGCGGTAAAGCGGATGTTTTCGTTCTCGTTGAAACAGAGGAAGAGGCAGTAACGGTTATTCGCTATGCCCATAAGAATAATATACCTTTATTAATGTTAGGTAATGGATCTAATATGGTCGTTCGTGATGGCGGTCATCGAGGGATCGTTGTTACATTTTCATTTTTAGATGAGATTCGCATTAATGGTAACCATGTTTACGCGCAAGGCGGTGCACTTATTAAGGATGTATCGAAACTGGCTGCGGCAGCATCTTTAACAGGTTTTGAATTTGCATGTGGTATCCCTGGCTCAGTTGGTGGAGCTATGGCAATGAATGCAGGTGCATATGGCGGTGAAATTAAGGATATTATTATTTCTTCGAAAGTATTAACAAAAGAAGGCGAAATTTTAATATTATCGAAAGATGAGCTTGAACTTAGTTATCGTCAAAGTATCATTACCAAGAAGGGGTATTATGTATTATCATCTGAATTTCAATTAGCAAAAGGTGTACAGGAAGAAATTGATGCAAAAGTTGCTGATTTAACGTGTCAGCGAGAATCTAAGCAACCGTTAGAATACCCATCTGCAGGGAGTGTTTTTAAGCGCCCTCCAGGTCACTTTGCTGGCAAGCTTATTCAAGAAAGTGGCTTACAAGGAAAAGGCGTAGGTGATGCAGAGGTATCAACGAAGCATGCAGGCTTTATTGTTAATAAAGGTAATGCAACGGCTACTGACTATATTGCAACAATCAAAATGGTACAACGAGTAGTTAAAGAAAAGTTTGGCATCGATTTAGAAACAGAAGTAAAAATCGTTGGTGACGACTTATAGGATACTACGCCCTTCACTAAAGGTGGAGGGCGTTTTTTGAGGAGTGAAACAGAAAATGAAGTTTATATCATGGAATGTTAATGGAATTAGAGCCTGCTTAGGTAAAGGGTTTTTAGATTTCTTCAATCATGTAGATGCAGATTTTTTCTGTATTCAAGAAACAAAGTGTCAGGCTGAACAAGTGGAGATTTCTCTTGAGGGATATGAGCAATATTGGAATTATGCACAGAAGAAAGGTTATTCAGGTACAGCCATTTTTACAAAACATACCCCACTTGCAGTACGTTATGGCGTTGGTGAGGATGAATCGCAGGAAGAGGGAAGAATTATTACACTAGAGTATGAAGATTTTTACTTAGTGAATGTTTATACCCCAAATTCACAGCGTGATTTAGCGAGATTACCTCTTCGTTTAAAATGGGAGTATCGATTAGCGTTATATTTAAAAGAGCTAGATTCCAAGAAACCTATAGTTTACTGTGGTGATTTAAATGTTGCACATATGGAAATTGATTTAAAAAATGCGAAGTCTAATGTCGGTAATTCAGGTTTTACATATGAAGAACGTGAAAAAATGACGGAGCTATTGGCAAGTGGTTTTGTGGATTCATTCCGCCACATGCATCCAGATACGACAGACCACTATACATGGTGGTCTTATATGAATAAAGTACGCGAGCGTAATATCGGATGGCGTATCGACTACTTTATTGTTTCTGAAAGACTAAAGAACAACATAAATGTGGCAAGTATTCATTCACAGATTATGGGCAGTGATCATTGCCCAATCGAATTAAAGCTTGGTCAGTAATATCTATGAAAAACAAAATGGTCAAGTGAAAAAACATTTGTTGCTGTCGTTGCGCTTTCGGACATAAAACATTTGTTGTTAAAGTTTCGCTTTATCACTATAAATTAGAATGACATGCCAGAAGATACATGCTATGGGAAGTGGTTGATTGGAGTGGAGACTGGGCGACTCCTAGGGGATTAGCAATAGTGGAACGAAGGCTAAGAGCATCACATCCTGTGATAACGCCTTCGTGACCAACCTCGGTGCCGCTGCCGCTTCGCTTTCGCACAAAAGTTGGCCCGAGACCCTGGAGCGAAGCGAAGCGGCTCATCGGACGCCCCCAGGAAAGCGCCCAGTCGGAACGGAAATCAACCCCTCGTTTTGCCGAAGAGGCATACTTTATTTAATATCACACCTTAATTTCATTGACACAATAGTTTTTTAACAACATAAAAAATCGTATTTCTAAAAGGAAATACGATTTTTTTTATACTGCAACGCAATAAATAATCAATTATGGCTCGGCATAATTGTGTCTTGAATCGGCTTTGTGCTTAGGCCTGCACGATGCAGGTCAGTTAGCCGTTATCGCATGGATGCGATGATTTTAGGCTAACATCCTCTGTGAACTCCTTTCCGATTCCATGACATCCGCCGGAGGCTTTGGGCCAACACGATGTTGGTCACTCAGGCGTTTTCACAGGATGTGAAGTTCTTAGCCTGAGTTCCTCTATTCCAGCGGGGGTTTGGACACCCGCTGAAAGAAGTTAAATTTCAAAACTTTTAAAAGGATTTGAAAGCGGGTAAAAGAATATATTGCAAAAAGGGGGTTGAGATGTGAGAAAGTTTACATGGAAAAAGTGGCTACTGGTTATAGCGGGATTTTTAGCTGTAGTAGCTATTGTTGCATTTATCGGATTTACATGGTTTATGAATAAATCAAAACCAGTAATTGATGGAGAGCTTTCGTTGAGTGTGCTAGACGAAGATGTAACTGTCACAAGGGATGACAAGGGAATCCCTCATATTTTTGCTAAGACAGATGCAGATTTGTATCGTGCACAAGGCTATGTTCAAGCACAAGATCGACTGTTTCAAATGGATTTAGCGCGAAGACAAGCTAGTGGTCGTTTGTCGGAAATAATCGGTGAGGCAACTATTGATACTGACAAACATTTCCGAACGTTTAGCTTGCGTGATGCAGCTGAAAAATCATTATCTATCTATGATGCAGAAAGTAGACAGGTGCTTGAGTGGTTTGCAGATGGTGTCAATGCTTTTATTGCACAGGCAAAGAAAAATAATAGATTAAGTTATGAATTTGCATTACTAGGCTACGAACCAGAGGAGTGGTCCGTTGTAGATTCTCTTACTATTGGTAAATATATGGCCTATGACTTAGGTGGTAATTGGAATACGCTTGCGTTCCGTCATTGGGCTTTACAAAACTTTGATGAAGAAAAAGCTAAAGAATTATTTATAAAGTATCCTAAAAACGCTTCATCCATTCTTCAGGCAAATAAAGAAAATCCAGTAGCCGTGGCAGGGCATTTTAATGCAGACCTGTTGCCAAATGAATTTAACGGTAGTAATAACTGGGTTGTATCGGGGAAGAAAACAAAAAACGGTACGCCAATTTTAGCGGATGATCCACATTTAGGATTAAGTACACCATCTATTTGGTATCAAATGCATCTACAATCTCCTGAGCAAAATGTTAGTGGCGTAATCTTTGCAGGTGTTCCAGGAATTATTTTAGGCCACACCGATAACATTGCATGGGGAGTAACGAACGTTGGACCTGATGTACAGGATTTATATATTGAAATACCAAATCCGAATAATCCAATACAGTTCCGCTATGATG
Source organism: Lysinibacillus sp. RC79 (assembly GCF_041262405.1). Taxonomy (NCBI): domain Bacteria; kingdom Bacillati; phylum Bacillota; class Bacilli; order Caryophanales; family Bacillaceae; genus Lysinibacillus; species Lysinibacillus sp. RC79. The sequence continues at coordinate 168,246 of NZ_JBGCCD010000007.1, forward strand.
GCAAGTGGGAGCAAGCAGAGGTACGTGATGAACCGATTAAGGTAAAGGACGGAGAAACGGTAGATTTTAAAGTCGTTGTCACACGCCATGGCCCAATCATGACAGATTTAGCTTTTAAAGATACTGAGCCTACAGCACAATTTTCGATGCAGTGGACGGCACTGCAGCCTACGACAGAGCTACGTGCAGTACTAGGCTTTAATAAGGCAAAATCCTGGAATGAATTTGAAAAAGCGTTAGAGGATTTTAAGGCACCAGCTCAAAACTTTGTCTTTGCATCAAAGGATGGCACGATTGCCTATAAAGCGAATGGTCAAATTCCGATTCGAAAAAAAGGAGACGGGCAATTACCAGTACCGGGGGATTCTAGTGACTTTGGGTGGGAGGGCTTTATCCCATGGAATGAGCTTCCGACTGTAGTAAACCCAGATGAAGGCTTTATTGCAACAGCGAATAATGAAGTCATTGGGGAAGAATATCCTTATCATATAACAGATTTCTGGGCACAGCCTTATCGTTTTGAACGGATTAAGGAAGTCTTAGAGGCGAACGATTCTTTAACAGTGGAAGATATGATGAACTTACAAATGGATCAGCATAACCTATATGCTCGTGAGTTTTTACCATATTTATTAACGTCGATAAAAGCACAAGATCAGGATGGAAAATATAAAGATGTTATTAAATTATTAGAGAATTGGGATATGGTAGATGCAAAGGATTCAGGCGCGCCATTAGTGTTCCATACATTAATGGAAAAGTTACAGGAAGTGTTATTTAAGGGTCAGATGCCAGAAGATATGTATGAATTAATGTATGGGAAATTTAATATTACTGACCAGCTTTTACGTACAGCTTATGCCGGTAAGAATAGCATATGGATCGAGGAGCAGGGTGGAGTCGATGCAACAGTTTACAAGGCGTTAGAGCTCACTATCGCACAAATAGAAGATCAATTCGGAAAAAACGTATCGAAATGGAAATGGGGTGACTTCCATCAACTTACCTTTGACCATACATTAGGTAAAGCTTCGCCGATTCTTGCGGCATATTTTAATGCTAAAAAGGTTCCTATTGGTGGCTCAAAGGTTACTGTTCAGGCTGCTGATAATGATTTAGCTGGTAATGTTGATCACGGGGCATCATGGCGCTTTGTTGTAGATGTTGGTGATTTAAGCTCAGCCTATCATATCGTTGGTCCGGGACAGAGTGGACATGTAAAATCTGCCTGGTACCAAGATCAAGTAATGGATTGGGCTAATGGAGATTATCATCAAACGTTTGTGAGGAAAGAAGATATTAAAGGTAAAACGTTACGTTTAAAAGCAAAATAGGATGAGAGGCTATAAGAATCTATAGGTTTTTATATTAAGACAACAAAACTCTTTTCTATTTCGAGTAGAAAGGAGTTTTTTGAAATAGATTCAAAACTTAACTATTTATTTATTTATGCACTTTGTTATTCTGGTTAAAATTGGAAAATTGTCAGATAGTGAATTGATTAAGGATATTCAACGACATAATAGCTAAGTAGCCACTCGATTAGGACATGGTAAGTGAAGTGGTTGATTGGAGTGGAGACTGGGCGACTCCTTGGGGATCAGCGTCACAGATGAGACCCTGGAGCGAGCAACGCGAGTGAAGCGGCTCATCGGACGCCCCCAGGAAAGCGCCCAGTCGGAACGGAAATCACCCCCTCGTTTTGTCGAAGAACAAATATGACACCTTAAATTCATTAACAAAATAACATGAAAAAGCTATCACATTGAAGTGATAGCCTTTTTAGTTTTATATTTATAAGTTAGCAATTCAAATAAATGTATTTTTAAATTTGTGATATAAATCATTTACATTCAAATATTTGTTTGAATATGATGGGATATTATGTTATGTTGAAAACAATCAAACGAATATTTGAATGAGGTGAGAAAATGCCAAAAGAAGTATGTGAGATAACACATGTTCATGAAGAATCGGTCATTAAGGTACAACAGCAAATGCCAGATCTATCGGGAGTAGCTAAATTTTTAAAGGCATTATCTGATGAAACAAGACTTAAAATTACGTATGCCTTAACGGTTGAAGATGAATTATGTGTTTGTGATGTTGCCTCTATAATCGGCTCGTCAGTAGCAACAGCATCGCATCATTTACGTTATTTGAAAGATAATAATTTAGCGAAATCATATCGTAAAGGAAAGCAGATGTATTACTCTTTAGCTGATGAGCATGTGTATCAAATTGTAACGGTTGCCTACGAACATGTGAAAGAGGGGATTGCAAATGGCAGCGACACCAACTAAACAAGAATATAGACTTCAAAACTTATCTTGTGCCAGCTGTGCAGCAAAGTTCGAAAAAAACGTGAAGGCTATTCCAGAGGTACAGGATGCACAAGTGAATTTTGGTGCTTCTAAAATAACAGTTATTGGTGATATTGATGTTGATCAACTTGAAGAAGCAGGTGCCTTCGATGGCATAAAAGTATCCCAATCAACAGCAAAAACAATTGAAAAATCAACACCTTTTTATCGGAAAACGGAAAATATATTAGCTGGAATCTCTTTGTTATTCATAATGCTTGGATATGTATTTGGAGCAATGCGTAGTGAAACTGAACCGTTAACTATTGGGATGTTTATCATCGCGATTCTAGTTGGTGGAATTGGAATTTTTAAAACAGGTTTCCGCAATCTAGCACGCTTTGAATTTGATATGAAGACGTTGATGACCATTGCAGTAATAGGTGCAGCTATTATAGGTGAATGGGAAGAAGCTGCCGTTGTTGTCTTTTTATTCGCAGTAAGTGAAGCACTTGAAGCCTATTCGATGGATAAGGCGCGTCAATCGATTCGTCAGCTAATGGATATAGCTCCACCAACAGCAACGATAAAGCGGGCGCATGGCGAGCATTTCCATGAAATGGAGCTGCCGACGGAGGAGATTGAAATTGGCGACATTTTAATCGTAAAACCTGGCCAGAAGATTGCTATGGACGGAATTGTAGTTAGTGGGTTGTCAGCGGTGAATCAGGCGGCGATTACAGGTGAATCTATCCCGGTCAATAAAACAGTCGATGACGAAGTATTTGCAGGAACTCTAAATGAAGAAGGTGCCCTAGAGGTTCTTGTGGCAAAGCGAGTAGAGGACACAACAATTGCAAAAATTATTCACCTCGTTGAAGAAGCACAGGCTGAAAAAGCACCTTCACAGCAGTTCGTTGATCGCTTTGCGAAATACTACACACCTGCAATTATGATTGTTGCTTTACTTGTAGCGGTTATACCACCTTTATTTATAGGTGATTGGCAACATTGGATTTACCAAGGATTGGCAGTTCTTGTTGTAGGTTGTCCATGTGCTCTGGTTGTTTCTACACCGGTTGCTATTGTTACGGCAATCGGGAATGCTGCTAGACAAGGCGTTCTTATTAAAGGTGGTATCCATTTAGAACAGCTTGGTCATATTGAAGTAATAGCATTTGATAAGACAGGTACACTTACAAAAGGTCAACCTGCTGTAACAGATATTTTTACATCGCAGGAAGTGTCTGAGGATTATGCTTTACAGCTAGTAGCGGCCGTTGAAAAGCAATCACAGCATCCATTAGCTAAAGCAATTTTACAGGCATTGCATGAGAAAAATTTAGCAGAGCTTATACCAACAGACTTTCAATCCGTAACAGGCAAGGGTGCCTATGCAACGGTAGATGGTCAAACAATTTATGTAGGAAGCTTAAAATGGATTGCTACATTAACGACTGTTGATGAAACGATAAAAGAACAGGTTAAAAAACTTCAGCAACAGGGTAAAACAGTTGTAGCAGCTGTTAGTAATGATCAGTTTATTGGGATGATTGGTATTGCTGATCAATTACGTCAAGAAAGTAAAGATGTCTTAAATAAATTAAATGGTTTAAAAGTGAAGCATAAAGTTATGCTAACAGGTGATGCAGAACCAACAGCACAGGCAATTGCAACTTCTTTAAATATGACAGATGTAAGAGCAAGTTTATTACCTGCAGAAAAATTAATGGCCATTAAAGATTTACGTGCACAGTTTGGCGCAGTGGCGATGGTAGGAGATGGTGTCAATGATGCTCCTGCACTTGCCTCAGCCAATGTTGGTATTGCAATGGGCGGTGCTGGCACTGATGCGGCACTAGAAACTGCGGATATCGCATTAATGGGTGATGATTTAACTAAGCTTCCTTATACAATTGGTTTAAGTAGAAAAACATTACGCATTATTAAAGAGAACATTATATTTGCCCTAGCCCTAAAATTTGTTGCCCTGTTACTCGTTATCCCAGGATGGCTAACATTATGGATTGCAATCTTTGCAGATATGGGTGCTACATTAATAGTTGTTTTTAACTCATTACGATTAATCAAATCTAAGAAATGGTGAATAAGATATAATCCGGTGGAAATGTGTAGGAAATTAGTCATTCTGAGGGGCTAGTAATATTTATTGATATAGATGCTACTAGCGATTCTTGAAAAAAAGCTTTGTTAACGCTATTATGGTCTCAGGAATAATGTAACAATTAAATATAAATGAGGCGAAGGTTTGAATATGTCAGATCCTATTTTAGTAAATGTTACAGAGGAAATTGTGTGTGGTTTAGTAAGTTTTCTACTACGAGGACCGGAATATCAAACATTTTGTAAATGTGAAATCTGTGAACTTGACGCAGTGGCACTTACACTGAATGCATTGCCTAGTAAGTATGTTACATCTATGGAATCCCGAGATGAAGCATTTAAAATGATGAATACTCCTGAAAATATCGAACGAATCAATAAAGAGATTATTCATGCATTACATGTGGTAAATAAGTATCCTCGGCATAAGGAAGAGCCAACTTCAATATGAAGTTGGCTTTTCGCGTTTTTGAAAAAGAATAGGGTCAATTGAAGGTATGTCTAAAATAAAGTATGGTTTTTCGGCAAAGTGAGGGGTTGATTTCCGTTCCGACTGGGCGCTTTGTTGTTGCTGTCGCTACGCTTTCGCACAGATAAAACAATTGCTGACGCTTCGCTTTCGCACAGAGCAAAGCTTCCTGGGGGCGTCCGATGAGCCGCTTCGCTTCGCTGCAGGGTCTCGGGCCAACAGATGTTTTTTGCGCGAAAGCGAAGCGGCAGCGGCACCGATGTTGGTCACGAAGGCGTTATCACAGGACGTGATGGTTTTAGCCTGCGTTCCTCTATTGCTGATCCCCAAGGAGTCGCCCAGTCGTAACGAAGATCAACCCATTCAATTACGTGTATCTCCTGACATGACACTCTAATTTATAATGATAAAATGAAACTTCAGCAACAAATGTTTTATGTGCGAAAGCGAAGCGATACAAACCCGTTAAGTTGTATGTCTATTCAGTTCGAATATGATGAGTAGCCAAAGCGTTCACTTTTGAAATGCATGAAATTTATAATAGCACTACGCTATTGTTGATTGGAGTGGAAGTCTACTCGATTCCCGTGGGAAAGCGAGTAGCCTGGAACGGAAATCAACCCCTTGCTTTGCCGAAAAGCATACTTTATTTAAAATGATACCTTAATTTCATTGACACAAATTTTCCAACTACATGGGAGCCAGAATATGAAGTTGATTCTTTTTATGTTGCACATGTATTGATTTTCTGGCATATGTATTTTCAGTTAACTTTTAAGGCAAGCTTGTAGTAAACTAGAGAGTAAGAAAAGGAAAGAGAGGGAATAGGATATGCCAACACCAAGTATGGAGGACCATATCGAACAAATATACTTATTAATTACTAATAAAGGGTATGCTCGTGTGTCTGACATTGCTGAAGCATTATCTGTTCTTCCTTCTTCTGTTACAAAAATGGTTCAAAAATTAGATAAAGATGGTTATTTAGTTTATGAAAAATACCGTGGCCTTACATTGACGCCTAGAGGAGAAAAGCTAGGAAAACGTCTTGTACAGCGCCATGAGCTTCTAGAGCAATTTTTGCGAATCATTGGTGTAGATGAAGAGCGAATTTACGATGATGTAGAAGGAATTGAACATCATTTAAGTTGGAACTCAATTGATCGAATTGCGGATCTTGTGCAGGTAATGGAAGAAAATCCGGACATCGTTAAAAAACTAGAGGCATCTAGAACACATCATAATTTCTAAAGTTTTTGTGAAAATGATGGTAAGAGGGAAAGGAAGACAATATGAACGAATTAAAATCAGGTGAAGTTGTTACATTAACTGTATTAGAGCAACAAGCATCGAAATGGATCTTAACAAATGGAGTTGACGAACTGCCCTTAAATGCTTCAGAGGTAACAGAGCCACTTGCAGTAGGTGACCGCCTTGAAGTCTTTTTATTTGCGGATCGTCGTGGCGATTTAGCAGCAACAACAGCTATACCATCTTTCGTACAAGGGGAATATGGCTGGGCTCGTGTTCTAAAAGTAGTCGAGCATGAAGGGGCCTTTGTAGATATCGGAACGTCACGCGAGGTACTAGTAAAGGCTGAAGATTTACCTGCAGTAAAAGAGCTTTGGCCAGCACCAGGCGACCATTTATTTATGACATTACGCACAGATCGCAATGGTGATTTATTTGGACGTTTAGCAACTGAAGAAAAAATTTCGGAATTGTATGAAGGTGCACTTGAAGAACTGCATAATAAAAACATTAAGGCACGTCCATATCGTTTATTACCAATTGGCTCATTTTTATTAGGTGTGGAGATTCCGTACCGTATTTTTGTTCATGAGTCAGAGCGTAATGCAGAACCTCGTCTTGGACAAGACGTAGATGTTCGTATTATTGATGTAAAAGATGATGGCTCAATGAATGCTTCACTTTTACCACGTAAGCATGAACGCATTTCAGATGATGCACAAAAAATATTAAATTATTTACAGGACGTTGGGGGCAAAATGCCATTTGGCGATAAATCCTCACCTGATGAAATTCAAGAAATGTTTAATATGAGTAAAGCTGCATTTAAACGTGCGTTAGGTACACTTTTGAAAGCTGGTAAGGTGAAACAACAAAATGGTTGGACAGAGGAAATTTAGTGCAGGAAGACATTCATATATCTAAGGTATGGTGAATGACTGCCAGATGAAGTGAAAGAAAATGACGAGAGCTACTATGAAACCTTCTCGTCTTTTTTTCGTACTAATTATTGCTTACCTTCTTTCGGCGGGTGGCCAAACTGCCGCAGAAATAGAGGAACTCAGTCTAAGAACGTCACGTCCTGTGGCAATTTATCTGTGCGAAAGCGCAGCGGCAGCAACAACACACGACTGAGTGACCAACATCGTGTTGGGCTAAAGCCTCCGAAATCAATTATGCCGAGGCATAATTAATTGGCAAACATTATACAGGCCAAATGAGTTTTCTAACGAAAGGGGTCACACAATTTGAAAAAAACGTGGATAAAAATACTAACTGCGACTATGTTAGTGTTTGGCGTGATGGCACCAGCAACAGGTTTTGCAGCAGATAATACGCCACCTAAAGCAATTGATGAAAAATTAGGAGTACCAATCGTCGTATATGGTGCAAACTTATCTGAGGCTGAAAAAGAGTCTGTTAAAGAGTCATTAAAAGTGAACGAAGAGCCTGAAGTTGAAGAAATAACAGTCTCAGGTCAAGACTTAGCTAAATATATTAAAGATAGTAATTCAAGCTCTCGTATGTATTCTTCTGCCAAAATTACGCGCAAGAATGCAGGAGAAGGCTTAGTTATTGAAATTGTTACACCATCAAATATTACACAGGTTACTTCTGAAATGTATGCAAATGCCATGCTAACTGCAGGTATTGAAGATGCAACAGTACAGGTGGCTGCACCTAAAGCAGTAACAGGTCATTCAGCGCTTGTGGGAATATACAAAGCATACGAAGTAACAACAGGTGAAAAGCTTGATACTGATCGTACAGATGTTGCAAATGACGAACTATCAGTAGCAACTACTCTAACGCAATCGGCAGGCGTGGACGATGCTAAGGTTGCGGAATTACTAACAGAAATCAAAAAACAAATTGCAGAATCAAAGCCAGCAACTAAAGAAGAGGTTGAAAAGATTGTGCAAGAGCAATTAAACAAGCTTGAAATTAATTTAAGTGATAAGGACCGTCAATTGCTAGTTGATTTGATGAACAAAATTAGTAAACTAGACATTGATTTTGGTAAATGGTCTAAACAATTAGACGATATTAGCAGTACGATTAAAGATAAATTCGGATCGCTAATGGAAGATACAGGATTCTGGGCAAGTGTGAAAAATTTCTTTGCTAATTTAAAGGATACAATTGCATCATGGTTTAATTAATTCATAGAAAAGAATCTGCAACACTTTCTCCTGATTACTAGAGAAAAGTGAGCAGATTCTTTTTTTTCAAGGGGTGGGACTTTTTGAAGTGCTACATGAAAAAGGCTATGTTACTATGATAAAAAGGAGTGGTGAGAAATGGAATTTCAATTACAACAGCTAGCGGAAAATAAACTTGCTTTTGTCTATGAGCAAGAAGGGGAAAGATTAGCGGAAATTACATGGCAGCAAAAGGGTCAAGTAATGGTAATGGATCACACATATGTATCAGATAAGCTCCGTGGTCAAGGCGTGGCCAAAAAATTGTTAGATCATGCCGCAGCTTATGCACGTGAGCAAGGTTATAAAATGGAGGCTGTTTGCTCGTATGTAGTTGCAGCATTTGAAAAATCTGATGCTTATAATGATGTAAAACAATAAGTGAAACTTTAATCAGTGGGGATTTTTTTCATCCCCACTGATTATTAGTCTTCACCAATCGGGCGTTTACGGGCAGTTTTAATCTCATCTTATTTCTTTAATTTTGCAAAATTTTATGGTGAAACTTACTGCCCGTTAATGCGGGATAAAAAATAAGGCAATCTGCTTGTTTGACAGCGGATTGCCTTTTAACTTCTTTCAGCGGGTGTCCAAACATCCGCTGAAATAGAGGAACTCAGTCTAAGAACGCCACGCCCTGTGGCAACGACTGAGTGACCAACTTCATGTTGTTGCCGCTGCCGCTAGGCTTTCGCGCAGATGAAACCCTTTTGCTGTCGCTTCGCTTTCGCACAGACAAAACCCGTTGCTGCCGCTGCGTTAGCACTACGCTTTCGCACAAAAAACATCTGCTGCTGACGCTACGCTTTCGCGCAAAAAACATCTGCAGGCCTAAGCACAAAGCCGATTCCGGACGCAATTATGCCGAGGCATAATTGATCTTCTAATACCACTCATCCATGCTCTCCTTACAGTAAAATACTATATATTAGTGCTGTTAAGAGGCCTGCTCCACCTACTAATGAAGCCATGTCTATCCAATCATATACTGAGTCTAAATCTTTCATGATAACCACTCCCTTATTATTAGTATTAATTCATTAATTCCCTTTACTTGTCCTTAATAATCACAATTATTTACAAAAATATCATGATTTACAGAAAAATTGATTATGACAAAACGTGGGATTGATTGTCTTTTCGACTGGGCATTTTAAATGTCATTCCTAATTTTTGATGATAAGCAAGAAATAAATACCTGCAATATAATTTAGTAGGAGGATAATTTGAAACATACAGACGTACTATGAATTTTGTTTATATGATGAAAGCGAAGGGTTATAGGAATTCTCTCTTTTTATATATGCAGTAAAGTATAAAAAAATTATGTTTAGTCCTTTAAAAATAGGGAAAAGATATAATACAGGGCAAAGTCTATATTTTTGGGAGGGATATATAATGGCAAAACGTAAAGGTTTTGTGATTGCAGGGTTAGCTTTAGCTGCAACTTATTTAAGTAAAAAAGAAAACCGTGATAAAGCATTAAGTACGCTCAATGGTGCAAAGTCTAAATTAGCATCTTATTTGAATACAACGAATATGGAGATGCACGAAAACATTTCAGAGCGTATATCTACTGAAGTAGCGACAGAAGCCGGAACTTCTCCAACAAAAATAGCTTCAAACGAAATGGTTGCTGAAGGCGGAGGACATACAAGTATCCATTACTATCATGAAGAAATTCATGAAAAAAAGAATTAATAACAACAAAAAAGCCTTCTCATTTCACGTGAGAAGGTCTTTTTTGTGTACATATGATGATAGTTGCAAATACTAATAATACAATTCCGGTAAATATAAAGCCGCTGACAATACCTAGTGAGAGCCATCCGAGCAATGAGGAACCTAGGACAACTCCTAGTGAGAAGAAGGCATAAAAATAACCATAGGCTTTTCCACGAATGTCAGCAGTCGTAGAGTCGATTAAAAGTGAATTGACTGATGGAAATAAGAAGCCAAACCCGATCCCATAGCAGGCCATTGCAATATAAAGGAACGTACTTGAATCTGCCTGACTAATTAATAATTGACTTATCCCCATTAAACCTATACCAAGTGATAATGTTTTAATTGGAGCAACCTTATCGAAAATACGGTTAGTCGGCAAAATAAATACGAGTACAGCAATAATTCCGAATGTACTCATCAAAGTTCCGCTTAAACGTGAATCAAAGCCTAAAGATTGTACTTTAAGAGGAAGGAGATAGGCAATAACCCCTTGAGAAAACATTAAAAAGAATGCACTAAAGAAGGCTTTTAATGTACCTGTATTATTAAAAAGTACATGAATAGGGATGTTTGTAGGTTGCGCAGATTTTTCTTTTTTTACCAGATTTGATTTTAGCAAAAAGAACGCAAGTACACTCAACAAGAGCATAAAGCTTGCTGTTATATTAAAAACGAATGGTACGCTAGTACGACTCGCTAAAATTCCACTAAAGGCAGGGCCGATTATTGCGGCGATGCCAACGAATGCTCCAGAGATAGCACTGCCCTTACCTCTTTTTTCTTGCTCAGTTGCATTTGCTAAAAATGTGAAAGCAGCAGGGACGATAAAGCCCGCAACTAATCCATGTACAAAGCGGACTACTAATAGAACAATAGGATCTTCTACTAAATTATAAAGTGATAGTGAAAGACCTGTTGTTAAAAGACCTAGGATTAAAATAGCGAATGGTCCCTTACGATCTGTTAAAAAACCAGAGATAATATTACCAAATGTATTGGAAAGAGAATACATACCTACAGCCAGGCCAGTAAAGAAGGCTGATGCCCCTAAGGATTCAGCATATGTACTCATGACAGGAAGCTGGGTAAATAGATCGAAAAATGAAAAGAATATAATCAAGTAGATAAGTTTCTTCATAGTTCCTCCGATGGAAAATTGTATATTAGTGAGAATGAATATCACTCTTATTATACCATTTTCGGAAAAAAAAGAACGCCTCATAAGTTTTTCAACTTATGAGGCGTTCCTGAAATATGAAAATTAAGCTTTAGCCACTTCTTTTTTCATTGTTTTGTTTTTAGCAAGATTTACGTGCCAAGAAAGTGCTTCCTCTAAAATATGAGGTGTTTGATGGCCGCCAGTTGCTTCTAGAGCACGGTTATAGTAATCCCAAAGTTGTTCTTTGTAATCTGGGTGTGCACAGTTTTCGATAATTAAAGGTACACGCTCTTGTGGTGCAAGACCACGTAAGTCAGCAATACCTTGCTCAGTTACGATTACATCAACATCATGTTCAGTGTGGTCTACGTGAGAAACCATTGGCACGATTGAAGAGATAGCGCCGCCTTTTGCGTATGATTTAGTAACGAAAATACCTAGACGTGCGTTACGTGCAAAGTCACCTGAACCACCGATACCATTCATCATACGAGTACCAGATACGTGTGTTGAGTTTACGTTGCCATAGATATCTAATTCAAGAGCAGTGTTGATTGAGATTAGACCCAAACGACGGATAAGCTCTGGGTGGTTAGAAATTTCTTGTGGACGTAAGCAAATTTTATCAGCGTATTTCTCTAGGTTGCCATATACTTTTTTCTGTAATTCTTCAGTCAGTGTAATTGAAGTAGCTGCTGCAAATTTAACTTTACCGGCATCAATTAAGTTGAATACAGCATCTTGAAGTACTTCAGAAGCAACAACTAAATCTTCAAATTCTGAATTTGCGAAGCCGTCAAGTACAGCGTTTGCAACAGAACCTACACCAGATTGTAATGGCATTAATTGTTTTGTTAAGCGACCAGCTTTAATTTCATCGCTGAAGAAGTCTAATAAAATGTTTGCCATTGTTTGTGTTTCTTCATCTGGCGGAACGATTAATGAAGGAGCATCTGGCTCTTCAGAAATAACAATCGCTTTAATTTTAGCTGGATCTACTTTAATACCGATGTCACCAATACGTTGCATAGCATCAGTCATTGGGATTGCTTCACGTTGACCTTGCTCACCTGGTACATAGATATCGTGGATACCTATTAAAGCTTCTGGATGAGAGATATTTAATTCGACAATAATATTTTCAGCGTAATCAGCGAAGATTGGTGAGTTACCTACAGAGTTTGTTGGGATAATAAATCCATCTTCTGTAATAGCAACAGCTTCAAGAATTAAATATTTAATTGGTCCAATAATTCCTTGACGAACTAATTCAGCGTTATGTGAAAGATGAGCGTCTACATATAGGACATCACCAGAGTTAATTAAATTACGGATCGTTGCATCTCCTTGGAATGGTCCACGTTTGCGGATAACACCAGCATCAGCTAAGTATTTATCTACTTCAGGTCCTAAAGAAGCTCCTGTATATACATCAATTTTGAATTTTTCGTTTTTAGCGCGCTCTACTAAAGCCATAGGAACAACTTTTGCGTCCCCCGCACGAGTGAATCCACTCATACCAACTACATCACCATCAGAGATAAGTGCTGCAGCTTCTTCAGCAGTAACAATTTTACTTTCAAGTTCTTTTAAGCCTAGGCGTTTTTGAACATTTGCATCCATAAAAAAATCCTCCCCTAAAAAGTTTGATGGAAACCGATTACAAAACTAGAAAAAACGCGTAAGAATTTTCTGTTTATTTAGTTGTAGTATGACTCCAACCATTTGAATAATACTATCACCAAATTGTCACAAAAACTTTAGAAATAGCATTAAATTGAGTAAAAACAGGAAAAATGAGCATAAAAACGAATTTTCGACAGAGAAAACGTTTTAATGTAGAGCTACATTATTTTTAGAGAATTTCCTTTTGAAAAATTAAACATCATAATGGAGGGTTGATTTCCGTTCCGGCTGGGCGCGTCCGATGAGCCGTTTGGGGCAACAGATGTTTTTTGCGCGAAAGCGTAGTGACAGCAACAGCAGGATGTTGGTCACGAAGGCGTTATCACAGGACGTGATGATTTTAGCCTTCGTTCCTCTATCGCTAATCCCCAAGGAGTCGCCCAGCCTCCACTCCAATCAACTTAATCACATGGCATACATTTTAAGCAATGTCATCTCTAACCTTTGATGAAGAGCATTTAAATCAATAAGCAAAAAAGTACAGCGAACAATAAAAATGCTCGCTGTACTTATCAAAATTAGAAACCTAAAGATCGACGGAAGTAACTTGCGTAGCGTTGGCTAACAGGAATACGAGTACCGTCTTTCATGATTAATAAAAACGTTGAATGTGAATCTGGTTGAATTTCATCAATGTAGTCAATGTTAACGATATAAGAGCGGTGACAACGTATAAATGAGTCAGGCGCTAAAAATAGCTCAAGATCACTTAGGTTTAAGCGGTGATAACCTTCACGACTCATTGTTTTAACAAATGTTTTTCGTAGCTGTGTTTCAAGATAAATGACCTGATCATGCTTGATTGGGTACCAGCAATCATCAATTTTGATTGTAATGTAGTTCGTTAAAAATGCTGATGGCTTTTGTGGGAAGATCGCTGTGATGGCACCCTTAGTTTCACCTTCCTCCATTAAAGGAATGCTCATGCCGTAATAAGCTACTCCAAATACATCAGGCTCAATATAAGAGCTAATCTTTTGTCCGTAGTTTAACGCTTTATGAGCTGCAGAGCCTTCTTTAATTGGGTCGCCAGGTTTGATTTTTAAATCAACTTTTTTGCTCGGTTGGTAGTACAAGTATTCGTTTGTATCGGAAATTGCAATGGAAGTATTCTCGGGAAAGAACTCCTTTATAATCTCCATAATTTCTTCTATTTGTCTTGGTTCCACTATTAACACCTCGTCTAAACTTTTAAAAATAGTATTATCATCTATTTTACTACATATTCGTATAAATTATATAGAGAAGATTTCGGAATAAAAAAGAGAAATGTCGATTGATGAAATATAATTGCGCAAAACACATTACATAATTTGTAACAAATTTTAAATAATTACTAATTAATTTTGGTATGTATATGGTAAAATCTAATTGTAAGTAAATAAGTTTACGAGGTTTCTACTATGTATATATGATAAATTGGAACTAGTGTGGAAGACAAAATGTGGTTGAAAGGAAATCGCAGAATATGGTAAAATTCACTGTATAGTCTATTTTTTTTTGTAACTGGTGGATTAGTTGGGTTATTTTTAAGTTATATTCATTATATAATTATGAAATATGACTCAATTCATACAATTAATAAGGGAATACTATTTTCTTATTTTGAAATAAGTAGATTGGTGTCAAAAATTGTGAGAGCAATTTGTGCAATCTGAGGAAAGATGGGGAAGATTATGCAACTACATCAACATTCTATGTCAGAAACGATATCCAAAAGATACTTTCAGGAAATCGATAGTATTAACCAATACATCGGTGTTGAAGAATTTTTTAATATTGAGTCGAAATTAATATTTGAAATTTACCATTTAGAATCTGCAAAGGCTAAGAAATCTTTGCACGAATTAATTGATATTCTTTCAATACGTTTTGGCAAACAAGTCATTAAAATAGTTCGAAGTTATTTTTCTGTTTTGTCGTCAATTGTTGCTCGTAAATTGCTAGACAATCAAGTTCCTTCGAAGAAAGCATTTGCTTTTAACATTGCGTGTAATGATATGATTGAAAATCAGATGAAAGACGCAGAATTTTTACAATTTGCTGATGATTTAATCGATTTCTTTGTCTATTTTATCGCAGATCGCAAGCAACCGACTTTCCGTCACCAGACCGTTAATAAAGTAATTATGTATATAAATGATGAATTGGAAAATGACTTAACAGTAGAAAGCATCGCAAATAACTTCCATATAAGTACAAGTCACTTATCACGTATTTTTAGAGAACATGTTGGTATTACACTAGTTGAATATCTAAATGTACGTCGAGTAGAAGAGTCACAGTACTATCTTAGACACACTAATAAAAGTATTACTTCTATTTCAGATCAATTCCATTTCTGTAACCAAAGCTATTTTACCCGCATCTTTAAAAAATATACAGGGGTAACGCCCAAACATTTCCGAGACGAGCTACATCATGAATTTTATCGTTTTGAAATGGCGGAATCAGAGCTTCAAAACGTTTAACTTATTTCAGCGGGTGTCCAAACATCCGCTGAAATAGAGGAACTCAGTCTAAGAACGCCACGTCCTGTGGCATTACCGAAATGACCGACATCGTGTCGACCCTCATGTTGTTGCCGCTGCCGCTACGCTTTCGCGCAGATGAAACCCTTTTGCTGTCGCTTCGCTTTCGCACAGACAAAACACCTTGTTGCTGACGCTTCGCTTTCGCACAGATAAAACCTTTTGCTGTCGCTACGTTAGCACTGCGCTTTCGCACAAAAAACATCTGCCGCTGCCGCTACGCTTTCGCGCAAAAAAAGACCTGCAGGCATAAGCACAAAGCTGATTCAGACGCAACTATGCCGAGGCATAATTGATAGCCAGAAGTATACTTAGTAGTTATTCACAATATGATTAATAAATAGATGCGGACGTATTAGCGATGCTAAAGCTCGCATCTTTTTTTATGATATCAAATACAGTGGAATTAGTAGCACTTGCTATTTGATAAAAATAGACCCTTTAATGTATACTTCATTTTAGTTGATAAATATATAGTAGGTGGAAAAATGAAAAATTTGAAGCTATTTTCAATGCTTGGACTCGTCGTTTTTGTTCTTAGTGGCTGTCAAGCGGTGCAAAACAAAGAAGGTTTTTTCTATAGTATCTTTGTAAAACCAATGGAATTTTTATTGGAATTTTTCGGTAACACTATGTTTTCAGGTAGTTATGGTTTAGCAATCATCGCTATTACGGTTCTTATTCGTTTAATTTTAATGCCGATTATGTTGAAAAATTATCGTTCGCAACAAAAGATGAAAATGAAAATGGATGCGTTTAAGCCTGAAATGGAAGCTGTTCAGAAAAAGATGAAGGAAGCAAAGACAAAAGAAGAACAAACGCAGTATCAACAAGAAATGATGGCATTATATCAAAAACATGGTATTAATCCACTCAACATGGGCTGTTTACCAATGTTAATTCAAATGCCAATTATCATGGGTCTCTATTTCTCTATTTTATATTCTACAGATGTGAAAGCACATGAATTTTTATGGTTTAGCTTAGGCTCACCAGATATCGCTATGACAATTGTCGCAGGCCTTGTATATTTAGTTCAAGCACGTGTATCATTATGGACAGTACCAGAGCAACAAAAAGCACAAATGAAAATGTTTATTTACATTTCACCAATTATGATTGTCTTTATCTCGATGTCATCTATGGCAGCCCTACCACTTTACTGGTCAGTCAGCGGTGCATTGTTGATTATTCAAACATATATCGGTCGAAAATTTTATTCGGAGCATCCGGAAAAAGTAAACTCATAAAATAATTTATGTCGAGGCGCCTATGTAGCCTCGATTTTTTTAGGAGGACAGCAAGATGAACATAAAATGGCTATCATCTATTCTAGTCGCGATTTTTAGTATAGCGGCGATCGTATTTATTATCATGGGTAAGTTTAATTTTGCGGTCTTTGCAATGACTATTATGTTTGCCGTATCGAATGGTTTTAGGGCAAAAAGTTTTAAAGAGCAAGGTTATATAAAAGAGGCAAGATGGATGAAGTACATGGCAATCTTTTTCTCGATTGCTTCTATAGTAGTGTTTATTATTATTCTCACAGACTAACAGAATAATTTTAAAATCGTTGGTGAAAATCTACACCCTAAATTGTGAACAGTGCTAAAATGAGACTATACCAATATAGTGGATCATCACCAAAACGTGTGGTTGATTTCCGTTCCGACTGGGCGCTTTCCTGGGGGCGTCCGATGAGCCGCTTCACTCGCGATGCTTGCTCCAGGGTCTCATCTGTGACGCTAATCCCCAAGGAGTCGCCCAGTCTCCACTCCAATCAACTTATTCACATAGTAGACGTTTTAACAAAAGTATCCTAACTTTGGGTGATGAACCAATATAGTACAAAATAGTATCGGTACTTACTAGGACTGTTCTTTCTAAATTTTTTGAAAGAGGGTACTTACCATGAAGTACTGGATAACTTTAAAAGGGGTAAAAAATAGTGAAAAAGAAACGTTTACCACTCATCCTTGGTGCTGTAATCTCAGTGGCGCTTATTGTCTCTATTTTCGTAGTTTATAACTATAAAAATAAACAGGTAAGTAATGCATCAGATGAAGAAGAACAACAAACAGCAGAACTAACTAAAAAAGATTCACCTGCAAAAGAAGAACCGAAAAAAACAGCAGATAATCCTGTGAAGACAGATGAAAATGGCTATGTACCAAATCAAACATTACCAACTGAGCCGACATATATTAAGGGTATTTTATTAGCGAATAAAATATATCCGCTACCATCTACCTTCGCGCCTGAAGAAAATCCTGAGGCACGTCAAGCACTAAACAAAATGTTTGATGCAGCAAAAAAACAAGGTTTTGATTTAGTAGCCTTTAGCGGATATCGATCTTTTGACTATCAAACAACATTATATAATAACTATGCTAAACGTGATGGACAAGCTGCGGCTGATCGCTATAGTGCTCGACCAGGTTATTCAGAGCATCAAACAGGTTTGGCCTTTGATATAGGGGAGCGCGGCAAAGATAATTTATGGCTAACTGAAAAATTCGGCGAAACACCAGCAGGACAATGGTTATTTACACATGCTCAAGACTACGGCTTTATTTTACGTTTCCCCAAAAATAAAGAAGACATCACAGGTTATATGTATGAGTCATGGCATTACCGTTATGTTGGTGTAGACATAGCAAAAGACATTAAAAAACAAAATAGTACGCTAGAAGAATATTTAGGTGTGAAATAAAAAAAGGGAAGAGAGTTGTTCATAATTAATGAACTAGTTCTCTTCCTTTTTTACATTCTATAAGATAGGTGTTAGTAAGCGTGAAATGGATTCTTTAAATTTAATCAGTGTAGAACGATTTTTGTACATTTCCCAGGTTAATTCAGTACAATCAAAAATATCCTTTTCAAATAACTCAGCAAGCTGATGTGAAATCGTTGAGTCATAAATGAAGGCATTTACTTCAAAATTCAAACTGAAACTTCGTACGTCAAGGTTTGCAGTTCCGACTGTAGATGCTTCATCGTCAATAATAATTGCTTTTGCATGAATAAAGCCCTTCTCATAAATATAAACTTTTGCTCCTGCACGCAATAATTGTCCTACGTATGAGTATGTAGCCCAATAAACAAACATATGATCAGGCTTATTTGGAATCATGATCCTTACATCAATGCCTGAAAGCGTCGCAATTTTAATAGCATCTAAAAAACTAACATCAGGTATGAAATATGGCGTTTGGATATATATATATTTCTTCGCCATATTAATAAGCTTTAAATAACCGATTTTAATTTGTTCCCATTCGGAGTCAGGTCCGCTAGACACGATTTGTAAGCCTACATCGCCTTTTTTTGGAATAGCAGGGAAGTAACGGTCCGAATAACCCATTTTCTGTTGTGCGGAAGCTTGATTCCAATCAAGTAAAAAACGTGTTTGTAATGGATGTACGGCACTACCTTCAATACGTAAATGTGTATCTCTCCAATAGCCAAACTTCTTTTGTAGACCTAGGTACTCATCTCCGACATTAAAGCCACCGATATAACCAATACGGCCATCAATCACAACGATTTTTCGGTGATTTCTAAAATTTAAACGAGGGTTTATAAGTGGCAAAGTGGATGGGAAAAATACTTCAATTTCACCGCCTGCATTAAGCAATTCCTTGAAATGGCGTTTTTTAACGTTGCGTGAGCCCATTTCATCATATAAGATTCTTACCTTAACCCCTTGCTTTGCTTTTTTTATAAGTTTAGTAACAATGCGTGTACCTAAGTCATCTAGACGGAAAATATAATATTGAATGTGAATATGATCTTTTGCTGCCTCAATATCTTTTAGAAGCTGCTCAAATTTATTTGCCCCATCATCAAAAATATCAAGGTGGTTGTCCTGCGTTAATACTGCATTATTTGTTTTAAGATGCATATAAATCATCTCTTTATAATTTTCCGCATTTTCTATACGAAACTCGAACTTATCATCTCGGATCGCTTCTGTCTGATAACTAATAAGGTTATCGATACCAATATCCTTGCGTCCTTCCCAACGGAATAAATGCTTTCTCCGTAATTGTCGTCCGAATAGCAAGTATAAAATAAACCCACCTAATGGAATGAAAAATAGTACGAGAATCCATGCCCATGTAGAAGTGGCATCTTTACGCTCTAAAAAAATTATGACCATTGCTGCTAAAATATTGACAAACATAATTAAAGATACTAGATATCCAAAGTCTGTAAAAATACTCATTCCTACACCTGCCTTTACTATATTTTCGCAATATATCTAGTATAGCTTACTTTATATGTGGAAAGAAGATACGAAATTGTTAGTAAGCATTGAAAAGGATTACCTCCAAAACTAGAACGGGGTAATCCACAATCAATTTCGCCTTGTTGTAATGGTTGTAAGCTGCCGCTTCGCTTTCGCTACAGAAAACATTTGTAGCTGCCGCTTCGCTTTCGCTACAGAAAACATTTGTAGCTGCCGCTTCGCTTTCGCTACAGAAAACATTTGCTGAATAAAGATAAATAATTAGTAATGCTCCCATTGAAATAAAATATCAGAAAAATCCCTTTGAAGAAGCTTTTCTCGGTTAATAAAAAACTTCCCAACGCCGCTATCTGCCCACATAATACCGATTTCATCATTAGAGTCGATTTGGAGTAATAATACATCATATCGTTTAAGGAGCTGCGATTCGTGACGGATATCCTCCTCTAAAAAATAGGCATAACCACCAATTTTAGCTCCAGCCCCTAAGAAGTGTTGTAGATAAATCTCCCGTAAATCAACATCTTCTGATGAAGGAATTAATGTTGGTAAATAGTGTACCGCACGATAATCTAAAGCAGAAACAGGTTCTTGGATCGGTTGAAATTGTAATGCTAACTCCTGATCAATAGGGAACCGATCATCTGCTTTGTGTGCTAAAAACTCCTGTTTAGGGACAGTCGCTTCAAAATCTGCGGTAGGATAAAAACGTATTTTATAAAATTGCTGGAAAATATCCTCGTGATAATGATCAGCATTCACGAAAATATTAGATGAAATAAAAAATTGAAGAATACCCTGAGATGGGAAATCCTTTAGTGGTGGCATATCTGCAAAGTTAATTTGAGCTAATAGCCGCATAGGCTCACCTGTAATATCTTTCGGATACGTTTGGTAATAGGGTAAATAAGGTTCCCCAGCAAATTTACTTTCCGTAAACGTAGTTGAACGTTTATATGGTGTGATAATCATTGCTGAAAGTAGTGTATCTTCAATTTCAAAACGAAACGATTCTAGCTCTTTTGGAAGTAAAAGATTTGTTGTTTTGTTCATGCAGAGCCCTCCGATATTCCACTTTAAGGAGTCCAATATTCCTTGATGTATTCGGTATACTTCGAATTACTATTAAGTTACGGCTTTTTATCAACAAATTATTCAAAGCGTAAAGATTTATTTGATGCTTTAAAAATAAATATTAAACTTATTGAAACGACAGCTATTGCTGCTGAAGTATAATAGCCTAAACTAGATTGTAATGTAAATAGCCAAGTGAATAATAGTGGACCTAGAATACGTCCTAGGTTATCCATTGAATAGGAAAGACCCGCTGCAGTCCCATATTGACCACCAGATTCTTTAGTTGAAAGAGATACGACGCATGTTCTTGCTAGTGCATTTCCTGCTGTAAAAACACAAAGGGCAAAACCTGCCATAAATAAGTTGGCTGTTAAAGTGAATAAAAGCATACCCATAGCAGTGACAATTTGTGCACTTATTAACCAAGTTGTCTCGCTTCCATTTTTAATACGTCTAACAACACCGCCTTGAATAGCTGCATCTACAAAGCCGCTAAACATAAACAAATAACCAATTTGTAATGGTGTAATTTGAATTCGATCAATTTGGAAGAGCTGGAACGTGGCTTCTACTCCTGCCAGCATAAAAGTCACTAAAAATGAGAACATAAATAAATAACGCACACGGTACTGCAACATTTTGGTAGCACCCTTTGGCACAATTGCACGTTTATTTGTATCTTTTCGTTTTGTAGGTTCTTTTAAAACGAAACTTGCATAAATAAATAATAGTGCAATTAGTGTTGCTGAAGCGACAAATGGCATTTGCAGGCTATAATGTCCGAGCATACCACCAATTGCTGGACCGAAAATAAAACCGAGCCCGATGGACATGCCCATGAGACCCATATATTTATTGCGATCCTCCTCACTCGACATATCTCCTACAAAGCCTGTTACAGCTGTATATAGTGCGCCCGAGAATAAACCACCCACAACACGTGAGATGTACAACATTGCTAAATTATCAATAAATAATGAGAAAATAACAAAGCTTAAGCTAAAACCAACTAGGCCCATTAATATAAGTTGCTTACGTCCTACCTTATCGGATAGCATACCCCAAAGTGGTGCAGTGAAAAAACTTGCAAGCGAGTACACTGTAAGTAAGCCACCTACGTGTATATCATCCCAATTTTGCTGAACTACAACCTCGGGTAAGACAGGTATAATAATTCCAAATCCAAGGTAGACGAGGAATTGAACAGACATTAATAACAAAATTGCCTTTTTCATACAGCACCCTACTTTCTTACAGTATTTTAGTATGTATATTCTACCTCTCTTGTTATTGTTATTACAAGAAAACGGAAGACAATTTAAGTGCTTAATGGCTTATTACCAAAAGTATAGGATGACATTTGTTAAAACGCATGCCATGTATATAAGTGATTAGAGTGAATGCTTGGAGTGCAGTAGAGAAAAGAGGCTAAAACAATGTATAAAAAACGGCAGACTGTTAACAATGGGATTATATTGATACTTAAAATTAATGAAGATTTTTAAAGTAACTAAATGGACTCATTCCATTTTTAATTTTTGTATCGATTGTCGCATAGTGTATTAAATTATCTCTGGGGTATACTACTAGAGGGTATATCGGTATTTTATATTTTTGAGTTTAACTTTTGCTGTTTAGTGGTAAAAAAGTTTATAAGAATGACATTTATTAACACGTTATAGTTGATTGGAGTGTAGACTGGGCGACTCCTTGGGGCTCATCGGACGCCCCCAGGAAAGCGCCCAGTCGGAACGGAAATCAATTCCACGCTTTGATTATGGGATGGTAAATAGTTAAGCGAAGGAAAAATTTACATTGTAACAAAAATGAAAAATTTTAATGCAGAGTTAAATGTTATGATAGAAAGAGATTAACTCGTCAGACATCTTACACTTGCAAAAATGAAACTTTTTTGGAAATAAAACGTTATATAAATTCGAGGAAAGATTGAGGTGGAATGTATGACAAAAGAAGTAGATTTGAAAAAGATCGTTTCGAATTTATCTAAGTTGGGTGTAACAGCCACTGTAACAAAGTCTCGACTTGAACTTTTAAAAGTGCTCACACCACCAACGCAAACTCCGCAAGTTCAAGCTTAACTCGTTTTACAAATGAAAATGGGTAGTCTCTGTTATTGAGACTACCCATTTTTTATATCCATAATTAATCATCATCATCGTGAGTAGTAAACATGTACGTACGATAGTGGAAACGCATACTGAAAACAAGACCGAGGGCTAGCGAGTTCCCCATCAATGAACTTCCCCCATAACTGATAAACGGTAGGGGAATACCGGTAATAGGTAAAAGCTGAATAGTCATACCGATATTTTCAAGTACGTGGAATGTAATCATTGCAATAATACCAGCACATACATATGTTGAGAATGGATCTTTCAATAATAGTGTAGTTTTTGTTAAATGATAGATTAATAAAAAGAAAATACAAATAACGATACTAGCACCAATAAAACCCCATTCTTCTCCGATAACCGTAAAAATAAAATCGGTATGATTTTCGGCAACGTAAACTTCACGACCGCGGAAACCTTTACCGAAAATTTCACCTGAACCAATGGCATTTAAGGAAGTAATTAAATGGTATCCATCACTAGAAGAATATGAATATGGATCTAACCAAGAATAGATTCGAGCAAACTGATAGGGTTTAAAGCCGAATACTTTCTCTAAAAAACCCTGCATAAAGAGTGCCATCCATAAAATAGAACCACCTACTATAGCGCCACCTAGAAAAGTTGGTAAAATAATTTTCCACGATATACCCGCTACGATGACAACAGCAGCTGTAATGGCAAAGAATACTAATGCTGAACCAAGGTCAGGCTGCTTCATAATAAGAGCTAAAGGTAGTAGCAGTGTAGCAGCGATTTTACATAGCAATATGAAGTCCGTTTTTACTGATCTAAAGGAATAAACTTCGTTGTGCTTACTAATTAGTCGAGCAAGTGCTAAAATGTAAAAGGTTTTCATAAACTCAGAGGGCTGTATATTTCCTAGAGGGGTCTTATACCAGCTTTTTGCACCATTAATACGCTCACCGATTTGCCCTGTTCCTTCTGGCATGAAGATAAGCAGTACTAATAAGAAAATTCCTGCACCGTACATATACCAAGACATTTTTTTATATTGGTCAGGTTCAAAAAACATAACTATTCCAATAATTACTGCGCAAATGACGTACCATTGCAATTGTTTAGGAACATAGTTAATGCCATACTGACCTGATGTTTGCGCCGAGGCAATGGCTAACAAACTTATGACTAGGAAGGTTAAAAGTATAAAAGCGAGCGTCCAGTCAAAACGATTCGCGAAATTTCGTTTATTTTCCATACAAGCCACCTAAAATTAATATAGTATCTCTTCATGAGTAAATTTGATTCAAATTAATTCCAATTCAATATGCTGCCAAATATATTTA
Organism: Lysinibacillus sp. RC79; assembly: GCF_041262405.1. Classification (NCBI taxonomy): domain Bacteria; kingdom Bacillati; phylum Bacillota; class Bacilli; order Caryophanales; family Bacillaceae; genus Lysinibacillus; species Lysinibacillus sp. RC79. Next base: position 192,466 of record NZ_JBGCCD010000007.1, read on the forward strand.
ACTTCTTTCAACAAAAGTCCCCCACCTTTTTCGGTGGTGAGATGAATCGGATTTAAGCTACTTTTCAAACACCCCCGAAAGAAGTTAAAGCCTTCGGCGGATGTCACGGAATCGGAAAGGAGCTCTTAAAGGATGTTAGCCTAAAATCATCGCATCCATGCGATAACGGCTAACTGACCTGCATCACGCAGGCCTAAGCACAAAGCCGATTCCGGACGTAATTATGCCAAGGCATAATTGATAAGGAGTATTCACCTTAGGTCAAGAGGTAAATATTGATGCCGAAATAAGTGTGTTATCGATGAGGCTCGATGCTAGCTTTTGGCTTAGAATCCTCGCAGATATTTGAAAAAAATGAATAGAATTATATTTTTTAAAATTTGTTCATTCAGAGTGGTTAAAAACATACATACAATAGCATCTTTAACATTCATATTATACCGTAAAAAACACTTTTACGCCTGTGAATATTGTTATGACGATTATTAGCATAAAATGTTTCAAAAAATGCATGTTTAGTTTTATAATGTAGTGAAGAATGGGGTGATGGTTGTGGCTAAAAAATTGAAGTCAGCAGAAGATTTTATGTATCATATTTATGTTCATATGAATGATGTCGATAAATTTGTTATTTTTAGCGGGCTTAAATTCTCGCAATTTGTGGCTGCACTTGAACCACTGCATCACTTACTGTTATTGAAACATTCCTATGAAGATGGCTCCTTTAATATGCATACACAGTTTGATTATATACCAGAAGATGAAGTACCTCAGTTTGTAAAGAAAGCTACTGAATCCAAAGAATTGTGTTGGATAGACTTTATGGATGAGAAGAGGCTAGACCAACTAACACCGTTGGAACAAGGAGAATTGCTTTACATAAGTCATAAAAAGGAACCGATAACTTCACCATTTTTTAATAAATTGCAAAATCGATTTGTCTACTATTCTTCAGACTTAGAGAAAATGACTAAAATTTATTTTCGCCATTTAAGTGATTCTGATTTACTCATTGCGAATGTTTTGAACAGTTTGATTCGTGAAAAGGAACGTAGCACTGGTTTTTGGCGACGGAAAGTGAAGTCGAGTATTCCTTCTATTTCACCTGAATTTTTGCGTGCCTATCGTTCTTTTACTAAAGACGGAGCACTGTTTTCATTGTATCGAATTGAAAAACCTAAAGAAGCCTACGGTATCGAAATTCGCAATCTGTCAGAATATTCCTTCCCTGATGAGGTATGGGATGATTTAAATACAATTTTGAAAAATGAGCACGATGAATTGATTTATATTATTTAACTTCTTTCAGCGGGTATCCAAACACCCGCTGAAATAGAGGAACTCAGTCTAAGAACGCCACATCCTGTGGCAACGACTGAGTGACCAACATCATGTTGGCCTAAAGCCTCCGGCGGATGTCACGGAATCAGAAGGGAGTTCAATAAAGGATGTTAGCCTAAAATCATCGCATCCATGCGATAACGGCTAACTGATCTGCATCGTGCAGGCCTAAGCACAAAGCTGATTCCTGACGCAATTATGCCTAGGCATAATTGATCTATTCATTTGTACGTAGAATGAATATACACTCAAATCTCACCGTCAAAATCACGGTGAGATTTTTATGTTATTTGTCAAGACGTTTCATGATAAACTAATAGTACTCAAGAAGTATGTGGAGGGCACAAAAATGAAAAAAAGAATCGGTTTATTATACGGTGGAAAGTCAGCAGAGCATGAGGTGTCATTGTCGACAGCACGTGCAGTCACTGGAGCTTTGAATTTCGAGGAGTATGAAGTATATCCGATTTTCATCACGCTTGAAGGGGAATGGCGCCGTGGTGAGCGTCTAAAAAAACCTGCAAGTACAATTGAAGAATTACAATTTGGTGATGATGCCACAATTTTAGAAAATAATATTACAGATTTTTTAATTGATAAATATGGTAAATCTGTACAATTCGATGTAATTTTCCCATTACTTCATGGTACTAATGGTGAAGATGGAACTGTTCAAGGTTTACTTGAGGTTCTAAATTTGCCGTATGTAGGGAATGGTGTGTTAGCATCAGCAACTGGCATGGATAAAGTAATCATGAAGCAATTATTTGAAATTGCCGGCTTACCACAAGTGCCGTTTACGTACTTCATTCGTGGCGAGTGGGCTAGTGAACAGGAGGCAATCCTTGCTCGTTGTGAAGATAAGTTGGAATGGCCGATGTTTGTGAAACCTGCAAACTTGGGATCAAGTGTCGGAATTAGCAAGGCAACAAATCGTGATGAATTAGTGAAGGCTATCGAAATAGCCTTACAGTATGATCGTAAAATTGTAGTTGAGCAAGGTATTGTCGCTCGTGAAATTGAACTAGCTGTGCTAGGAAATGACTTCCCGGAAGTTTCTGTACCTGGTGAAATTAAACCAGTAACTGAATTTTATGATTATAACTCTAAATATAAAGATGGCTCAACAGCCCTTATTATTCCAGCAGAGCTTTCTAAAGATACACTATCAAGCTTACAGGAGCTAGCAAAGCGTGCGTTCAAAGCCATTGATGGAAGCGGTTTAGTTCGTGCGGACTTTTTTGTGACGGCCGATAACAGCATTTATATTAACGAAGTGAATACAATGCCAGGTTTTACGCCTGTTAGCATGTATCCTCTTCTATGGCAGCATACAAATGTAAGCTACCCAGAGCTGATTAATCGTCTGATTACACTAGCAATTGAGCGTTTTGAAGAAAAACAACAGCTTCACTATAAAAAAGACTGAGTGGGATTATTGTGAAAAAAACATTAAAGCAGTTAGCTACATGGTTAAATGAAGATGTGCCAGCTTTTGGTGATACGGTTGTATCAGGAATTTCTATTGATACACGTACAATTCAACAAGGGGACCTGTTTGTACCATTTCGTGGTGAAACGGCCAATGGACATAAATTTGTTCTGCAGGCCTTTGAAAAAGGAGCAGGTGCTTCTCTTTGGCAGAAAGATGAACCAAATCCACCACAAGGTGTACCATTACTCTTTGTAGATAATTCGGAATTGGCATTGCAGCAAATGGCACGTGCCTATCGCAGTGAGCATAAGGCGAAATTTATTGGTATTACTGGATCAAACGGTAAAACATCGACGAAAGATATTTTAGCAGGAACGCTAACACCATTTTTTAAAGTACAAAAGACAATTGGGAATTTTAATAATGAACTAGGTTTGCCTATTACGGTTTTACAGCTAGATGAAGATACTGATGTCGCTGTACTTGAAATGGGTATGAGTGGTTTTGGTGAAATAGAATTTTTAACGAAGCTTGCTCGTCCACATATGACAGTGATTACAAACATTGGCGAGGCTCATATGCAAGATTTAGGCTCACGTGCCGGAATCGCTAAAGCCAAGTTTGAAATAATTCAAGGAATGCAACCAGATGGAGTGCTATTTTATGATGGGGATGAACCGTTGCTTCAAGAACTAGTTGCGAAAGAGCAGCAATTAAATGCAGTGGCATTTGGCTTAGAGCATGGCAATCTATTGTATGCAGACAATATTGAAGCAACTGCTGATGGTAGTGGCTTCTCTACACATGGTGTGATTGAAGGAGATTTCTTTATTTCCGTTCTCGGGAAGCACCAAGTGAAAAATACATTAGTCGCCATGTTAATTTCTCAAAAGCTAGGTTTAAACGATGACCAAATTCGTGCATCCTTAAAACAAGTAGCTCTAACGGATATGCGCATGCAACAAGTGAATGGATCAAATGGGGCATTGTTTATTAATGATGCATACAATGCTGCACCGACCTCTATGGAGGCAGCTATTCAATTTGTAGCATCGACAACGATTCGCCCAGAAAAATGGCTTGTGTTAGGTGATATGCTTGAACTTGGCCCAAATGAAAAGCATTTCCATGAAGATTTATCGAAGGATATTCATGCAGAAGAAATCGCTTATGTATGTTTATTTGGCCCACGAATGGCTTATTTAAATGAAGTCTTAAAAGAGCGTTTTGATGAGGAACATTTGCTATATGTTGAGGATGATTATACGCCAATTATCGAAAAACTACAGCAAGCTAACGAGGAGTCTATCGTTTTACTAAAAGGCTCTCGTGGTATGAAATTAGAAACAATCTTACGTGCATTTACGTCATAAAATGAAACAAGGAATCGGTGGGAAATTCTCTCACCGATTCTTTAAATTCTTGATTTAAATGAGTTACACATTTAGAGGTGAAAATAATGTCAGTAGGTGTGTTATGTATACATGGATTTTCAGGCGGACCTTATGAAGTAGAACCTTTTACTACCTATTTACGTACACATACAAATTGGTTGATTGAAGAACCTACTTTGTCAGGGCATGGGGATGAATTACAAATGCGAGGTTTCACCGCTAAGCATTGGTTAATGGATGCCGAACTCGCTTTTCGCGATCTTGCTAAAAAAGTAGATGAAGTAATAGTAGTTGGGTTTTCAATGGGTGGCATTATAGCGCTCTATTTAGCTAAGCGTTATAAAGTGAAAAAGCTAGTATTACTAAGCGCTGCTGCCAAGTATGTGAGTCCGAAGCAACTAGTCAAAGATTTTAAAATGCTTGCCACTGAGGCGTATCATCGTAATCTGTCTAGTAATGAGTTGTATTTACGATACCGGCATAAGTTTAATCATGTGCCACTATCGTCAACGATAGAATTCATGAAGCTTGTTCGAATGGTGGAGCCGTATTATAAAGATATTAAAATTCCGGTGTATATTGTACAAGGAAAATTAGACGGAATAGTACCATATCATACTGCTCAATTTTTATATGATCAAGTAACCTCAAACGATAAAACTTTGTATTTTTCTGATAAAGGGAAGCATCATATATGTTATGATGAAGATTGTTCTGAATGGTTTTCTTACGTTTTGTCGTTTTTAATGAGTGCGTAAAGTAGTCAGATTATTACGACTCATGCGTTATCGTTGCATACGTTTTAATCCCATGTTAGACTAGTGTAAGCAATGGATACATTTTGTGCGAAGACTCTTCATATTTGATTGAAGAGTACTTTTTTTTGAACACAACGGTTTTATTCTAAAGTGAATAATTACGACAGAATCAAACCGCTCGGTAAAGACCGGGCTTTCCTTTTCATATAAGAGAGCTCTATGTGACCATCATATAGAGAAAAATTTTAAGTAACGGAAACGTTCCAAAACACAGGCTCGAATTTGCCGACAACTTCATCTGAAAATGTAACCATTTGTCAACTTAAAAGGAAAAAAAGGAGATTGAGAAGTTTGACAAATTTTTCAGAATTAAATATTAGCGAATCTACATTACGCTCTGTAAAGCGTATGGGATTTGAAGAAGCAACACCAATCCAAGAAGGTACTATTCGTTTTGCGATTGAAGGCCGTGATGTATTAGGTCAAGCGCAAACAGGTACTGGTAAAACGGCAGCTTTCGGGATTCCACTTATCGAAAAAATCGACCCGAAAAATCCAAATATCCAAGCATTAGTAATTGCACCAACTCGTGAATTAGCGATTCAAGTTTCAGAAGAGCTATATAAAATTGGTTATGATAAACGTGTAAAATTATTATCAGTTTACGGTGGTCAAGAAATCGGCCGTCAAATCCGTGCACTGAAAAATAAACCTCAAATTATCGTAGGTACACCTGGTCGTATAATTGACCATATTAATCGTCGTACTCTAAAATTAGAAGATGTTCAAACATTGGTACTTGATGAAGCTGATGAAATGTTAAACATGGGCTTTATCGACGATATTAATTCAATCTTAGAAAATGTGCCTGCTGAACGTCAAACATTATTGTTCTCAGCAACAATGCCACCAGCAATCCGTAAAATTGCTGAGACATTTATGCGTGATCCAGAAATCGTAAAAATTAAGGCTAAAGAGTTAACAGTTGATAACATCGATCAATATTTTGTGAAGTCTGCTGAGCGTGAAAAATTCGACATTTTATCTCGTTTATTAAACGTTCACCAACCAGAACTTGCGATTATCTTTGGACGTACAAAACGTCGCGTGGATGAGCTAGCACAAGCGTTATCAATCCGTGGTTACCTAGCAGAAGGGATTCATGGTGATTTAAGCCAAGCAAAACGTATTTCCGTATTACGTCAATTTAAAGAAAATAAAATTGATATTCTTGTGGCAACAGATGTAGCTGCTCGTGGGCTTGATATTTCTGGTGTAACACATGTTTATAATTTCGATATTCCTCAAGATCCGGAGTCTTATGTTCACCGTATTGGTCGTACAGGCCGAGCAGGTAAATCAGGTCTTGCAGTAACATTTGTAACACCTCGTGAAATGGGCTACTTACGTATTGTAGAAGAAACAACGAAAAAACGTATGACACCACTTCGACCACCAACATCGGACGAAGCTTTAGTGGGTCAACAACGCCTATCTATGGAGACACTAGAAGGTCTTATTGCGAACAACGATTTAGGTGATTATCGTATACTTGCGACAGAATTACTTGAAAACCATGATGCAATCGATGTTGTAGCTGCTGCACTTCGCTCATTAACAAAAGAGCCAGATGACTCACCAGTAACAATTACTGAAGAACGACCATTACCAATGCGTCGTGAGCGTTCTAACAGTCGTGGTGGAGATCGTGGACGTGGCGGTAATGGCGGTAACCGTAGCTTTAACGGACGTCGAGAAGGCGGACGTGGCGGAGATCGCCGTGGAGGAAGTGGAGGAAGTGGCGGAAATCGTCGAGATGGCGGACGCCGTGACGGAGGTCGCCGTGAGGGTGGACAAGGTCGTTCACGCGCACCACGTCGTCACGAAGACTAACTTTATCTTCATCAAAATGATTAAACCTTACAGTCAAAGTGGCTGTAAGGTTTTTTTTAACTTCTTTCAGCGGGTGTCCAAGCACAAAGTCGATTCCGGACGCAATTACGCCAAGGCGAAATTGATATAAAATGAAACAAAAAGATAAATGGTTACGTATACTTAGATAATGAAAGAGAGGGATCGATTTTGAGAACAGAACCAATTCACAAAATTTCCAGGAAAGGGTTAACGGTGTGGCGTTTATATGGTGTATTGCAAACGTTATTCCTTTTGATTGTAGCGACTTTAGTCTGCTACGGCACTTATTATTATGAATGGCCATCATATATTTATCTCATTGCAGTTGCTGTAGTCACACTTAGTGCTATCCTATCTGTTTATCTATTTCCAAAGGTAAGATGGGAACGCTGGCGCTATGAGGTGCGTGACAATGAGATTGAGGTGCAACATGGTTTATTCGTTGTTAAACGTACACTTATTCCAATGGTGCGCGTGCAGCATGTTGATACGACGCAAGGACCTATATTAAAAAAATATGGTTTAGGTAATATTTCAATATCAACAGCTGCAACTGTACATACAATTCCTGCACTTGTAATGGACGAGGCTGATGGGCTTCGTGCACGTATTTCGGAATTAGCAAGGGTGGCGGAAGATGATGTCTAAGGAAATTAATCGTTTACACCCGATATCGGCTATTATTACAAGTGCAAAAGCATTAAAGAGTATGATTTTCCCGTTAATTATTATTATTGCAACTAATGGATTTCACTTCTCCTTTAATTTCCATAGTGATAATTTTTGGCGTACGATTTTCTTATTCGGTATATGGGGAGTAGGGGCCTTACTTGCACTTGTTAGTGGCATTGTTAAATGGCGTACTTTTGTATATTGGTTTGAAGATGGAGAATTGCGTGTAAAGTACGGCTTGTTCGTTAAAAAGAAACGCTATATCCCATTTGAACGTATTCAAAGCTTAAATTACAATGAGGGTATTTTTCATCGACTATTTGGCTTAGTAAAAGTACAGGTTGAAACTGCAGGAAGTAAGGATAGAAAGCCGGAGGTAGAGTTAACGGCTATACGTAAGGTAGCGGCAGATGTCATAGAGTTGGAAATGCGTCGTGCAAAAAACCAAGTAAATGAACAGATGAATGATGAGCAGTCGCTAATAGAGGAAGTATCAGCTCCAACGATTTATCATATGTCGATACGTGATTTACTTATAATGGCCATAACTTCAGGTGGAATTGGGGTCGTTCTGTCCGGGGTAGCAGCAATTATCCCTCAGATTTCAGATATAATCCCATATGAGGAAATTTTCAATGAGCTAGCTGACTTTGCGAAAATTGGTGCATTATTAGTTGCACTAACAGTGATATTCAGCCTAATTGTGGCATGGTTTGTGTCATTTGTTATTACACTGATCAATTATTACGAATATACAGTCCGAATTGAAGATGAAAAGCTTATTATTACAAAAGGGCTAATTGAGAAAAAACGAATTACTTTACCGTTAAATAGAATTCAGGCGATTCGTATTGTAGAGAATCCAGTGCGTCAATTATTTGGCTTTGCAACAGTTGTTGTTGAGAGTGCTGGAGGAAATGGTGGAGAGGGGAATGATAAAAAAATTACTCTGTTCCCACTTATTCAGAAGCAAGATTGTTTGGAAACGCTAGAGCAACTTTTTCCAGATATAAATTGGCAACCAGAATTTATCCATTCACCAAAACGAGCTCGTCCATCTTTTTACCGAATTGATTTTGTTTGGCTCATACCTATAATTGGTGCATGTAGTTATTTCTTATATCCGTATGGATTGTTTTCGTTATTATTAATTCCATTAACAATATTAATTGGTATTTGGCAACATAAAACAGCTGGTTATATGATAGATGGAAAGCAACTAACTATGCAATATCGTGTGTTCAGTCGTATTACATTTTTTATGGAGAAAAAACGCATACAATCTATTGGGACTACTCAAACGTATTTCCAAAAAAGAAAGAATATTATGACTGTAAAAGCGACGGTAATGTCAGGCATGACTGGTATGACAGGGAATGTACGAAGCTTAGAGCAGCAAGATGCTGAAACAATATTATCTTGGTATGAACATTGAACGCAGAAATCTGGATATTCCTTGAAATTAATAGAAGTATTATCCTTTTTTATCTATAAATATGAAAATATACTGTTTATAATAGAATAAATCAAACAAAAGGGGTGGTAATTTTGTTTAAGTATGATATTAATAAGAACACGTATTTAAAATTGTTGGATTTAAGTGACGTAGATGAATTATTCGCGTTGACGGATCGTTCGAGAAATACGTTGCGAGAGTGGTTACCCTTTGTGGATGATGTGAAAACAGTAGAGGATACAGAGCGATTTGTAAGAGATGCAATGCAACAATACGCGGATAATAATGGCCTACAAGCGGGGATATATTATGAGGGGAAGCTTGCGGGAGTGATTGGCTATCATCAAGTGAATTGGCAGCATAAATGGACAAGTATCGGATATTGGTTAGGGAACGAATTTGTTGGTAAGGGGTTAGTCACAAATTCTATGAAAGCATTTATTGATTATGCCTTTAGCTATCTAAAGCTAAATCGCATTGAAGTGCGAGTAGCGGTAGGAAATATCCGAAGCCGCACAATCCCAAAAGTATTAGGTTTTAATGAAGAAGGACGTTTAAGAGATGCGGAGTGGCTTTATGATCACCATGTAGACCAAGTTGTCTATGGCTTAACTGCAGTTGAATGGAAAAAAATAAAGGCGGCGAAAGAGGATACGGTCGCACTTTGAAATAAAATTGACGAATTGCCTATCACTCTAGTATAAAAATAAGAGGAGCAATCCGCGATGATAGCTTATCACGGATGATTGTTCCTCTTTGTACCTATTACTTACCCGCCATCTTTTGTTTACGCCAGCTTAAAATTCTTTTTGGATGTAAGTAGACGAGTCCAAGAAGGAATCCTACTACTAAACCGCCTAAGTGAGCATAGACATTCACATTCGGCTGTAGGAAAGTCATAATAACACTGATAACAATAATTGGCAAAATAAGTTTGCGAAGCATTGGCATTGTACGACGTGTATAGTAGACAAGTGCTCCAAAAGCTCCGAATATTCCAAAAATAGCACCGCTTGCACCAAGGCTTGCGTAGCTACTATCATAAAGTAGATAGGTTGCCAAGTTACCTGCAATACCAGACACTAAATAAATTGTAATAAAGCGTGCCTTGCCGGCAATTTTTTCAAGCTCTGGACCGAATAAATACAGAGAAAACATATTAAAGAAAACGTGCAAAAAGTTAGCATGTAAAAACATTGCAGAAAAAACACGCCACCATTCACCGGCTTGTATAAGGAAGTTCGCTTGAACTCCGTAATTCAATACATTTTCTCCTACTCCAGGTAAAATAGTTAGTACATAAACAAATAAATTAACCGCTATTAATGTTGAAACAATCGGATAATACTTTGTATATTGCTTAAAATTTTCTGTTCTACTAAACATAACTCCACCTCAATTTACAATCATTATACATGGCTTTTTAGAAATAGGAAAAGGAGAAGTTCAAATGATTAAAGGAATTGGTCTCGACATTGTAGAAATTGACCGTATTGCTAAAGCAATGAGGAGAACAAATAAATTTAAAGACCGCATTTTATCTGAAAGGGAAAGAGTTTTGTTTGATGCACATTCAGAAACTCGTAGAATAGAATTTTTGGCCGGACGATTTGCTGCAAAAGAAGCATTTTCAAAGGCATTAGGAACTGGTATTGGTGAAGAATGTAAGCTTCATGATGTTGAAATTTTAAGAGGGGAAGCTGGTAATCCTGTTTTATATTTCAAAGGGGAGCTTGTAAATGGATTTGTAAGTATAACACATTCTAAGCAATACGCAGCGGCACAAATAATATTATTACAATAATTTCGCTATATAAAATATTAAAAAGGCTCATCACCAAAAGTTGTGGCTGACATTTGTTAAAACGTAAGCCATTTATATAAATGACTTTACGTTATGGTGATGAGCTAATCAATTATGCCTCGGCATAATTGGGTCTGGAATCGGCTTTGTGCTTAGGCCTGCAAATGTTTTTTGTGCGAAAGCGAAGCGACAGCAACAAGGTGTTTTGTCTGTGCGAAAGCGAAGCGACAGCAACAAGGTGTTTTGTCTGTGCGAAAGCGAAGCGACAGCAACAAGGTGTTTTGTCTGTGCGAAAGCGAAGCGAC